>JBFRWG010000052.1:0-31907 GCA_051439445.1 Crocosphaera sp.
ATAACCTCCACCTTGCTGTGGAGTCTTTAAACAACGAAAATTTTTATCCAGTGGGTCTGGGTTTGGCGTGGACACGTCGCCAGCCCTCGACCGCTTTTCATCCCCTTGAAAGAGCAGGCTTGGAACCCTTTTTTCGGTTATGATATTACTGTAAGGTGGGCATTTCCCACCTTACAAAGTTTTCTAATTCTATCAACTTCCTAATCATCATGAGTAGTGCTATATACTGTCATAAACAAGATGTTTGTGTTACAAAGGGTAAGCGTTATCCGTTTCTTTTTCTAATGTAAAAAATAGTTACTTTTGCTTGACTTTAATCGGATGTTTCGGTAATCCTAATGAGAGTGTGTCAACAATATTAATGAACAATACAGATATTTCTTCTCTTCTAGAAAAAGTAGAGACTGCTGCTTGTGCCGAAAGTTTATTAGAAGCAGTGGAAACCCTAGCCAACGCCTGTGATCAAACAGCTATTCCTACCCTGATCAAAGTATTAGGGTACAATAATCCAGGGGCATCTGTCGCTGCGGTAGAAGGATTAATCAACCTAGGGGATCTAGCGGTTCGTGATCTCCTCGAACAAATTGATGGTTATAATTATGGTGCAAGGGCCTGGGCAACTCGCGCCCTAGCTGGTATTGGTCACCCCCATGCCTTAGACGTATTAATTGAGGCGGCAAGTCAAGATTTTTCTTTGAGTGTCCGTCGTGCTGCAGCGAGGGGACTAGGAGACATTCGTTGGTTTAAACTACCCAATGAGCAAGTCAAAGAAGCCCAAACCAAGGCCTTGACAACCCTTTTAGAAGTGTTAAACGATTCAGAATGGGTGGTTCGTTATGCAGCCATTGTCGGTTTGGAAAAGCTGGCTTTGTCTTGCCGAGAAAGTCAAGCGATCGATGTTATTGATCTTAAACAGACTTTAAAGGAACTGATGAACAGTGAATCAGAATTAGCCGTTGCCATGCGTGCTAAACTGGCCTTGACAAAGCTATCTGAGAATGAATAACTTTTCGGGTCAACTCATACCCTATATAATAAGCAATGAGATTATTATTAGCGATAGGTTATTCATTTTAGCAGAATGTCTACTACAAACAACGAAGAACAATTAGAAAAAAACATAGAGACCCCCGAAGTTGAAACAACTGATGACACTTCTGTGGACGTTGAAAGCGACGCATCTACAGAAACAACGGCCACCACAGAAACTGACTCAGTTGTAGCAGAAGAAACTGAAGTCAGTCCCCCTGAATCCTCTCCGGAGGAGTCAGCAGAAACCACAGTTACTGCTTTAACCGAACAAATAGAAGCCCTACAACAAAAACTGCAAGAACAAGCCCAACAATACGAGCAACTCAAAAACAGTCAGATTCGCTTAACTGCAGAATTTGATAATTATCGTAAACGGACTGCTAAAGAAAAACAAGACCTAGAAATCCAGGTCAAATGTAGAACCATTGGGGAATTATTATCCGTCGTCGATAACTTTGAGAGGGCCCGCAACTCCATTAACCCCGCCAATGATGGAGAAGCAGCCATTCACAAAAGTTATCAAGGGGTTTACAAAAACTTAGTGGAGAGTCTCAAACGATTAGGGGTTGCTCCCATGCGTCCTGAAAAACAGCCCTTTGATCCCCTCTATCACGAAGCTATGTTACGGGAATATACGGATGAATATCCAGAAGGAACGGTCATCGAAGAGTTAATGCGGGGTTATATGCTCGCAGACCAAGTATTACGTCATGCCATGGTTAAAGTCGCCGCCCCTAAACCGGCCGAGTCTCCCGATGTCTCGGACTCTGAACCCGCCGAGGAAACTAACTCCGAGGATTAAATGCAAGGGGGAAGCAACTAGGGATAATGGGTAATGAACTTTCCTTAACAAGGAGAAAAAGTTTTTTGAAAATTTTCTCCAAAAAGCTCGGAAAATTAAGCCCCCATCATCCATTATGGATAATCCATCCCCAACCTCAGAAATTACCCCTAAAACATTAGAGAAATTAATGGGTAATATAAATACTAGGGGAAGTCGTATCAGGAACCACTCAACTCCAATATGACTGCTAACCGATATTATCAAAGATGAACTATCTGAAAAGACAAGTGCTATGGGAAAAGTCATTGGTATTGACCTGGGAACCACCAATAGTTGTGCTGCTGTTTTGGAAGGAGGCAACCCCATAGTCATGCCTAGCGCAGAGGGCGGGCGAACAACCCCCAGTATTGTAGCTTTTGGCAAAGGAAATCAAAGGTTAGTGGGACAACTGGCTAAACGCCAGGCCGTGACAAATGCTGAAAATACAATTTATAGTATTAAACGTTTTATTGGGAGGCGATGGGAAGAAACCTTAGAAGAGCGATCGCGGGTTCCCTATAAATGCGTCACTGGCCGAGATGATATGGTGAATGTAGAAATTCGGGGACAACACTACACCCCCCAAGAACTGTCTTCGATGATTCTGCAAAAGTTAAAAAAGGACGCTGAGGACTATCTTGGAGAAACAGTGAGTGAAGCAGTGATTACGGTTCCTGCCTATTTTACCGATGCCCAACGACAAGCGACGAAGGATGCGGGAACTATTGCTGGTCTAGATGTGCGTCGAATTATTAATGAGCCGACTGCGGCGGCTTTAGCTTATGGTTTAGATAAACAACAGCAAGAACAATACATCCTTGTCTTTGACTTGGGGGGTGGTACTTTTGATGTTTCTATCTTACAACTTGGCAATGGAGTGTTTGAGGTACAAGCCACCGCCGGCAACAATCATCTGGGGGGAGATGACTTTGATAATGCCGTCGTTTCTTGGATGGTAGAGAATTTCCAGAAAGAAGAAAATCTTGATCTCGCTCAAGATAAAATGGCTCTACAACGACTGAGAGAGGCAGCAGAAAAAGCCAAAATCGAACTGTCGAGTATGTTGACCACTTCGATCAATCTTCCCTTTATCACTGCTGATGATACCGGACCGAAACATCTGGAAACGGAACTCACCCGCGCCCAGTTTGAAGAGTTAACCAAAGACTTAACCCAAGCTACTTTAGAACCCTTAACCCAAGCTCTCAATGACTGTGAACTTAATGCGGAAGAACTAGAAAAAGTGGTCTTGGTGGGAGGATCAACACGAATGCCAGCTATTCATCGGGTGATTCAACAGGTTTTTCCCAACAGTCAAATGGAACGCTCTATCAACCCAGATGAAGCAGTCGCTTTAGGGGCTGCTATTCAAGGGGGGGTTTTAGGGGGTGAGGTGAAAGATGTCTTATTATTGGATGTGACTCCCTTATCTTTAGGGATTGAAACCCTTGGAGAAGTATTTACGAAAATTATTGAACGCAACACCACGATTCCTACCAGTAAGTCTCAGGTCTTTTCAACCGCTACGGACGGTCAAACCTCTGTAGAGATCCATGTGCTACAAGGGGAGAGGGCCATGGCTAAAGATAATCGTAGTTTGGGGAAGTGTTTATTAGCGGGTATTCCTCCAGCCCCTCGAGGGGTTCCCCAAATAGAAGTTAGTTTTGAGATTGATGTCAATGGCATTTTGAAGGTAGCTGCCCAAGATCAAGGAACCGGTAAGGAACAAAGCATCACCATTAGCCATACAGGGGGCTTGAAATCGAGCGAAATCGAACGAATGCAGAGAGATGCTTGCGACTATGCAGAAGAAGATCGTCGCCAAATGAAGATTATCGAAGTGAAAAATCAAGCCGATAGTTTATTCCATACATATCAAACCACCCTCCAGGAAAATGTTGAGGTGCTACCAGATGATTTGAAGTTTCAAGCGAAACAGAAGAAGGAACAACTTGAGGCTGCATTGAGAAATTCTGGTATCAGTTTGGAGAAGTTAAGGGTTTATGTGGATGAGTTTCGACAAGTTATTCTCACTATGGGAACGGAGGTTTATAAGCAAGGAAGTCCCAATAATACAGAGTTTCACAATACTTTTGGAACTAATCTTGGAGGCCCTTTAAACACTCAAACCCCTCCACAACCCCAAACTCAGTCTTCTTTTGAAGAAACGGTGCCTTATCAAAGTACATCTTCGATCGATCTCGATTCCCTAGCGAATATTGAAGAACTTGAAGATGTAGATGTGGACGACTTAGAAGTGACTTTCAGTTTTGATGATGATGAAACCATTTCTAATGATTACGAGGCAGTTGATTAATGAATGTAGAATTGAGAATTGAGAATTGAGAATGCCTTATTTACGACGACGTTTTTTAGGCTTTTTTTGCAATTTTTTTCGAGAACTGACCAGATAATCACTGAGACTATGACTCATGGCTCCAAGTTCTAATCCCAGAAAACAGGCCATTGCAAGTTCAAGATACTGATGTTTGATTAAGTTGAATTGAGTTTTCACAAAGGTCTGCCAGTTCCAATCAAACCCTAAAATTAATTGGGCGATCGCTACAACAAAAATGGCTCCTATTAAAACCATACTCAACAAATAGATGATTCTAATCACCGTTCCCACAATAAACCCATGAGAGAAAAAGGAACGATGTTTCAGACACCATTGATAGGGTAACCAGATCCAACGTAGAAGACCCCAACGTTTATACTGTAGTGAATAGATGTCTAAGTCAGGCCCAAACATCAATCCACTGAATAAATAAGCTCCACTAAACCATAGTATCCATTCTCCTCGACCGGTAACCATTAACCCTAACACGGCTAAGGGGAGTAAACTAATTAAGGTAATGCGATCGTGAGTACGGCCAGAGGGCATAACTAATAATTATACTGTCGGTGGTGTGTGTCTGTAGAGTTAGGGAAGAGAAGGTTCTGGTCTTAATTTCTTAGACGGTTTTCTGTTTTAAAGTTTCCTTAAAAAAAGTGTTGCTTTTTTTGGTAGATGTGTTATGATAGCAAAGCATGAGTGAGGGCGATTAGCTCAGCGGTAGAGCTCCTGCCTTACAAGCAGGCTGTCACTGGTTCAAATCCAGTATCGCCCATTGTTTTTGTAGGGGTTTAATAATATTAAACCCCTACTCTGTTTTTTAAATTAATGTTCAATTTGAAAACATTTTGACTTAAATTTCTTTTTTTTCAAAATATTGTTGATGATAATCTTCAGCTAAATAATAATCAGAAGCTGCTTTTATTTCTGTAACAATAGCTTTATCATATTTGCCAGAATTTTGCAAGTTTAATTTAGATTTTCTCGCTATTTTTTCCTGTTCTTGGTTATGATAAAAAATAATAGAACGATATTGTTCTCCTCGATCAGGTCCTTGACGATTTAAGCTAGTGGGATCATGAATAGTCCAAAAGGTTTCTAATAGTTTCTCATAACTAATAATGGTGGTATCATATTCAATTTGTGTCACCTCAGCATGGCCAGTGATTCTTGCACAAACATCTAAATAAGAAGGGTTTGGCCAATGTCCTCCCATATAACCCACGGAAGTAGAAATAACCCCTTTCAGTTGACGAAAAGCATACTCTACTCCCCAAAAACATCCTGCTCCAAATGTTGCTTTTTCCATTCTAAATTCTTTATTCTAAATTCTTTATTCTAAATTCTTTATTCTTTAGGTGCTTCTACGTCCTAATTCATAAATTCCACAGGCCATAACAGCTAACATACCCATACTAACTGACCAGCTTTGTCCTAGACCTAATTCTAGACCCCAATAACAAAATCCACCAATGATAAAGAAGGGAAGAATGCTAAAAAGTGAGGCATAAAAGGCATTTTGAGACTCTCTTGCGTCACGGGTTTTTTCAAATTCTTCTTCGGAGATATAAAGCGATCGCTCTGCAAAATTAAACCAACGATTTAACCCTTCTATAATACCTTCTCTCACAGAGGAAAGCCCTAAATAAAGGGATAAAGACCATAAACAAGTTCCAGCAATGACAACGGTATCAATGGAAAAACGAAAGGGAATAAAATCAATAACCATAGATTATTAAACGCTTGATTGAAAAATAATTGATAATTTGTCGATTGTAACAAAACAAAGCACAGGTTAGCAAAAATAAATCTTCCCACACCTTCGACACTGTCCACACTTCCTACACTCACTCAACTAAAAATGAATACACTCCATTGAAAAAGCTTATTAGCATCTTCGCTCAAAAATAGGTATGATTCTACCTAATGTAATTAGGTGTGAGTGGTGTTATGGTGCAGTGTGTCAATAAACTCAATAAAAAATTACTCTGTGTTGCGATCGCTACCTTATTGCTTCCTCTGGGAGTGAATGGGTGGCGACAAGTTCCTTCTCAAGCGCAATATGTTCCGGCAACAAATTCTAGCAATACCTGGCAATATGCGTCATTTCCGGTGGAAAATTTCCAAACTTACACTTCTGGATACGGTTATCGTACCTCTCCTATTACAGGACAATCTCAGTTTCATTATGGTTTAGATATTGCTGCACCGTTGGGGAGTTATGTTCGCAACTGGTGGGGAGGACGAGTTATTGCTTTGTCGGATCATACTGCTTGTGGCACCATGATAACCATTCAATCAGGATCATGGACGCATATTTATTGTCATCTCATGGGGAAGGTGGAAGAGAGTCCCCAAGGTCGTTATTTAATTGATAGAGAAGGGGGGTTAGTGTTGTGGGTGGGTCAAGAGGTTCCTTCCGGTGCGAGAATCGGTCGTATTGGGATGACGGGACGCACAACGGGTCCTCATCTTCATTGGGGTTTGAAGTATCGTGGGGAATATCTTGATCCTGCTTTGGTTTTAGAGGAGATGTATGGGGGTCAAGCGAATCTTTAGAGAGGTTTTGGGGTAGATAATAGATTTTCATCTGCTCAAATAGATTTAAGAGTATCTAACACTAACAGATTAAGAGAATTTATTGGTTATATTAATTTCAAACTAGACTAATACAATCACGAGTTAAGGTTTTTAGAGGAAAAGAGTGTGAAAAAAGAAATTAATCATTTTCTACAATTATTACAATTAATATTAGTAGTCAATGTTAACCTATCTATCAATTTCAATGATTATTTTCTTGCTCAGACAGAAATAATCAAGCATAGTGAAAAAGAAAAAGTCTATTTTTTTTGTGGTCTCTCATATGATCGACAAACATTAAATAGTCAACTAACATTAATGGTGAGAAACTTAACTGGAGACGTTATACGAATTGTTAAATGGAGAGGAAAATATGGAGAAGAAGTTTGTGAAATTGTTGCTCAGAGATTTAATAGACTTTATAGGGAATCAAAATTGAATTACCTAATACAAGGTAATTATAATAATTATATTGTTATCTGTGGCGTAGAAAACATAGAAGAAACTTGTAATAGTCCCGATCAAATTTTAATTTATCTCTCATCTCAAGAAGATCCTGAAATGGTTATATATAGGTTACGGAGTAGTCTAGACGGTCGAAATTCAAATCATATTATATTAGATGCTTTAAGTCCTGAATTATACGGAAACCCGATTACTGATGCTCCTGAACCAGAACCAATTGAAGAAAATGAAGAGGAGGAAGAAAGCTAAATGTTAACTAAAATACCTAAATTAAAAGATTAAAAGATTTATGTTTAGTTGTTTATTTATATTTAGACAAACCCCTATTTTTACTGCTGCCCATCCTTTAATTAAGTTACCAATTTAATCCAGCTAATTTGATTTTTTACGGTATTATATAATCGTTTATCCCCTGTATAAAAGTCACAATTGAGATGTTGTGCTAGTGCTAGATAGTGAGCATCATAAGAAGCAGGTAGATTAAATTGATTAGCTAATTCAAACGCAGTTTGATGAAAATTTGGTAATTGCTGATGTCCATAAAGAGTAATATTGAAACTGAGAGCATCTATTAAAGCTTCTTTTGCTTGTTCTATTGTCATTTGTTCTGCTTTACTCATTCGATACAGTGCATTGGTTACTTCATAATAAAATAAAGTAGGAGCAACCACAGTTATTTCATTTGCTCTCCATTCTTCCCATAAGGTAATAAAGGCAGAATTAGCAATTTGAATATTCACTAAACGAACAATAAAGTTAGCATCAACACATATTAAATTATTAGCCATTTTCTTCCTCTTTAATAGTCTCAGAAAAACAAGCTTGTATCAATTCTTCACTACGTTCTTCTCGCATTTGATAAAAAATTTCATCAATAGAAGGTTTTAAGGGTTTTCCTTCTCGTTGTTGATAAATTTTCTGATTGCGTTTGAGAATTCTTTTTTTTGTCGTTTCCCAGTCTTGTTGGGGATGTAATTCAGATTCGAGTAAAATTCGTTCTTCTTCAGATAAACTTTTAATAATTTGAGCTAGGGTTTTTACCAGTTGGGTATTCATAAAAGTATTTGTTTTTAAGATTGTTCAGAAAGTATCTAATGTTTCATCCTATCCTAATATCCCATCATATCCCACGCAGCTAATACTAATTTTTTGGTTCGATATTCAACCTATTTCTTACTCTCATTTAACTGTATAAGATTATATTAGAACTAATTTACTCTAATTTTAGATATCTATCATATAATAGTCACATTATGTAATCTTCTTTACATCAATTTACAATAAGAATTGTTAAAATAAATAAAGAAGTAAAAAACACAGAAAAATAATATGAGTTTAAAAGCAGGGATATCATTACGCAAACTCGAATCAATACAAGGGGGAATGGCACAATTTTACACCCCACAGTCTAGTGATGAGACAATGTTAGTACAAGTTCCCAGTGGAACTATTGATGAACTGTTTGTGCATCATTTTCAAACGGATCAATTATTAGTAGTTCGGGGAAGTTTTATTCTGGTTGCACTGCATAATAAACAGTATCATTATATTCCATTAAGTGAGTATAATCCGCAAGTGATTACCATTCCTCCAGGAGTTCCTCATGGGGCGATTAATTTAAGTTCAGAAGACTGTTTAATGGTTAATGCTGTTTTACGTTATGGGGAATCTCATCCCTTAGATTATCGACCGATGAAACCACCTTTTCCCTATAATTTAAAGAAAATTAGTTTTCTTTTAGAAGAGTTATATCAGCTTAAGTCAGAAGCGAAAAATAAGGTTCTATTAGAAGCATAATTTTCTTTCAATGAGATATTTGATTTGGAGGGAATATTCATAAATATTTCCTCCAAAATTTTGTGATTTTAGCTAATTACAAAAATACCTCAGATGTCCAGTTTCCATGCAATCCATAGGGAATATGATGTTTAAGATGGAGGGTTGCTAAAGGGTCTTTATTTAAGTTTTCACCATCCAAAATAACAATATCAGAACGGTGTTTAATTCCATCATATACCATGACTAAAACCCATCCTTGATCTTCTTCAGTTGCATCAGGTTTAGGGACAAAAATAGGTTCGCTCACATATCCTATTGGGGCCAAGGAATGGACTTGTCTATTACCTGCTAATAAGTCTAATTTTTGAATAGCTTGAAAGGGAGCATTTCCTTGATTATCATGGATAGTTGATGTGAATAAATAACGGTATTTTCTGCCAACCTTCTTAGGATTAATATAGGGAAATTCACAAGAACGACTGTCTATCATTTCCTTGTCAATATTGTTTGATTTTAAATCAATTTTAAACCGCCAGATTTGTCCAGGATCTAAGCTATCAAAATCAACCTCTTTATAATCAAGATCAGGTTGAACTTGAGGAAGGGAGTCATAACAGATTGAATCTAAATAGATGCTTTCTCCTTCTTCAAAAGCATTGACATGATGAAATACAAACCCTGCATTTATATCTAAAATTTTTATGTTTTCATAGGGAACAGTTCGAGGAATAATAATCAATTTACTGGGTTGATTAGCGTTAAAACTAACACATTCCCCTGCACCTTTTAAACCTAGAATATAAGGTAAAGGATTGAAACTTACGGAGTTTTGTAATAAGAGACAATAATGAGGAGTAATGGCAAAATCATGGATGAAAGAAAACCCAGGAACAACATGAGAATGACTGCGTAGTAACGAACCATCTACAGCAAATTCATAGATAGTAATTTTACTGGATAACCCTGGTTTAATGGAATAATTTACTAAACAAGGTTGACCATTATCTAACTCAGAAGCAGGATCAAAACAAGGATGAGCGGAAATAGAATCACCCGAAGTTAATACACCGTCTAAATAGTCTATTCCGATGGTTTCTAAGGTTTTTGGATTGAGTTGATAAGGTTCAGCAGCTTCCCAAAGTGCGAGTAATTTGTTACCCCAATAAATAACATTAGTATTGGCAATATTTTTGACTTTGATATCTAGAAAATTATTCAACCATCCTCCAGGTTTCTGTGTCCCAAAAACCCCACGATAAATCATTTTGCCGGCTTTTTGTTCTTTAACATAACCTTCTGTGCGAACAAAACGATTACGAAAATGAACTTTACCATTACCTAAAAAAGAAATTGCACAAATCATCCCATCTCCATCAAAAGGATGCTTTAATGGTGTTCCTTGTACTTCTAATAATCCGGGTCCGTTTCTAAAGAAAGTTCCTTGTAATTGTTCAGGAATTTCACCCTCTATATCATCAATGAAATAATCATATTCATTGGGCTGAGACTGATAACCTTGTTGCCATTGCTGACGATTATAAGGTTTATTTTGCGTTTTCTGAGTAATTAAGTTAGTCATTGATTTTCCTTATTTAAAAAATATTTACTTTGAATTATTAGTAATAACTTTTGGCAGTATCTCAGGGATAGTGGAATCACTAGGAAATGTCCCCATAGGATGTCCTTCATAAGCTTCCCCGATATAAACAGTCTTCTCTTTTGTTACTTGATCTGAAGTTTGTGGATCAGAGTTGGGCAACCATTTGACCAGAGGTAAAGGTAATAAAGTTGATAAATTTGTAATAATAACCAGTAACCAAAGATTATCAAAATTAGTGTCTGTCACTCCTATCCAATGAGTTAGTAAAGCACCTAGTTCATGGGACAACAAATTGGCTAGATTAACAATAGACATGAGTAAAGCGAATAAGGTGGCTTCAATCCCTTTAGGACATAATCTAGCAGCTAATACTAAAATAGGTAAAAAAGCAATTTGTCCCGCTACTGTTAAGATTAAACTATCCCCTAAACTAAACCAATGATCATCAATCCCTAAAACTCGATTCGTATGAGTCACTAAGAGTAACATCGTCATTCCCAATACAGAAGAAATAACTACACTCCAGCCTAATATGTTTCTAAAAGAAACATTTTTTAGGAACTTTTGGTAAATGAAAATACCTAATAAAGCTGCTACACTGGTAACCAGACGAACTCGACCTAAAAATTCTGGCTCAAACCCTAATTCATTAGTTGTAAAATAGAAGAAAGCTGAGTCAGCATTGGGAGTTGCTTGCCACAAAAAAACAAAGGCAGTTGGGAAGAAGATTGACTTTTGTTTAATAGCTTGCCACAGTTGTTTTATCTGTTGTTTAATCAAGGAATGATTCTGTTGAGAAACCAACTCATTTTTCTTAATAGGTTCTTCTGCAATCAACCAAGCAGCAAGACATACAATAAAAGGAAAAATAGCTGTAATTTCAAATACTGTTTGATTACTAAATCTTTCTAGCAACCAACCACTTAAATAAGCTGTAATTAAACCCCCTAACGCAGACATCCCCCAAGTTAAGGATTGTAACGATCCTGCTTGACCTAAAGACTCCTTTCGCGCTCTTTCTACCACCAATGAGTCCACAATAACATCACTGATAGCGACGGAAATAGAAGTTAGGAGTAGGGTAACGGTAGCTAACCAAGCATTAGTAACCACTGTAGCTAATAACACCCAAGATAGACTACCCAACAGTCCAGAAAGCACCAGATAAGGACGACGACGATAACCAAATATAGGCAAACCATCAGAAAGAAAGCCAAAAAACGGTTTTATCACCCAAGGAATAGCAGCAACCCCTATTAAAGCACCCGTTTGCGCTGGGGTTAACCCTAAGTCATCTTTTAAGAAGAAACTGACAGCTAATCGTGCTAATCCTAGAATACCTTGTACAAAATAGACACTTAAAATGGCAAGAAGTTCGGGAGAGGGATCATTCCCAAATAATACTGTCTCTTTGAAGAGACTTTTTAGTTGTTTCAAGTTGGTCAGGGTTCCACTCATGAAGAAAGGTAAAGTTTTATGACTTTATCTATCATAAAGGATTCCTTACTGTTTCTGATTGCTTAAGTTCATCTGGACTATCTTTTTTTTTAAATGTACTATAACGTGAGTTCGGAGTTGAAACATTTTTAACTAAAGAATAAGGGTTTCGAGTTAACGATATGACTCTTAAACCATCGATTTTATGTTCTGTCGAACTCAGGTTACTATAAAACTTTGTCGAGGTACTTAGGTTGAGTCGTGCATTGGTTTACAATAATGTCATAATCTTTCTTTGTAATGCTATAGCAATCAGTAATAATATGTGAGAAATGAGAACATACATAAGACATAATAGTATTATGTCCCTATAAATATCCCCTCGTAGGTATTTAACACTGTGTTTTATCCTGCTTCTAATTTTCTCACAACTGAAACCCGATTGTTATATATTATTTTTAGGGTAAACTCCTGTAACTTTGAGTCAATGTTATGAGACTTTTAGAAAATAATTATTTTTGGTGGTTTTGTTTTACTTTGATTTTTTTGTTATCCTTAGACTTTTGGCATTGGCATATTTTGACGGATAATTTTATTTTATTTTTACCAATATGGTTTTTCTATTTTATTTTATTACAAATTGTTCTAACGGCTAGTATTTACCTTTTTACTAATAAAATTTGGAAACAATAATTTTTAACTATGTTAGTTGTCTATTTTGTCATTGCCTTCTATTTGTTAGCAACATTATTGGTGGGATTTTGGTCTTATAAAAAACAAGAAAACACCGCAGAAGATTATTTTTTAGCTAATCGTAACCTAGGGAATATTGTTCTTTTTTTCACATTAATTGCCACTAATTTTAGTTCTTTTTTCTTCTTAGGATTTTCAGGAGAGGGCTATCGTATTGGTATTAGTTATTATCCGATGATGGCATTTGGAACAGGGTTTGCCTCTTTATCCTTCTATTATATTGGTTATCAAGTTTGGAAAGTAGGAAAACAATATAATTTTATTACTCCTGCTGAATTCATTCATTTTCGCTTTAATAATACCCCTTTAAAACTGTTATTTTTAGCGGTAATGGTTATTTTTACTTTACCTTATTTAGCCTTACAACCCATTGGAGCCGGTTATCTTTTAGAAAAGCTAACTAATGGACAAATTCCTTACTTTATGGGAGCCAGCTTTTTAACTATTATTATTGTCATTTATGTTTTAATGGGAGGAATGAGAAGTGTTGCTTTAACCGATGTTTTACAAGGTATTTTGATGTCTGTTTTAATGATAACTGCTTTTATCGTCATTGCTTATAATCTTGGGGGATTTATTAACATAACAAAAGAAACTTATCAATTGAAACCTGAACTGTTTTCCCGCGCAGGAGTTGGAGAATTTTTTACTAAGAAAAAGTGGTTTAGTTTCATGGTTTTATGGAGTTTAACCTTACCGATGTTTCCCCAAATGTTTATGCGTTTTTATACAGCAAAAACGGCTCAATCTCTAAAATTTTCAACCCTTTTATATCCTGTCATTACTGGTATTTTATTTATTTGTCCCGTAATGATAGGAGTTTGGGGAAATACAGTTTTTCCTGGTTTAGAAGGAAAAGAAGCAGATCAAATTTTACCAATGATGTTATCTCAATATACACCTTTATGGTTGAATTCAATTATTATAGTAGGGGCATTAGCCTCTTTTATGTCTACCTTAGATTCTCAATTATTATCCCTAAGTTCTATCATTACTAGAGATATTTATTTACCCTATATTCATGCTCAAGCGTCTCTCAAAGAAGAAACATTAATAGGCAGAATATTGATCATTTTTTTAGCAATCATTGGTTTAATAATAGCCTATCAACCCCCCAGTAGCATTTTTATTATTGCCACACAAACGTTTACAGGACTCACGGTATTATTTCCCACTGTCATTGCCGCATTATATGGTAAAAATATCAATGGGATAAGTTGTCTGCTCTCAATCATTGTGGGCGAACTCATGGTGATAGGCTTTCAGTTTAACTGGTTACCTTCTTATTTAACTTTTGGTTTTCTGCCTGTTATTCCTGTGGTTGTCACATCGTCAGCGATTATTGTCATAGGAAGTGCATTCAAAAACCCATAACCTCAGCCACTCTAGATAACTCAGGTTTAATCCCAGATTTAACTTGATTGTTACTATGTTCAATAGCACAATCGGGATCTTTAAGACCATTCCCTGTTAACACACAAACGATTTTACTATTTGCAGGAACCCTATCTTTAACCTTTAATAAACCAGCCACAGATGCTGCACTAGCAGGTTCACAGAACACCCCTTCATGGGCGGCCAATAGACGATAAGCTTCTAATATCTCCTCATCTGTCACCCCATTAAACTCTCCTTGACTGGCCTCTTTTGCCCCCCAAGCCTTATCCCAGTTAGCCGGGTTGCCAATACGAATAGCTGTGGCTAGGGTTTCTGGTGTTTTCACCGGTTGGCCTTGAATAAATGGGGCGGCCCCTGCTGCCTGAAAACCCATCATTTTCGGGAGTTTATCCATCTTACCTAAACTATGATACTGGCAAAAACCCATCCAATAGGCACTAATATTCCCTGCATTGCCCACTGGAATACATAACCAATCAGGGGCATCACCTAAGACATCCACCACCTCAAAGGCTGCGGTTTTTTGTCCTTCTAAACGATAAGGATTCACCGAGTTAACCAAAGTGACAGGATAATTTTCTGCCATTTCCTTAACCACCGTCAAGGCATCATCAAAGTTGCCCTCAACGGCAATCACCTCGGCCCCATATAATAAAGCTTGAGCCAGTTTCCCCAAAGCCACATAACCGTCAGGAATGATGACAAAGGCCCGCATCCCAGCCCGTCTAGCATAAGCTGCTGCCGCCGCCGAAGTATTGCCAGTGCTGGCGCAGATAACTGCTGTGGCCCCATCTTCTTTAGCCTTGGAGATAGCCATAGTCATACCCCGATCTTTAAAGCTTCCTGTGGGGTTGAGACCATCATATTTAACAAACACCTTGACTCCTTTCCCTATTTGTTGCGAGAGGTAGGGAACCGGTATCAATGGGGTGTTTCCTTCGAGAAGGGTGACAACTGGGGTATTTTCCGTAACGGGAAGATAGGGGCGATAGGTTTCGATTAATCCGGGCCAAGGTTTAACGTCTGAGGAAGGGGTGATAACTGTTGTAGCGTTGGACAGTGAAGCGTTAGACGTTAAGGATTGAACAGTCATAAGGTTATAGTGACAGACTTTGACGGGTTAGAAAAACAATCATTCCTACCCTCTTTAATGATACTAACAATTTGCATCAAATTTACTGGGATAGATGAATATTTGGATCTTGTGCAACCCATCCCACAGGGGATTTAAACCGGACTTCAAAATGTAAATGAGGGTTTAAGATATCTGGCCGTCCTGTGCTTCCCACATATCCCAACACATCCCCCACTTCTATAGACCGACCAATGCGCGTTTCAAAGCGACTTAAATGACCATAACGGGTTTGTCTGCCATTCCCATGATCAATAATCACTAAAAAGCCATAACTCCCCTCTTGGCCAGCATAAACCACTGTTCCACTCTCCGCCGCTAAGACTGGGGTTCCCTCTTCTGCGAGAATGTCCATACCTCCATGAAAAAACGACTCTCCCGTATTCGGGTCCCTATGCCATCCATAACTCAATCCCACTGCCCCCAAACTGGGCAAAGGATAGCCCCGTAACCCTGTATAGTCAACTTGAGGGGACTGTTCTCCCGGTTCCCAGTTAACCCCAGGAATAAATACCACTGTCGGAGTTTCCACACAACCATTAATTTCAAACAAAACATCGGCCCGAATACCATAAGCGGTAGACAAGTCCTGCCAAGTCGCCCCCTGGGGGACAGTGATGCGAATACCATTAAACGGGGGGATTAAAATATCTTGTCCTACCGTTACCTCTCCCCCTTCAAGAATGGGGTTAACTGCGATCAAGGTTTGAGGAACTAAGTTATACTGTCTGGCAATGGTTTCAATGGTTTCCCCCGCTATAACCCGATGGGGTTTTAACTGGGATAAGACAGGTTCCCGACAACTTTCGGATAAAGAGGGTTGGGCGATCGCTGATAAGGGAAAAGATAAGGAAATCAGGGAAATAAACGTAATGGCTAACCTTTGAAGACAAAACGTTTTTGGAACGGGAGGATGAGCCTCACACAAATCATATGAAATCCTGTTGAATACCATACTTTAGGATAAGGGGAGCAGGGGGAGCAGAGGAGGCAAGGGAAGATGGATTTACAATAGCAATTTTAAGCTCACTTCTGATATCGACTATAAAACTCGTACAATACTGGGAATGCTATCAATGGCTTCTAAATGGCGAATTTCATCTAAAGCCTGACGGAAGTTTCCTTCACATACATCATGGGTGACGACAACAATCTCCGCTAGTTCCCCTTGAAAACCGATTTGTACGACAGACTCTAAACTCACTTGATGGTTGCCAAAGGTGGTTCCTAAATAACCGATAACTCCGGGGACATCTTTAGTGAGAAAGCGAGCATAAAAACGGGTTTCTACCGCTTCAATGGGAATAATTTCACAAAAATGTTGATGGACACAACTTAAGAGCGGATCAAGACCCTGATTGTCCCCGCTACTTTGAAGGATGGCCACAATATTCATAATATCGGACACCACTGCGCTGGCCGTTGGTCCGGCTCCCGCCCCAGGTCCAAAAAACATCACTTGTCCCAAGGGACTCCCCTCCACTAATACCGAGTTATAAACCCCGTTAATGTTGGCTAGAGGATGAGCTTTGGAGACTAATGTAGGATGCACTCTTAATTGTAGCTGTTGGGAGTTTTCTCCTTCTGCTCCTTTGGCAATGGCCAGTAATTTAATGACAAAGCCTAATTGATCGGCATAGGTAATGTCGGTAGCAGTAATTTGACGAATCCCTTCGCAATAGACATCTTCTCGTTTTACCCTTCCGGCAAACCCCAAAGAGGCTAGAATAGCGATTTTATCAGCAGCGTCTAAACCGTCTACATCGGCGGTGGGATCGGCTTCAGCGTAGCCTAACTGTTGCGCTTCGGTTAAGACATCAGCGAAGTCAGCGCCTGCTGTGGTCATTTTTGTCAAAATATAGTTGGTCGTGCCGTTGACAATACCAATAATGCTAGTGATGCGATTGGCCCCTAGGGACTGTTTGAGGGGTTTAATGATGGGAATACCACCACCTACGGCTGCTTCTAGGAGAACGTAAACCCCTGCTTGGTTAGCGGCCTCGTATATTTCATCCCCATAACGGGCAATAACGGCTTTATTAGCGGTGACAACGTGTTTTTTTTCGGCAATGGCTTTTAAAATGAGCGATCGTGCTGGTTCAAGGCCTCCTAATAATTCCACCACAATCTCAATTTCGGGATCACTGACAATGGTTTCTAGATCGGTGGTCATAACATCTGGGGAAAATTCTACTTGACGAGGTTTATCCAGCGATCGCACTCCCACTCGACTAATCTCGATCTCTCCTAATAAGGGATTTCGCCCTTTGGGATCGAGTAAGATTTTTGCGGTTCCTGTTCCCACTGTTCCCAAACCGAGTAAACCAATTTTAACGGTCACTTAATGTTACTCCTATGATCTTTTGTGATCCTTTGTGTTTCAATTTTACCAGAAACAATACGAGACAATACAGCCATATTCATCTCCTTGACCGAAAAAAAGGGTTTCAAGCTCCTAACTTGAGGGGTCAGTAATTCTAAAATTTGCGCATTCTAAATTCTCTTTAACATCCCTTCTTGATCAGCCACTAATAAACTATCTAATACCATTTCTGGAGTCACATTAAAAGGTAAATTATGAATCGTTTCTTCTGAAGCACAAGCTCTTTCTGCTACTGCCATAAGATAATCTCTCTCTCGATTGGTTACTCCTATTTGTCCTAAAGTCGTGGGTAATCCTACTGATTCACAAAAAGTATAAACTTCATCAATGATAGCTTGAGAACGCTCAGTTAAAAATAACATAGCCAGTAAGCCTATGGTTACCTTTTCTCCATGCCAAAATTCATGAGTTTCTTCCAACATGGTTAAGCCATTATGAATAGAATGGGCTGCAGATAAACCGCCACTTTCAAATCCTAAACCACTCAATAAAACATTAGCTTCTACGACATTTTCTAAAGCAGAATTAACAATTTTATTTTCACAAGCTAGTTTGGCTTTGAATCCATACTCAAGAATCATATCATAACAAAAACGAGCTAAATGGTAA
Organism: Crocosphaera sp.; assembly: GCA_051439445.1. Lineage (GTDB taxonomy): Bacteria > Cyanobacteriota > Cyanobacteriia > Cyanobacteriales > Microcystaceae > Crocosphaera. The sequence continues at coordinate 18,327 of JBFRWG010000052.1, forward strand.
GCGGTTTTTAGTCCTAAATAACCTGTTATATTCTTACCATGACTGATTTGACAATCTTCTGCTTCAAACCAAGTTGCTAACGCATCCCCCATTCCTGACACTAACAAACGGACAGGACTTTCGGCAATAATTTGTGTATCAACTAACACTAAATCAGGATTTGTTGGTAAGAATACATAACGATCAAATTCTCCTTTTGGGGTATAAATAACTGAAACACTAGCGCAAGGAGCATCATTAGAAGCAATGGTAGGAACAATAACCACAGGGGTTTTTAAATCATTAGCAACTGCTTTAGCTGTATCTAAAATTTTACCTCCACCCACTCCCATAACAAGATTAACTTGTTTCTCTTGTCCACAAGTTACTAATCTCTGAATTTCTTCGTCAGAACATTCTCGATTAAATTGTTCAATATATAAGTTAACTTTTCCTTGTTGTTTATCTACTGATGTTTGAATCGTCGTTTGAAAACGTTCTAAACCAGAGGGACTAAGCAAACATAAAACCTTAACCTCATCACCCAAACGCTTTAATTCTTCCCCGATTAAATCTAAACTGCCTTTTCCTTGAACATAGCGAGATGGAAAAATAGCTGCTTTCATGATCCTTCTTTCCTTAAAATTTTATCATCATTTTCTAATATTTATGAGCATTAGATATTTTTTTTAATATTTTTTTAATATAAATTATTAGAAGGCAGTTTTATCCAAATTTATCATCTCAAAAAATATGCTTATTTTTTCAAAATTTATCTCATCTAAAAACACAGTTTTTAGATATAAAACCACCCTTAATTTTTTTCTTTTTCTACATTTTGATTTCCCTGACAAAATGACTGGATCGCATCAATTTGTGTTGCAATTTCTCCAAACCATTTCTGATAGATTTTTTTCTCTGAATTACTCATAATAACCGAGTCAATAAAAGCTAACCATTGGGGATCATTATCAGGTAAAATCAAGCCATATTTTTCACAATCTATAGGATTTCTAGGGACTAAAGTATAATCTTTTCCTAGTCTTAAACGCTGGATTAAAGCTTCCCCCAGTAAGAGAATTCCATCACTGGCAAAAGCATCAATTTTCCCCCCTTGTAGTGCTTGTATTCCTCTATATCTTCCCGTTACCCCTTGAAACCTAACTAAGTTAGCCAAAGGATATTTTTGCATCATCAATTGTTCATTACTGGTATTTTTTAAAACACCAATATTCACATTTTCAAGATCCCCATTAGGATTAATTCGTTTTTGAGCATCCGTTTTAATTAATAAATGAGTTCCTGTTAGAAAAAATGCAGAAGAAAACTGGATATTATAGTCAGCAATTTCCCTAATTGTATTGGGTCCACATTCAAGATCAACAATGCGATCACTAACTAATTCAAAGCGATTAAAAAGAGTAGATTTATATAACTTAATTGCAATAACTTCTTTGTTCAGTTTTTGCTTAATTTCTTCTCGTAAAACAGCAATAAAATCTAAACATAATCCTTGTAATTTTTGATTAATATCTCGATAACCAAAAGGGACTGCATCTTCTCGAATGCCAACTTTTAATAAACCTGTTTTATTAATTCTCTCTAAGACAGTTTCCTCCTGAGCATTCATAGGAAAACTCAATGATGATAACAGCAACGACGTAATAATTATCAAAGATCGGTTGAAATGATTCATGATTTTTTATCCTAACTAAGTCAGAAAATTCCAGGGATCTAAAATATCTTTAAATAAAACTTCTTCAATCCAAGTTTTTGCCACAACAGCTAAAGGAAGAGCCAATAATAATCCTAATATCCCAAAAGTTTGTGCAAAGAAAATTTGTGCCATTAACGTAACTGCCGGGAGTAAAGAAACTTGTTTAGCCATGACTGTAGGGGTTAACCAATAACTTTCAATATTTTGAATGATAAAATACCAAATAAGAATCGCCCAAATTTTCCAAGGGTCATCTAATAAAGCTACCATTAAAGGGAAAATCACACTGGTAGCGGGACCCACATTAGGAATAAAATTAAGTAACCCGGCCAACAAAGCATGAACTAATACTAACTTAACTTGTAATAACCATAAACCTAAACCACTCAAAGTTCCTATAAATAAACAATTAATAGTAACCCCCGTTAACCAGTTACCCAAAGCTGTTTCAGAAAGAGTCAGTATTTCTTCCCCTCGCCTGCGATAAAACGAAGGAAATAGTTTCAAAAATAAACAACGATATCTTTGAGGATCGATGACCATCATAATCGTTAGTAAAAAAATAAATAAGACTTGTGAAACAACCAACAAAGAGTTAGAAAAAACCGTCAAAAAGTTAGCAAAAATCTCTGTCAATAAAGGTTGTAAACGACTCAGTAATTCACTGAGAGAAGGAGGGGGTGGTAACCAATCAAATCGACTTTGTTCTTGGGATAATAAAATCAAATTGCTCCGCAGTCTCTCCCAAACATTAGGTAATAATCCCAATAATTTTTGAAACTGATCCAAAAATGGGGGAACCACCAACCAGCAAAATAAAATGCTTAATAAGAGAAGAGTAAAAACAATAAAAATAATTCCTAAATTACGTTTAATTTTAAACCGTTCAAGCCATTTAATCAGTCTATTTATAGCCGTCGCAAAAATGACAGCGGTAAACACCAATAACAACACCTGTCTAATTTCCCAAAGAATATAACAGGATATAATTAAGCTAGATAAACCAAGCCATTGACCAAGATTCATGGCAATCTGCTCTAAGAAGTTTTCTCTGTAGAGTATAACAAGCTTTAATTAATCAGGGGATGATGGAGATAACGAAGTCAGAAGTCAGAAGTTCCTCACTACGTAGGGCGCTCTATCGCACAGAAGTTGTTTTTGAAACGAAGATTGCGGTGCGACCCCGGCGATTCGCAATCGCCCACCGAACGCGCACCAAGAGATATGCTCCGTTTCAAAAACTGTGGGTTCCTTAAAAGGCGGGATTTTAGACCCAATTATTTTCGATAACAATAGATTAGATAATCTTTTTTAACATTTGTAACTGTTGGGAAACCGAAGCAAAAGTGTTGGCCACCATCATGCCACTGGCCGCCACTGCTGGTAAACCGATACCAGGAAACGTTGAATCCCCACAACACCATAAACCCGGTAAAGGGGTTTTCGGACCGGGGAATAGTGCCTTACCGGCTGCGATCGCAGGACCATAAGACCCCTGTTTCCGTCGCAAAAAGCGTTCATGGGTTAAAGGAGTCCCGATCAACGTTACCTCACAACGAGAGCGAATATCAGGGATAATTCGTTCTAAAGCTTTCCAGATAACTTCTGTCCGTTGCTGTTTTTGTTGCTGATAAGCTAGACTATTACGTTCCATTCCCTCCCAAAGACTGTAGGGTTCATTCCCTGGTGTGTAAACATGAATAGTCTGTTTTCCAGGGGGTGCTAAGGTGGGGTCAAGTAAAGAAGGAATAGAAACTAAAACCACGTTTTGCGGTGCCTTGACTCCCTTTGACCAGTCATTGACCACAATATAATGACAAGCTAAATCTTCAGGCAAGTTCGTCCCATCTATCCCTAAATGAAGATGTAAAAAACTCTCACAAGCTGGGGTTTGTTCCCGCTTTTTTCGCCATTGACTGACAACAGCATGGGGAGGGATTAATTTCAAAGTATCCCAAATCGACGCATTAGAAATAACAGCTTTCTTAGCGCGAATTATTTCACCTGTACTGAGACGAACCCCTACCGCTCGTTTATTTTCAACTACAATTTCTTTTACATGAGATGAACATCGTATTTGCCCCCCAAACTTTTCTAATCCCCTAATTAAAGCTGACACTAATGCCCCACTTCCCCCCAAAGGGTAATCTAACACCACCCCTGGCCGATACCAATCAGCAAACATAAACGCCATTTCAGCCGCACTGGTTTCCTTAGCTGGAAGGCCTGAGAGAAGAAAACATAACAAGTCTAACCAATTACCAACAAAGGGATCACTAACAACAGTCTCTGCAATCTCACTAAACGGCCCCGTTAATTTCAGTAAGTCTGCTCCTTGAAACAAAGCATTAGGAAGAAAACGCCCCATAGTAAACAAAGCATTGCCGTCAAAGCGAAATGAAGCGGGAGGAATAGCTACCACCGAACGTCCCAAAGGTTCCATCAGTTGTTGGAGGTTTCGCCACTGGGTAACAGCCTTTTCTCCCCGTAACTGTCTTAAGACATCACAAAATTGATCGGCTCCCACAGAGGTCTGAAAATTTCCTTCTGGCAAACAACATCCCCAAGTATCATACTTAAGGCATGGTAGAGGTTCTTCAAGAATATCTAAGACTTGTTTGAGAGGGTTGAGAGAGGGGGAATAAGAAAGCCCAGAATATAAAGACGGACCACTATCAAAGATAAACCCACCACGCTTAAAACTATGAGCCGCTCCCCCTGCAAGAGAATGACTTTCACAGACAGTCACTTTAAAACCATAATGAGCCAACAAGGCCCCACAACTCAAACCTCCAATACCACTGCCAATAACAATAAAATCCCTCATCATACTTTTTTCTCTATAGTAAACTAGAAGAAATTGCGGTTAATTATTATAGATTTTAGGCAATATGAAAAAATCTTATCAAAAAATTATTGTTATTGTTTCAGGTTTAGCTTTACTCGCTACTATGACCATGGCCGGGTTCGGCCCTAGGCGATCGCCTCAATCATCTTCACCACAGGCCAACTCAGGAAACGCCGCTTCTGTTGATGAACAATTACAATCAGTGATCGAAGGCTACGAAACCGTTCTGCAAAGAGAACCCGATAACCCTAATGCTAAACAGGGATTGGAAGAAGCTTTAAAAATCTTAGTGGCTACTCAAATACAAGCACAAAATTTAGAGGCCGCCATTCCTCCTATGGAAAAATTGGCCGCTTTAGTGCCTGACAACGAGCAATATCAAACCGTTCTACAACAAATGAAACAAGCTCAACAAACAGCCGCCACCTCCACCCCGACAACAGAACCTGAAGCAGCTAACCCTGACTCAGACGAACCCCTACCCCTAATTATTCCTGAAGCGGAACCTAATCCTTTATTAAATCCCGAATCTGAACCTAATTCTAATCCTTTCTAACCTAATTTCCACAACTCAGAATGTAGAAGGGAAATTCTACATTCTACATTTTACATTCTTAATATCTTGGTTTAATGATTAACCGTCGATAGGGTTCTTGTCCTCGGCTTTCTGTGGCTAAATCCTCAATATTTTTGAAAAATGAATGGATTTGACGACGTTCGGCCGAGGAAAGGTCTATCATTTCCATTTCTTGACCGGTCTGACGAACCTTTTGGGCAACTTCTTCGGTTAAACTTTTGAGTTGTTCGAGACGCTGCCAACGGTAACCATTGAGTTCTACAGTAAACCCTTGTTGTTCAATGGAATCACTGGTTAAATTAATTAACGTATTGGCTAGATATTGTATTGCATCAATGCCTTCTCCTTTTTCTCCTAACAATCTTGAGATTGAATCAGGGGTCAATTGACTCTCATCAATGATCAACCAACATTCTTTTGTTCCTTCTAGGTCATTTTCTCGATACTCAACCTTAACTTGTGAGGGAAAACCCATTAATGCTAAGAGGGTTTCTAACCATTCTTGACCCATTTGTATTTGTTGTTCCATAATAATCACCAAAACCTCAATTTATTCCCTATCGTGTAAATTAGTTGACAAAAATATTCCTGACTTCTGCTTTGATATTTTGTCTAGCTAAAACGCATTGGTATAATGCGTTTTAGCTCATCTCATCACTTAAGAGGTTTTCTCTTTTTTCTTAGAACGTTTTTGTTTTTCAAAGGGAAGTGTCTGTCTCCCCTGTTCTGCTTTTTCTTGTTCTTGAACTAACTTTTGCAGATTTTCTGGTAAAGGTTCCCGCATTAAGATTAGGGTTTGTAGGGTTTGAAAAACATTAGCAACCACAATATACATTAAAACCCCAGCAGGTAAGGGGAAAAAGAGAAACATTCCACTAAAGATTACAGGGGTAATCTTATTAACGGCCTGTTGTTGTTGCGCCCCACCGCTTGAAGAACCCGATAATTCTTGGTTAATGTAAATACTGGTACCGAAGAATAGAATCATCCCCAGAATATCCCAGTTAATGCTACCATCATCATTGGTCACACCGACTTGACCTAAAGCCTTGATGAACAGAAATCCAGTATTAGCTGCAATTCCTGGAAGAGTCGCTTGAATCGTCGCTTCCCCTGGTGCGATCGCTTCAATAGTACCATCTTCATTAACTTTGAGCCTTTCTTCCCCTTTGGTAATCTCATAGCTAGGATGAATATCACCCTCAGCGTTTTGTTCTATTAATTGAGACAAGGAAAGTCCTTCGTTGGTTTGGAATTCCACATTGATTTTTTCCCCTACTGCTAGTTTATTTCCCCCAGGTAACAAGGCCGCAATGGGATAATGAACCCCATCACTGATATAAATGTTACTGGGTTTGGTTGCAAAGGGTTGGGGAACAATGCGTTCAATTTGTTCTGAGGGCAAAATCTGGACATCAACGGTATAGTTAATGTTAGCAAAGGGCGACCCCCGTAAGGTAGCAAATAAGGCGAAAAGAATGGGCATTTGTAATAGTAGGGGTAAACAACCGGCTAGAGGGTTGCCAAACTCCTGCATTAGTTTACCCATCTCTTCTTGCTGTTTCGCTGGATCGTCTTTATAACGACGCTGAATTTCTTCTTGTCGTTCTTTCATCAAGGGTTGGGTAATTCGCATTTTTCGCATATTGCGAATTTGCCCCGCACTTAAGGGGTACAAACCGAAGCGAATAACCAAGGTTAAGGCAATAATCGCAAAACCATAGCTTGGCACAATCCCGTAGAAAAAATCTAGGATTGGCAGCATAATATTTGTGGAAATAAATCCGATACCAAAATCCATTCGTCTTAATCCAAGTAATTCCGCTAAGGGGTGAGCTTTTCTGTAATCTATTCAATAAAAGGAGTGAGTAACACAAGGGTTATCCCAATCCTGATTTTGATTTTAGAATTTATTGGGCCGTAATGGCTTCAATGGGTTTGCCTGTTTTGTCGGCTACTCTTTCGGCCATATAATCATAAATTTCTCGGAAGCGAGGAACGGCACGCATTTCTAAGCGACTTTTATCTCTGAGGGTAACAACCAGATCCCCCCATAACCCAATACCACGAGGAATTTTGGCAATTTTCACAATTTCAGCATAGATAATATCGGTGCGATCATTACCCATCCAACCCCCAGTAATGGAAATACGGCGATCAGTGATTCGATACCGTAACCAAATTGCCCGCACGATCGCCCCTACTGTCAAGGGTAAGCAAATTACAGTAAATCCTAACAATATATTAATGATTAAATCCCCAAGGTGAGGGCCTCCTTCATAAAATGTGTTCTCTCTTATACCCATAAATTATCTCGGCTTTAATTAACAACTCTTTCAATTCTCGCAAAAAATGTTCATATTTGCACTCGGTTGTGTTACGCTTGGTCACAATAACCACCTGATACCCTGGCATCACCATCGGTAGAAAGACACGGATCACGCCTTTGATTTGTCGCTTTAAGCGGTTACGAATCACAGCTTTTTTACTCACCTTTTGGCTGACGGAAATCCCAAATTGAGTCGGGGCATTTTTTTCGGCTTGATCCGCTTGAAAAAATACCCGCATAACCAAGTGGGAACTTTGATAGCGTTTTCCTCGGTTATATACGGTTTGAAAGGCTTTGGGGTTTCTTAGACGGTGTTGTTTGGGTAATCCCACAGTTGCTTATAATGGTTGAATAATGGCAACGACACCTTAATATATTAGACCGATAAGCGATGTCTTCCTTTTTTGCGTCTCGCTTGAATAACTTTACGACCATTACTGTTTCTCATGCGCGCACGGAAACCAGATGTTCTTTTTTGTTTACGATTGGTTCCCCCTAAGGTTCGCTGTGTCACAATTTTATTCCTCCAACATTAAATACACAGTCTCCTATTGTAACAGATTTGATCTGGGTTGAGTTGATTTTAGGTTTTCGGACGGATAGCGATCGCTTTCAAAGTAACAAAAATATTAAAACTTCGGAACACTCCTGGTTGCTCTAAGTTAAAATGTGAGCAGAAATGCTAACTTTTCGGCATAAGTTTTTTAACTCGAAGATTTGGTAATATCTTTAAGATGAACTGAAGGTTCATCGAGATTAGACAAATCGATATAAATAATCCGTTGTGCTTCTACTTTAGATGTTAAAGAACGAAGTTTACCTAAAGCTGTGAGTTGCTCAGAAAATTTGTTCGTCCCTAGATAGGTTCCACAGTGAACTTTTCCCAGGGCTGTATGTAAAATTAAGTTACTCGGATCACGCCAATCAATAGCCTTAATTTTGACAGGAGAACTAAGAATCAAAGGATAAATCGTCTGCCAATAGCTTAGGGTTTGTCGATTTAATCCTAAAGCTTTCAGTTGAACTGATGGCTTAACCTTAGCATCTGCCTGATAAAATGTTTTAGGAATCCACACCCCCGAAGCATCGATAAAACCAGCTTTTCCCTCCATGACTGCCTCAGCTACTGGCACTCTCTCTCTGACGATAACTTCAACTTCTACTGGTAAGAGTTGACGGGTAATATAAACCTTTTCAACAGGAGATTTGTTTTGCAGTTTTTCAGTTAATTGATGAATGGGTAACTTCCAGATTAACTGGGGATAAGGAATATCAAGCATTTGATGAATTTGTTCTCGGTGCAATCGTTCATTGCCCATAATTTTAATTTGGGATTCTTCCTCAATTAACCAGTGAGGTAAATTAACGCTGCCAATTAAGCCCCCTGTCATACCACAAAGGGCAACAAACCGCCAAACCCCTTGCCATGCTTTCAAACGACGTTGATTACGTAAAGCGTTACGCTGGTTTTTTAATGAGTTATTTAGAATTAAGGTACTATCTGTCATACAATTACCGTCATTATGATTCAGAAAATGCTATAACGTAAGTGAGGCTTACTCTACTAAAAAATAATTCGATAACATGAGGTTAACTAAGTCAGGTAACATAAGTCTTAAGATATACTGATTAAAATAATACAGACAAGTTCCTGTCTTAGGGTCAGCATTTTGCTGTTAGAGGAGTTTCATAAACACACACTTAAAACTTAGCTTATGGTCAATTACAAAAAAGGGTTGGTTCTAGGAGCAACTGCTGCGGTGTTAACCGGCATCGCTGTTACTGGAGCAGGATTGCGTCTTTCGAGTAGTTTTGCCTCCCTTAACAGACTCGATGATAATCCTAAAAAGTTAGTCGATCAAGTTTGGAAAATCGTCAACGATACTTACGTTGATGCGACTTTCAATCAGGTGGATTGGCTTGCGATTCGTCAAGAGTATGTGGGGGATTCCAGATCCTACAAGAGTAAGGAAGAGGCTTACAAAGCCATTGGGGAGATGTTAGAAAAATTGGGTGATCCCTACACTCGGTTTATGAACCCCGAAGAATTCAAAAATATGCAAATTGACACCTCCGGGGAGTTAACCGGGGTTGGTATTCAAATTACTAAAGATGAGGAAACAAAAGAATTAGTGGTGGTTGCCCCCATCGAAGATACACCAGCTTTTGAAGCGGGGATTTTGGCTAAAGATGTCATCACAAAAATTGATGGCAAAACCACTGAAGGCATGGAGGTGGAGGATGCGGTTAAACTGATTCGTGGTAAACCTGGTAGTAAAGTAACTCTCACCATCCGTCGTACTAATCAAGAGTTTAATTATCCCATTATCAGAGCGCGCATTGAACTCCATCCTGTTAAAGCTCGCATCCAAGAGACTCCCTCTGGTAAAATCGGCTATATTCGTTTAACCCAGTTTAGCGCGCAAGCATCGGAAGAAATGCGTGATGCTATTCGTGAAGCTGAAGCGGCGAAGGTGAATGGTTACATCTTGGATTTACGGTCTAATCCAGGCGGACTACTCTATTCTAGTGTGGAAATTGCCCGTATGTGGCTTGATAAAGGTAAAATTGTTTCAACGGTTAGCCGTAGTGGGGAAGTGGAAGCCCAACGAGCCACTAATCGTTCGTTAACTGACAAACCTTTAGTGATTCTTGTGGACGGTGGTTCGGCCAGTGCCAGTGAAATTTTATCGGGAGCTTTACAAGACAATGACAGAGCGGTATTAGTCGGAACTAAAACCTTTGGTAAAGGGTTAGTTCAGTCCGTTCGTCGTTTAAATGATGGTTCTTCAGGTCTTGCTGTTACTATCGCTAAGTATTTAACCCCTGATGGTCGAGACATCAACAAAAACGGTATTGAGCCTGATGTGGTTATTGAGTTGAGTGAAGAGGAAAGAAAAGCTCTGCAACAGGAACGGGAAAAAATCGGTGCGTTTGGCGATCCCCAGTTTGATAAGGCTTATGAAGTTCTCAAACAGGAAATTGCTAAATCTCGTGGCACTAACGCCCGTGGTAACACCCGATAATACCAAACTATCACAATAACTCATAATTAAGGGAAGAAGGTTCGTTTTCTTCCCTATTTTTTATAGGAGAAGTTAGTAGGGGTTTAATAGCAGTTTTCAATTGGGGGTATCAATATTTCAGTTGAGTGAGTGTGGGGAGTGTCGAGGGAATGGGGGGAATTTTTATTGAGATCGTTATGCTAATGATCCAGAAAGATTAGGATATCCAACACAAAAACCAGAAGCATTATTAGAAAGAATAATCAAAGCAAGTAGTAATGAAGGGGATATTATTTTAGATGCTTATTGTGGATGTGGAACAACCATTGCTGTTGCAGAAAAATTAAACCGTGCTTGGATTGGTATTGATATTACTTACCAAAGTATTAGTTTGATTTTAAAGCGATTAGAAGATTCTTTTGGTAAAAATGTTTTAGATAAAATACAATTCAATGGTATTCCGAAAGATATGGAATCTGCGATCGCCTTAGCGAATAAAAAAGACGATCGCACCCGTAAAGAGTTTGAAAAATGGGCAGTTTTAACCTACAGTAATAACCGTGCTGTTATTAATACAAAAAAAGGGTCAGATCAAGGAATTGATGGAGTTGCTTATTTTCAAGGGGATAAAGATAACCGAGAAAAAATTATTTTTCAAGTCAAATCTGGTAAAGTAAAATCAGGAGATATAAGAGATTTACAAGGAACAATGACCCTACAACAAGCAGAAATTGGTATTTTTATAACCTTAAAATCTCCTACAAAAGCAATGATTAAAACTGCTAAATCTGCAGGTATTTATCAAGGTAAATATATGAATCAAAGTGTTGAGAAAATACAAATTATAACCATTCAAGAGATTATAGAGGAGAAAAAACGTATTGATATTGGTTTAATGTTTGAAGTATTAAAATCTGCTGAAAAACAACGGGAAACGAAAGGTATACAAACTACTTTAGACTTGTAGTTTTTCTATTATGGAATAAAATAGGAGTTGTCAAAATAAACTTAAAAACGTAATGACTACTAACAATATTAATGCTCAAGTCACCCTACCTACAAAATTGTATCAGACTATCCAAAAACGCGCTGAACAAAAAGGACATTCTCTCAATGATGAAATTGTTACCTTATTAATGACATCTTTAACAACAGACATGGAAGCATTAGAAAAAGACTTTATCCTTTGGGAAACTGCAAGTGATGAAGATTGGAATAAAATAGAAGCAATGTTATACTTTGAGCAGTCATAAATGGCAAGAGAAACAGAAGTTCAAGTTAATAGTTTTATCTTCTAGATTTGAGCAACTTGTTTTAGAGAAGTATTAACATCTTCTTCTAAAAGAGGTAAGAAATTTATGGATTTATCTAGGTTATTTTTTAACTGTTCATATTCAATAGGTGTTTCATACGCATAACGAAAAAAGTGACGAAACCCTCTTAAACTATTTAAGATTAAAAATGTTTCTTGAGAGATGAATGCGGGACGAATACCAGGAATAGTTTGAGTCATTCTTGTTAATAAAGCAATATGAAACTTTGCTGTTTCTGTAATATTATTCTCAAAATAAGTAGCAACAATTTTTAGTGAATCTTCTACTGCATTATATAAGTTATGAATCTGATAAGCAACACTTTCAAGACGAATAATATCATCCGCAGTTAGTCCCTTACTTCTATTATTTAAGGTTTGATGGATTTTTTTTATGAGTTTCATTTGTGCATTAATATCAGTTTTGAAAATAATTAAGGTGTTTTCATCTATAAGATACCTTTTTCACGAATACGATCAGCAAAATGACATTGATTGAGTTTAATTATATCAACTTCTCTTTCTAAATAAGTGGATAATAAACTAATGGCTAAAAAATGCTTTTCAGCATTGATGTTTTCAACCGCTACATCAACATCTGAGTTTTGATTAAATTTGTTAGGATAAGTAACAGAACCAAAAATATAAGCTTTTTTAATTCCATACTCTGAACCATATTGATCTAACCATTCTTTGGTTTTCTTAAGAATAATCTTTCTTTCTTCTTCTAATTTTAAACGGCGATCGCTAATAATTTTATCCAGTTTTTCAGATGAAAAGTAATCACTCATGATCAATAAAAATTAACTAGGGGCATAATTTATTATGCCCCTACAATTAACTAATATTTAGTTCTGAGAGGTCAAAACAGCTTCAGAAGGGTTTACCTTAGTTTGTTCTTGAATCGCTCCATACAGACGATTTAACGCGCTAATATAAGCACGGGCCGAAGCCGTTATAATGTCGGTATTAGCTGCATAACCTGAATAAATGCGTCCTTCATGACGTAACCTGATGGTAACTTCTCCCATTGCATCGATACCAGCAGTGACAGACTTCACAGAAAACTCGATCAACTCATTAGGAACATTCACCACTCGATTAATCGCTTTATATACAGCATCTACTGGACCGGTACCAATCGCAGCATCGGTTAACTCTTTCCCTTCGGGGGTTCTCAGGGTGACAGTAGCGGTAGGAGTAGCGTGATCACCACAGGATACTTGTACTAATTCCAGACGGAACAATTCGGGTGCTTGTTGAATCTCATCATTAACAATCGCTTCTAGATCCCAGTCAGTGATCTCTTTTTTCTTGTCAGCAACCTCTTTAAACCGTAAGAAAGCGTTATTTAAGTCATTGTCAGACAACTCAAACCCTAATTCACTTAAACGACTTCGGAAAGCGTTACGGCCTGATAATTTACCCAATACGATTTGATTATTGGTTAACCCGATGGACTCTGCATCCATGATTTCGTAGGTTAACTTATTTTTGAGAACTCCGTCTTGATGGATACCGGACTCATGAGCGAAAGCATTTGCTCCCACAATCGCTTTATTCGGCTGTACAATCATCCCTGTGAGGTTTGATACCAGACGGGAGGTTTTGTAAATTTCTTGGGTGTTAATATTGGTTAAAGATTCCGTGGAATCAATGGGACGACCTAGGAAGGGGTTAAAATATTGACGACGCACATGAAGTGCCATTACCAACTCTTCTAGGGCAGCATTTCCCGCTCTTTCTCCAATCCCATTAATGGTACATTCTAGCTGTCTGGCTCCATTTTTCACCGCTTCAAGGAAGTTAGCTAC
>JBFRWG010000053.1:0-28192 GCA_051439445.1 Crocosphaera sp.
GTTGAAATGCAGTGTATCAAGAGCGTTAGTTCTTGAGGGTAGGAAGCCAAGGTCGCGCATTCGGAGGCTTCCTCCGAATGATTTGAGCGACCGTCCACCCTCAACGTAGTAGGGTGGGGTACTTCACGAAATTTGCACTTCTTCGAGATGATTATTAATGTGCATGACATGAGCAATGGTATATTCTTCTTTCGTTAACTCTCCATAGGTGAAATGAGGGGATAAGGGTCCGTTATACTGTTCAAAGTCTGTGTAGGCTTTCCGTAAGCGCAGTAAGGCCGCATCGATATCATTGCCGGTTTCTAGGGTTGGCGCACCAGGGATGGGTTCATCAAGGGGATGAGTCATTTTGCCTTTGGTGGAAAATAAGGAAAAGGCTACTTTTCCCACCGTCTTCTGAAAGATTTCTGGCCTGAGTTCTGGATACCCTGACATAGAATATTCTACACTTTGGGCGCAGTGGATGAAAATTTGGTAGGGAGTAAATGCACCGGTACTGGTTAAGGACTTATGGGTTAATTCATCGATTCGTCTTAAGGCAGAGGGAATGGTTAAAGTGTTACTTCTTCCTTTTAAGTTAATACACATCTGACATATCCTATAAACTTTGTAAGGGGGTGTGGGTTTAACACTGTTAAACCCCTACGGGATATTATATTAATTTGATGTTGCTGTTATGATTATAACTGTTGTGGGGATAATAATATGATGCCCCGAGGATATGATAAATAATGCCTCATAATCCCTATTTTTCTCATCGTCGTTCTATTCGTCTTAAACATTATAATTATGATGATTATGGGGCTTATTTTGTAACGATTGGTACAAAACATAAACAGTGTCTTTTTGGTGAGATAACAAACTGAGGGGACGATAATGGTTGCGCAAAATAGCAATAGGAGTCCCACAACTAATACAAAACTTTGTCCCATCAGCGTTTTCAGGGTTCGTACAACCAGGGTTTAAGCAGCAAATCGTCATAACCAATCATTGTCACCGATATGATAACGCTTTTCTAAGCGATCGCCTTTCTCTTTAATTGTTCAAAATTTTCAATTTGGGACTGTTTCTTTTACTCACTTCTTTTCCCCTGAGCCTTAAGTTATAAGCGCACACCTTTTTCATTGTTCTTATATTATCATGTCAAGTCAATTTAATGCAACCATTTTTTACATTTCGTTTCTTTGAGTACCACAATAGCTCTTTTTTTTAGTACAAATATATCTAGCACTAGGGTTCGACAACTGCCTAGAAAAATCCTGACATACTTTGACATATATTGCTATTATAGAAGAGTCATGTCAGGATAATTAACCAAAATGTCCAATTGGGTAAGTGCTAGTCAAGCAGCAGAATTGATAGGGGTTTAAACCCGAACCTTGTTGCGGGTGATTTAATCTTTTATTTATGTGAACAATTTGGCACAGAGGTAATAATTATTAATAGGTCAAAAGATTCTACTTTTGAAGAAGATTTGGCTAAAGATGTATTAGAAATAATTACAGTGTTTTCAGCTAGACTGTATGGGAGTAGAAGTCATAAGAATAAGCAAATCGTCCAACAATTGAGAGAGGTAGCACAAAACCTTGAGTAAAGTAACTTACCAAAGCAAATTACCTAAGCAAGTCGCCCCTTTTTGTGAGGCGATGGGTCAATTGTTTTCAAAAGTAGAAAGAGATTTATACAAGGATTTAGCCAGAGGAGAAAAGCGAAAAGACTTAAAACGGAATTATCAAGTCAAATACGAAATTAATGCCCGACAGTTCAATTCGATTTATGCTAACCTTAAAGGAAAAATTATTTCAAGAAAAGAATCTCACTCTAGACAAATTAAAGAAATTAAATCAAGAATTAAAGGTTTAGAAAAAAAGATTTATACTCTGACCAAAAAGCTCAAGAAGACTTATCCGAGTTGCGGAATTAATGGGGCAAAAAGCGAAAAGGGGTATTTAAAATGGCTTCTTCATCAGAAAAAGCGCAAGTTATCAACTAATCAATTGAAACTTGAGAGCCTAAACCATAAAAAATCTTCTTTCATCTTTGGAGGAAAAAAGTTATGGAAATCCCAGTATAATCTAGAAGAGAATGGTTATCATAGCCATGAGCAATGGTTAACTGATTGGCAGCAAAATCGCTCACCACAATTTACTTTAATTGGCTCTAAAGATGAAACTTTGGGCAATCAAAACTGTCAACTGAGTCTCGATGGAATCCTGAAAATAAGAGTTCCCAAAGCCTTAGACAATCAGTTTGGTAAATATTATTTAATAGAATCCGTCAACTTTCCTTATGGTCAGGGGGATGTTAACTATGCTCAAGCCTTTAATAAAGCTCTTACCTTCCGTTTTGTTAAAAAAGCAAAAGGTTGGTATGTCTTTGTCTCTTTGGACTTACCTGAGACTCCTACCCTCTCCTCAAAAAGAAATGGAATGTTAGGAATTGATCTCAACCCCAAGGTCATTGGTTGGAGTTATTGTGATGGTGAGGGAAATCTGATTGATCACGGACAAATCAAAATTAATATTCAAGATAAAAATAAAAATCAGACCCTAGCAATCTTAGGAGATGCCTGTAAACTCCTCGTAGAAATAGCATCGAAATATCAATGTCCTCTGGCCATTGAAAATTTAGATTTTAGTCGAAAAAAAGCATCTATGACTGAACGTGGGGTTAAATATTCCCGTATGCTTTCTAATTTTGCTTATAGTTGTTTTTATCAAATATTAGTCAGTCGTGCGCACTCATGGGGAATAGAAGTAATTAAGGTCAATCCTGCCTATTCTAGTCTCATCGGACTAACAAAATTTATGAGTCTTTATGGTTTGTCGAGTGATACGGCCGCAGGGCTAGTTATTGCCAGACGAGCCCTCCGATATAAAGAGCGCATTCCTCCCAAGTACGCCCGATTAGTTCAAGTTGATTCTCATCGGCACGTTTGGAGTTGGTGGAATGCTCTATCTAAGAAGTTAAAAGGCATTTCTCGTCATAGCTTCTTCAACAGTGGGGCTAACAGCCCTCTAGAGGTCAACCTAACTGATGAGTTACTAGAGCAATCTAGGGATAGGTCTATTCGGAAGCCGCAAGGCACTTCTAGACTGAGGCGGGATTCCTCAGCACCAGTTGACAACGCTGTTCGGTCAACGTCTCCCACCTATATCCAACTGTCTCTTTTTTGAGATGTCAGGTTTTGTCGGGAATTTTAGGAACGGTATTTAGGAGACGATACAAACGGAGTGAATGAGGGGGGAAGAGATATTTGGATTCGTAAAAGCAACGTTGATGGTACTCTTGAATGGTCCAGTCAATTCGGTTCAGTTGCCGACGAAGAAGCTCAAGCGATCGCTACTGATCATAATGGTAATTCTTATGTAATTGGTTGGACAAAATCAGCCGATATTAGCGATCCCAACAATAACAATACCATAGGTGGCTTTAACACCTTCATTGTTAAAATTGACGCAATGGGTAACTTCGATCATAGCTGGACAAAACAATTTAATAATGCTGGCAACGAATTCGCAACTCGTGATGTCGCAGTGGATGATCAAGGAAACGTTTTTGCCGTTTTTCAGGATGATAATGACGTATTTGTCAAAAGCTATGATGTCAACGGAAATTTGCGCTGGGAAACATCCTATGGGGGTAGTTCTTCCCGTCAAAACGATAGACCCTATGGATTGGCTGTCCATAAAGGTAGTGTTTTTATCACAGGTGCAACTGGCGGTTCAATAGACGGACAAACCTATGAAGGGAGTGGTGATATTTTCTTATCTAAGCTTGATGATCATAAATTACTCACAAATCAAACCCAAAGTCCAGAATGGACTAAACTACTGGGGAGTGAGCGTCGAGAAGCCAATCCAGATATTACCGTTGATCAATATGGACAGATTGTGATTGCCGGTGAGACCAGTGGTAGCTTGGCAGGAGAAAATGCTGGTTCAGAAGATATTTTCTTTGCTGTGTATAACCAAGAAGGGGACTTATTACAAACCAAACAATTCGGAACCTCAACATGGGAATTGTTAGGGGGTGTTGCCGTTGATAACTCAGGCTCGGTTCATATAGCAGGAAACACTCTCGGCGAATTTCCTGGACAAGACAGTTTAGGTAATTGGGATGTTTTTCGCGCTCAATATCGTTTAGGTTCAACCGTTGGGACAGAAACAGATGATCTGCTTTATGGTGGAGACTTTAACGATCACTTAAAAGGCTTCGCTGGAGATGATACCATCGTTGGCCGTAAAGGTGATGATCTTCTTGAAGGAGGAAGTGGTAACGATACCTTTATTCTGGCAAGTGCTGAGGGAACAGACACCATTGCTGATTTTACCCTTAATGAAGACAAAATTGGTTTATCTGGAGCGTTAACCTATGGAGACTTAAGCTTCTCAACTTCTGGTAATGACACATCAATTATAGCTGGGACAGAAACATTAGCCGTTTTAACAGGAATCTCTGATGCTTCTACTTTAACCAGTGATCATTTTATTTCAGTTTAACTAATATCCAATGGATTGAACTTTGCGATAAATGAATGTCCTCTACATTCATTTATCGCAAACATTTAGGAATTCCCTATAATTTCATTATTCACAATAAAGAACACGGGCGAAAGCTTCTCAACCTTTTTGTTTCAAAAAAAATCAACTTTTGGCAAAATATTGACGATATAATTCACAACGTGGTGTAATTTTGTTGCCTTGAAAAGTTACTAAACCAAGGCTATGTAATTTAAACATTGTCAAAGATTCCAAGCGAATTGGTTCAGAAGAAGAAATAACTTTTTGTATCCCTTTAGCAAGTTCTTCTTGTTTGTTTAAATAACTTTGATGTCTTCGTAAATAATTACCGAAACATCCTGATTCTGTAGGAGCTTCTTGGAGAAATTGTCTTAAGGTAATATCAGTGGTTGCGAAATAATATAAGGCAACTCTTATTAAATAAGGATGACCCCCTAACATAGCCATTAATTTATTTACTTGATCCTGATCCCAATTTAACCCATAAAGACGAGCTAAATCTAAAACTTGTTGAGGTGTAAA
Source organism: Crocosphaera sp. (assembly GCA_051439445.1). Taxonomy (GTDB): domain Bacteria; phylum Cyanobacteriota; class Cyanobacteriia; order Cyanobacteriales; family Microcystaceae; genus Crocosphaera. The sequence continues at coordinate 5,046 of JBFRWG010000053.1, forward strand.
TTCAGGTAATTCAATGGCTAATCCTACATTAAACGGTGACTGATTAAGATTAAGGGGAATATAAACTTCTGTAGAATGAACCAACAATAAATTTAATCTCTGCCAAATTTCATTGTTTTTCCCTTCTTCATGCCATGCTCGTAATAAACTAAAAAAATCTTCCGCTAAATTAGGATAAGAAAAAATAATATCTACATCTTCTAGTGCTAAGACTAAAGGGCGATCACTCTGAGTTAAAATATATTGCTCAAAGTATTCTGTACAACTGGTTTTACTACCAAACAAATCATCCCAATAATCATTAATTTTATTAGGTAAATTGAGTTTTTTGCCAACGGTTACACAAACCCATTTGAGAAATAAACCTAAGTCTTCAAAAAATTTAGTATCTGCTAACTTAAAATCGAGAATCACTGATTGATGATTATGCTTGTCAGCATAGTGTAAGAGTCTAACCATTAAGGATGTTTTTCCCATTCTTTGGGGAGCTTTAATCCGAATTAATGAGCCTGGTTTAAGAATGGTTTCATAACTAATAGTTTCAACGGAAGGACGTTCAACATAAAAAGGAGAATCTAGTGTAATTTGTCCATCGGGAAATTCTAAATCTAGAGTCACATTTGGGATTGTTTTTGATTCTGATACGATAGATTTTTTTTGAGTGATTTCTAACTCTTTTCTTCTTTCTAAAAAAGAACTAAACGTTTTTTTAGTCACTTTTTCTCCAAAATTTTTAGACAGTAAATCCCAAAGTAATTTACCAACGGTTTTAACATGAGCTTCCGAACAAAAACATTTTGTTGCGATCACCTCATAGGTTTCTTCTAACCATACACCTCGAATGATTTCACGTTGCACAGAGGTTAAATGTTTGCCAGTGTATTGATAAACAACTTGATCAGCTATAATTAAAGCCTGTTCTACTCCCATCAGTTTTATCAGATCCGAAAAACGTTTTTTTAATCCCATCTCATTGTTGCTGAATCACAATGAGCTACTTGGATCTTATACTAAAGCTTTAACTTTCACCTGTAAATTGTCCGTTGCTCAAAACAGAACTTATCTAGTACCAAAGAGCGATCGCCAAAATCTGACGGCGATCGCCTCCAACTTATTGAAGCGATCGCCTGATGCCTCATTCCACAAGTGCGGAAAAACGTTGACTTAACCCCATATCCCCCGCTACCACTCTCTCTTGAAGCGTTAGTGCCAAACCATCCTGCTCTTTTAATCTAAACCGCGATCGCAGTAACTTCCCCATACTCGTAATCATTGCGTTTTATCTGAGACAAAACTGGAGATCGCTTCTAGTCAGTTTTGAGGAGGATTAAGTAGTAAATAACTACAGGGAACAAAATATAGTGCTAGTAAAGTTGCACCAAAAATCCCTCCAGCTATGACAACAGCTAAGGGGGGCCAAAATCCTCCTCCTCCTAATAATAAAGGAACAAAGCCAATAGTAGTCGTAAAAGTTGTGGTCAACACATGACGAGTGGAATGTAAAACAACTTCTCGAATAGCCCGATGATTGGCTAATTTTGCCTCTGGATCATCTTTAATTGCAGTTAAAACGACGATAGAATCATTAATTGCCACCCCAACCAGGCCAATTGACCCGATAATGGCCATAAAACCGAAAGGATAACCAAATAACCATAATGCAAATAATCCTAACCCCACGGAAGAGATCCCCACAATGCCAATTATTCCTGCTAAACGAAACGATCCGAGGGATAACACCAAGGTGGCAACCATGACAATTGTTAATCCCCCAACTAAAGACAGTAAACCTCCCACTGCATTATTTCTTTCGGCTGATTCTCCACCAATTTCTAAGGTATAACCACTGGGTAAGACAAAATTAAGATTATCTAGGCGTTTTTGAAATTCTGACAAAACCTGAGATGGTAATACACCCATTTCAATGAATCCTTGAACGGTATTAACTCGTTTTCCGTTACGTCGGGTAATTTGGTTGATTTCGGGGAAAAGGATGACATCTCCCAACGATGTTAAGGGTATTGACTCTCCATTTGCCGTTAAATCTAGGGAACGAATATTATCTAAATTTCCCCTTTGTGACCCATTAAGTCTGACTCTAACGGGTAATTCTTCGGAAGATTCTACTATAGTTCCTCCTGTAATCCCTTCTAAGTTTGAATTTAACTGATTGGCAACATTTACGTTGCTTAACTGGGTTAAACGGCTTTTGTCTTCATCAATTTGTAACCCCAATTTAGCTAAATTCTCACTGAGACTATCACGGGTGTGGGTAATATGGGAAACTTGGCTTAATTCTTGTCGTAATTTTTCCCCCAAATCACTTAAAATTTCTAAATTTGAGCCATATAAACGGACTTCAACTGGTGCTTCTACTGGGGGACCTTGTTCGAGGGAACGCACCAACACCCTCGCATTGGGATAAACCCGATCCAGTTCTGTTTGTAGAATAGGAATTAAAGTGCGAGAAAAGTCTGGTGATTCTGTTTCTACTAAAGCTTGAGCATAATTCGACTCATTTTTGCGTCCTTCAACCAAATTGTAGTAAAATTTAGGCGCACTACGACCAATGAACCAGTGGACATTTTTCACACCTTCATGCTGTAAAATCAACTGACGCGCTTCTAAAATTTGACGGTGGGTTTGACTGAGGGGAGTAGATGCAGGAAATTCTAACTCCAGATTGAATTGATCCCGATCTGCAGGGGGGAAAAACTGTTCTTCTAGGGTTCCTGCTTGTATAAAGCCAATTATGGGTAAGAAAAGAGCTAATAAAATCCCTAAAATCGGATATTTAAACAGTTGATGTAAACTCCAGCGATATTTTCGAGTTAACCATCCCCAGGAAAATCCTTGATTAAACCATCGCAAGGGTAAAAAGGAAGAGGGACGAGAATTTTGGGGGGTAAAATGAGCCGTAATTGCAGGAATAATGGTTAAAGAGATTAAAAGAGAGAAAATTAAGGCAATAATTACATTAATCCCAATGGTTCCCACAAATTCACCTGTCGGACCAGTTAATGAGGCAATGGGTAAGAATGCGCAGACTGTGGTTAAGGTAGAGGCAAGTAAGGGAATAAAAAGATAATTGACGCTCTGTTTAATAGCTTTAATAGGATTTAAACCCGTTTTCAGACGATTTTGCACTTCATCAACCACAACAATTGCATTATCGATCAATAACCCTAATGCAACAATTAATCCAGTGATAGACATTTGATGTAGGGGAATTCCTAACCATTGCATCCCTGCAAACACCATCAACCCAGATAAGGGTAACGCAATTCCCACAATTAATGCCGATCGCCATCCCATCATCAATAATGTTACCCCAAATACACATCCTGCACCGAGTAAAAGATTGAAAATCAAACTGATAAGACGATTTTCTACATAAGGGGTTTGATCAAAGATAATATTAATCCCTAATCCACTCGGAAGGGTTTGACTGAACCGATCTAAGGTTTGATAAACTTGTTGTGACCATTGATCGATTCTTTGATTGGATCGTGTTAATAATGCGATGGCGATCGCTGGATGTCCATTAATAATCGCAATATCTGAGGGAGGTTCTTGTATTCCTTTACTCACTAATGCAATGTCCCCCACACGGGTAATTTGACTGGAAAGGGAAGATTGTAGGGGGATTTGTTTAATTCTCTCTAAACTGTCTAATTCTGTATCAACTTCCAGCAATAACTCATTTTCTGAATTTCTGAGTTGTCCTGATGCAACTTTAGCATCACTTTGTTCTATTGTTTGAGCTACTTGTTGTGGGGTTAACCCTAAACTGGATAATGTAATGGGGTCAATTTCAACTAAAATCTCTTCATCTGGTTCACCTCGCAATTCTACATCTTCTGTCCCGAAAATTGAGCTTAATTCGTCTTCTAGCATTTTCGCACGACGGCGTAAGATGGCATAATTGGGTTGATTATCCTGTTCCCAGGTTAACCCAATTAACATTGCATAAGCTTTTAGGTAAATTTCCTCAAATTCGGGTTCGCTTGCATCTAAAGGAAGATCAACCCTAGCATCATTCACTTTATCTCTGATTTGCGACCAAATTGGTTCAACTTCAGTGATTTCGTCTTGCAATTCAACGGTAATTAAGGAGAGTCCAGTTTGAGACACAGATTCTAACAACTGAATTTCCTCAATTTCTTGTAATTTATCCTCTAATTTCTCAGTGATTAGGGATTCCACTCGTTCAGCATTTGTTCCTGGCCAAAAAGTGGTTATAGTTGCAACTCGTGATATGAGTTCAGGATCTTCCATTCTCGGAAGTAGTTCAAAGGAAGATAATCCTAAAAAAAGAATCAGCAGAATGGTGAGAATGAGTAACCGTAAATTTCGATAAAAGATAGTAACCATTTTATTGAGAATTGAGAATTGAGAATTGAGAATTGAGAATTGAGAATTATTGACCCCTCACTCGTTAATGATCACTATTTGTCCTGGGACAACTCGTTGTGTCCCTTCTGTAATAATGTAATCCCCTGGTTTAATGGTTCCTCTCACTAAAACCCGATTACTTTGGGTATATAAAAGTTCAATATCTCTTTTTTCAACTATTTTTGTGCCGTTTTCTCCTTCAATTACCCCATAACAAGACCATAAACCCCGATCGCCTTTAATTAAAGCAGTGATGGGTAACCAAAACCCTGATTTAGCAATAGTTTCAGTCACTTTTAACCGTGCGAGCGCACCACTAGGAACTTGAAAGGCAGCCCTGGATTCTAGGGTTAAAATGAGGGTTTGAGTACGGGTAGCGGAATCAACTTCTGGTAAAATGGAGTATACTCTAGCAGAATACTGTTTATTATTAATTAATACAGAATATTGACTTTTTTGCTTAATTGTATCCATTTTATCCACTGGAATCCCAATTCTGACTTCTGGTTTTCCGTTTTCCACCAATTTAACAATTGATTGTCCTGTAGAAACTACCGTTCCTTCATCAATTAAACGTTGAGCAATTGTTCCAGAATAAGGGGATCTTAAATAGCTTTTGTTTATATCTAAATTTATGTCTTTAAGGTTAGCGTCCAGTTGTTTAATAATTGCTTTTTGTGCATGAATCTGTTCAATTCTCGTTCCTGCTAACAGTTCATCAAGACGACTTTGGGCTTCAGCTAATTGTGCTGCTAAGGCCTTACTATTAAAGGATACTTCATCTAATTGTTCGAGGGAAATGGCACCTTCTTGATACAAATATTCTCGTCTTTCCCGTTTTGCTACTTCTAAACTCAATCTTTCTTGTAATTGCTGAACATTTGCTTTGGCTGCCTCAATTCTCTCTGGTCTTTCCCCTGCTTGTAATTCAGCTAAAATGGCTAATTGTTGTGATTTTTGCGCCTCTAAGTTCAATTTTCTAGCTTCTAGCTGACTTATATCCAGTTTCGCCATCACTTGTCCTTTAGTAATGCGATCTCCTTCATCTATATACAACTTGACCACTTTCCCTCCTCGCTCAAACCCCAAGGGACTTTCTCTCATGGTTGCTGTTTTCCCTGTATAGGTTCTTTCAACTGAATAACGAGAAATTGGAGCTATTTTTAGGGTTTTTACCCTTAAAATGTTAGGAGAAGTAAAAATAGGTTTTTTCACTGGAGTTTCCTCTTCGGAACGATTCTGACTTCCCACCATAAACCCAGCTAAAAGCAATCCTCCACCCATTATAATTGTAAGGAGTAAATTCCTAAAATTCGTCTTCTTAGCGGGAATAACGGGAAAATTATCAATAGGATCAGGTTTTGACAATACTTTACTCATGATATTAACCCCATATATCAAGTCTTATAGTATACTAACCCTGTAAGTATACAACTTGTTGAATACAACTTTAATGTATATTCAACAAGTTGTATATGTCAAGGAGAATTTTTTACGAATCTTGTTATTTGCCCAATAAACTGAATAGTCGGATTAAATTTATCTTAAAATTTGAAAATAAAGCAATGGCCTTAACTCACACGATTTTAGTTACTCTAGCGACTGAACCCCATACAGGATATGAAATTTGGAAGCATTTTGAAGAGACTGTGAATTGTTTTTGGAAAGCGACTCAACAGCAAATTTACCGAGAATTAGCTAAAATGGAGAAGAAAAAATTAGTTAAATCGGAAATTATTCCCCAAGAAGGTCGTCCGGATAAAAAACTTTATTCAATTACAGAACAAGGTAAAACAGAGTTAGAAACGTGGATGACTTTACCATCGGAACCAGCAGTTATTCGAGAAGATTTGTTAGTTAAAGTTCGAGCAGGATCTTTTGTCAATCCAGATATTATTATTCAAGAATTAACCCATCGTCGTCAAATTCATCAAGAAACTTTAACCAATTATCAAGAAAAAGAGAGGGATTTTTTAGAGAATATTGAGACTTTACCCCCATCAGAGCATTGTCTTTATTTAACCCTTAAAAGAGGGATTCGTCTTGAAAATCAATGGATTGAATGGTGTGATGAAGCTTTAGACTATTTTAATGATATGAAGGGAGGAAAATAAGAAAAGCATTTTAGTTCTTTTTACAGTAAACCTAGTTGTCAACTAAGAATTTAGAACCTATTATTCTTGACCATGAACAAGTTAAATTAAACCAATTAAAATTAAATGAGGTCTCCAATGCGCTCGCTTACTATCATCACACAACCCATTGCTCTATAATTGTAAGATAAGAAGATTAATAATGAATTTTCCCATTGTTTATCATCCTCAATATGTTGCTCCTCTCCCTGACGAACATCGATTCCCAATGAGTAAATTTAACTTACTTTATGAATTATTGCTAAGAGAAAAAATTGCTAAATATAATGATATTTATTCTCCAGAATTTCCTGAAGAATCATTATTAGAATTAGTCCATTGTCCTAATTATATTACCGCTTATTGTCAAGGAACTCTAACGGATAAAGAACAACGACGCATTGGTCTCCCTTGGAGTGAAGCGTTAGCCAAACGGACTTGTATTGCAGTTGGAGGAACTATTTTAACCGCTAAATTAGCTTTAAAATTTGGCTTGGCTTGTAATACAGCAGGGGGGACTCATCATGCTTTTCGGTCTTATGGTTCTGGGTTTTGTATCTTTAATGATTTGGCAATAGCTACTCGTGTTCTACAGAAATTAAACTTAGTCAAAACCGTATTAATTATTGATCTCGATGTTCATCAAGGAGATGGAACGGCTAAGATATTCCAAAATGAGCCCACAGTGTTTACCTTTTCAATGCACTGTGAGTCGAATTTCCCCAGAGAAAAGCAGAAAAGTGATAAAGATGTTTCTTTACCGAAAGGATTAGACGATGATGGTTATTTACAGATATTATCTCGACATCTTCAGGATTTATTATCACAAATTAAACCAGATTTAATTTTATATGATGCAGGAGTTGATGTTCATGCTCAAGATCATTTTGGAAAATTAAGTTTAACGGATACGGGAATTTATCGGCGAGAAATGCTTGTTTTAAGTAGTTGTCTTGCCCAAGGATATCCTGTTGCTAGTGTCATTGGTGGAGGTTATGCTAAAGACCTGAAATCATTGGTTTATCGACATTCTCTATTACATCGTGCAGCGAAAAATGTCTATGAATTTTATCAATTGTAATCAAAATTATTATTTGGGTAGTGTAACTAGAGACTGGATAATTCTCGAAGACTCATGGTGCGAAAATGTTGTTGTCCTTTGCGGGGGAGTTAATTCTCCATTTTGAGACGGCATAATTTTCCTCCTTAAAAAAAGATAAAAAAACTCACTTTTAGTATTCAGGGACTCAAAGTGAGGTAAACTGTAGTGAGTAATAGCCTCAATCAACGAGTCACTAACGTCAAATATCTAGCAACAAAAAGGCCCGTCATTATGGCGAAGCATTTATCTTTGCTTGACAATAACAAAAATACTGAAAATTCATGTAATTCTCTGATCGACTGCATTATAAGGGATTATCTTATATCGAACTCAGGTTAAGAGTGTATTCCTTGATTTTAATTTTCTTGCTCGGCATTATTCAATGAATATAAATGGCTAATAGACTATGCGCGTGATTATTCAAAAGGTAAGTGAGTCTCAAGTAAAAGTTAATGGTCAGGTGGTGGGTAAGATAGGAAAAGGATTGAATTTGTTAGTAGGAATTGCTCCTAATGATACTATCAATGAAATTAATTGGATGGTGCGAAAATGTTTAGAGTTAAGATTGTTTTCCGATGAAGAGAAGGAAGCTAAATGGGAAAAATCAGTGCAAGATATTTCTGGAGACTTATTAGTAATTAGCCAATTTACTTTGTATGGGGATTGTCGTAAAGGTCGTCGTCCATCTTTTGGCAATTCCGCTCCTCCTGGAGAAGCAAAAAAATTATATGATTTATTTGTTGATGAGTTAAAAAAGAGTGGTTTAAAAATAGAAACGGGAATTTTTGGAGCGATGATGGACGTTAGTATTAATAATGATGGTCCAGTCACGTTATTATTAGAAAAAGAAGCCATTGAGTTGGCGAGTTAAAATCCCGTTGGCACTTCCATTTTTTTTAGTTATTATATATATGCGATAATAGTTAAATTATCAAGAGCCATAAAAAGCCCAGATGCAGACTTATTCTTGTGTTTGACAAACAGCGATCACCTTAACCATTTTCTGATAAGCAGCACTGTTTTAATTTATATTACGGATTTAACGGCGATCGCTGAAAAAGTCCCCAAAGTGTGTTAGCGGAGTTAGGCATAAAAACTCTGATTAACTAACGATATTCTCAAGTTAACAAAAATTAAATGCGCTTGATCTGGGGTAACTGGTAAGTTATGGACATTGTAAGCAGAAATTTGCTTAAATACACGAATAAAGGTTTGATCATAAGGAGGAGCATTATAAAAAGTATTCCTAACTTAGAACTCAGCCATTTAAAAGGTGATTCTAGCATCTGTATAGCGGTATTAGATGGACCCGTTGATCTTCGCCATGCTTGCTTTCAAGGAGCATCACTCAGCGCACTCCCAACTCTTGTTCCCAATACGGCCATTAGTGATGGCAATATGTCGAGTCATGGTACTCATGTAGCGAGTATTATTTTTGGGCAACCTGAGAGTGAGGTTGAGGGAATTGCTCCCCAATGTCAAGGGCTGATTGTACCGATTTTTGCAGACGATCGCTGTAGTGTGACCCAACTAGACTTGGCTAGAGGCATTGAACAAGCAGCTAATGCAGGGGCTCATATCATTAATATCAGTGGAGGACAACTTACAGATTTTGGTGAAGCAGAAGGCTGGCTGGAAAATGCCGTGCGTCTGTGCCAAGAGAAAAATATTCTCATTGTAGCTGCCGCTGGGAATGATGGTTGCGACTGTCTCCATGTACCAGCGGCCCTACCCCATGTCTTAGCGGTGGGTGCAATGGATGCCAGTGGTCAGCCCCTAGACTTTAGCAACTGGGGCGATACCTATCAACAGCAGGGGATTCTAGCCCCTGGAAATAACATTCTTGGCGCAACCCCCCAAGGGGGGACACAACGCCTCAATGGGACAAGTTTTGCTGCACCTGTTGTCTCAGGGGTAGCTGCTTTATTATTGAGTGAACAAGTGAGAAGAGGGGAAACCCCCGACCCTCAAGGAGTTCGTCGTATCCTACTGCAAAGTGCCTTACCCTGCGGTGAGGATGTCTCGGAATCAACTCGTCGTTGTTTAGCAGGAAAACTCAACCTGTCCGGTGCTTATACTTTACTAGAAGGAGCAAAAATGTCCGAAGAACAAACAACTATCAATCCTAGTGAGCTTGAAGCCTCAGCAAACTGTGGCTGTGGTGGCGGTATGACTACAAATGCCACTGCCACTGAGACAACAGAACCAACCCTTACCCCTTCAAAAGAACCCGTTGCGGTGGCTTCTTCTGGGGGTTCTACTACTGTTAACCCTTCTACTTCTACCCCTATGACATCCAATCAAATTACCCCCAGTCAAACACCCAGTGATTTAGCCAGCAATCAGCTTGTTTATGCTTTAGGAACCCTTGGTTATGATTTCGGTAGCGAAGCCCGTCGTGATACCTTTAAGCAACTGATGCCTCCTTTTGATCTTGGTGAAGGGGTTATGGTGCCAGCGAATCCCTATGATGCCCGTCAGATGGTGGATTATCTAGGGAGTGATATCTCGGAATCTCGCTCTTTGATTTGGACACTGAATATTGAGTTAACCCCTGTTTACGCCATTGAACCCAAAGGCCCCTTTGCACGGGAAACCTATTTAGCTCTACAAGAACTCCTCGCTGGTCAAATTCAACCCGAAAGCGACGATGATTATATTGAGCGAGTCAGTATTCCAGGGGTACTAACAGGACGAACCATTAAGCTATTTTCTGGGCAAGTTGTTCCTGTTATTGAACCCCAAAGTACCCGTGGAGTCTATGGTTGGAAGGTGAACAGCTTAGTCAGTGCTGCTTTGGCATCGGTTCAAGAAAGTGAAGGGGAAGCCGATGAAGAGGGAATGCGTCGCACTTTGGGCAGTTTCCTGAATCGAGTTTATTATGACTTACGCAACTTGGGAACAACTTCTCAAGATCGCGCCCTCAATTTTGCTGTAACCAATGCCTTTCAAGCGGCAGCCACCTTTAGCCAAGCGGTTGCTCAAGGGATGGAATTGGATAGCGTTACTGTGGAAAAAAGCCCCTTCTGTCGTATGGATAGCGATTGTTGGGACGTAAAATTGAAGTTCTTTGACCCTGAAAATAGTCGTCGGGCGAAAAAAATCTTCCGCTTTACTATCGATGTCAGCGATTTGATTCCTGTCACATTAGGCGAAGTGAAATCTTGGTCATCACCCTATTAAATAATACCTAAATACCTAAGACAACAATGACATTTCCTAAACAATCTCCCCCAGTAAAGCGACCCCATTTTACCCAACCGGCCCTAGCGGTTGATGTGGAAAACGGCAGTGCTGACAGTCTTGTACATATTCGTATGGATCTTCTTCATGGAGCCAATTACAACGATCCTGCTGTTTTTGCCCAACGTAGTTACAACCAAGTGATGCACTCTGGTTGGGGTGGCTTTGGTCGTTTGTTCTAAATTGTTGATCGTTATGGCTCTGGCTCTAGCCAGGGTCAATGATAACTGATAATTGATAACTGAAATGACAAACCAGACTGAAACCCTCTGGCAAATTGGTTGCTCTGGCCAACGATAACCACTGCTGGCGGCGCAGGAGATGGCGCACATTGGATAGACTATTTCAAACTCGAAGGGGTAGTTGTTCCTCAAACTGTTTCACAACCGACTAAAACAATGGCAACTAAGAAAAAAACTGACGCTCAACCGACAGAAACGGCACCTAAAAAGTCTTATGTTCCCACAACGATGACGGGACTACAGGATTATTCCTACTGGTGGAAGTATGCCCGTGAACACTCTAAAACCTCTGCTAAGAACAAAAAGCCTTTTCGTCGAGGACGGATTTGGTCTTAAATTAATCAAACAACACCGCCTTGCAATAAATTGACAAGGCTAATATGGTTATCGTTATCTAAAGATGACTAATCACCTCTATTAAATCATAGTTCATTTTAATGAACGCCCCTTATTAGCCTCGAAATTGATTTCGGGGCGGTTTATGATTCTTTGCAGGTTTGTCATTAACATCGCCTCACCATTTCGGTTTATTGGTTTATTATCAATATCGCCTTGCAATAAATTGACAAGGCTAATAGATATCGTTATCTAAAGATAACTAATTGCTTTCATCAATCATAGTTCATTTTAATGAACGCCCCTTATTAGCCTCGAAATTGATTTCGGGGCGGTTTATGATTCTTCACGGTTAATTGTTTATTAAGTTTTCTTGAACGATATTGGACAAAACCTCTTAATTTTTATAATATACCAGAAAATAAAGAATTCAGAGGATTAACTTTCATGAATAAGAAAAACATCACCCCCAAACCCCAACAACCCGTTGACCGCGTAACTACTGGTAAACTGCCAAACCTCTTGGCAGAACTAGAGGAAGCCTCTCTCACTGGTACACATACACTACCTGTAATTTGGGATCCTGTTTATAACCGCGACCTATTGTGTTCCTATGACGGGGAAGACGAGTAGGAAAAACTTTATCCTACCACAACCTTTTTTCATTCTCAATTTTGTTTTGAGGACAGCCAGGGGTCAAGATTTGCCTCGATGAATTGACGGGCAACCCTTGATACTTCGATTCACAATTAATACCGCCTTGCAATTTATTGCAAGGCTAATCTAGGTTTCGTTATCTAAAGATAACTGGTTACTGAATATAGTTCATTTTAATGAACGCTTTTTATTAGCCTCGAAATTGATTTCGGGGCATTGTTGTTGTTATAGTCCATTAATTAATTGAATAAGGTTGATTGTTGATAATTATCAATCATGATAGCATTTTTTTTGATCAAATCGCTGAGGAGAATCATTTTCATTTTTATCCATTTCTAACAATTGAATAATTGTTCCCTTAGCATGATGTTCTTTTTGCTTCTTGACATAATTAATGGCAATCTCTAAATTCTTAACCCCAACGGAAAACACACCATAACCTCTTTGCCATGCAAACTGATTTGTACTGATTTTATTCAAATAATTAGAACTACTTCCTTTGATTTTTCTGACATATTCAGATACTGTAATGGTTGGAGGAACAGAGACAATTAAATGAAGATGATCTGCCATTCCATTAACCTCATGAACGATACAAGCATATTCATCGGATTTACCCATGATATAATTATATAATTTTTTCTCATATTCAGGCAAAATCAAAGGCTGTCGATTCTTAGTTCCCCAAATTACATGATAATATAAACGCCATAAAGCCATAGGTTTGTTAGAGTGAAATGGTCTTAAAAATAGCAGTTTTGATAACAAACCGCCTTGCAATCTTCTTGACAAAGCTAACAGGTATAGCAGTTCCCATACTTGTGAGGTACAAAATTTTTTAGTTTTGGGAGTTCGGAGTTCGGAGTTCGGAGTTCGGGGAGAAAACATGAGTGTACCTCATGACAGTGAGAAACGCTATATCGTTATCTTTAGATAACTAATCGCTTTCATTAATCATAATAATTATAGTTCATTTTTAATGAACGTTTTTTGTTAGCCTCGAAATTGATTTTGAGGTTGGTGCAGATATTTGCAGGTTCATCACTAACACCGCCTTGCAATAAATTGACAAGGCTAATATGGGTATCGTTATCTAAAGATAACTAATCACTGATAAAATAAGTTCTGGATAATAATTCTAAATTCTACATTTTAATGGCATTTCAAATAAAACCTCACTACCATATTGAAATCCTTCCCCCTAAACAAGTTTATCTCCTTGGCGAACAAGAAAACCACGCCCTAACGGGACAACTTTACTGTCAAATTCTACCCTTCCTTGATGGCAACCATACCCGTGAACAAATCGCCGAAAAGCTTAACGAAGAAATCCCCCTCGAATATATCGACTTTGTTTTAAACCGCCTCAACGAAACAGGTTACTTAACCGAAGCAGCCCCCCAATTTTCCCCAGAAGTAGCTGCTTTTTGGAGTGAATTAGGAATTGCTCCAGCGATGGCTGCACAAGCTCTACAACAGCCTGTTACTATCAAAACAGTGGGAACTCGTATCAACGAGAAAATGGTAGATATCCTGGCCACTGCTTTACAAGATTTAGGCGTTTCCGTTCATTCTTCTGATAGTTCTAACCTTGCCCTCACTATTGTCCTGACTGATGACTATTTACACCCGGAACTGGAAACCCTTAACCAGAAAATGGTAGAAACTGGACAACCTTGGCTATTATTAAAACCACTAGGGAGTGTGCTATGGTTAGGTCCAGTCTTTAAGCCCCAAGAAACAGGTTGCTGGCATTGCCTCGCTCAACGATTAGAAGGCAATAGAGAAGTAGAAGCTTCCGTACAGCGTCAAAAACAAGCATTAGCCCAAAATAACGGTCAACCCTCTGACTCAACCAGTAGTTATCTTCCCACAGCCCGTGCAGCCTTACCTTCTACTGTACAAACAGGACTGCAATTTGCTGCTACTGAAATCGCTAAATATCTGGTTATCTCCCAGTCTTCTAACGCTTCTCTTCCTACCCTAGAAGGCAAATTAATCACCTTTAATCACTGTTCTCTAGACGTTAAAACCCATACCCTGATTCGTCGTCCCCAATGTCCCACCTGTGGCGACTCGGAAATTCTGCACCGTCGAGGGTTTGAGCCTTTGGTACTCGAATCACGCCTTAAACACTTTACCCGTGATGGGGGACACCGTGCCATTACCCCCCAACAAACGATTCAAACATACGAGCATCTTATTAGTAAGATTACAGGGGTTGTTACCGAATTAATCCGTGTCACTGACCCCACAAATCCCTTAGTGCATACTTATAGTGCTGGTCATGCGTTTGGCAGTGCTACATCTTTAAGGGGACTTCGCAGCACTTTAAAACATAAAAGCTCCGGAAAAGGTAAAACCGACAGTCAATCCCGTGCCAGTGGTTTCTGTGAGGCGGTAGAACGTTATTCTGGCATTTACCAAGGGGATGAACCCCGTAAAACGGCTACTTCTACAGAATTAGGGGATTTAGCCATTAATCCCGAAGATTGTCTCTGTATCAGTGAGACTCAATATGCTAACCGTGAGGAGATTAATAAGAATCGCCAAGCGGCACACGATTGGATTCCCCAACGCTTTAACCCCAATCAATCCCTTGAATGGACACCTGTATGGTCTTTAACGGAACAGCATCATAAATATTTACCCACTGCTTTTTGTTATTACAATTACCCCTTACCCAAAGAACAGCGTTTTTGCAAGGCAGATTCTAACGGCAATGCAGCAGGGAATACTTTAGAGGAAGCTATTTTACAAGGGTTTATGGAACTGGTGGAACGGGATAGCGTGGCTTTGTGGTGGTATAACCGTTTGCGTCGTCCTGCGGTAGATTTAGATAGTTTTGAGGAATCTTACTTTACGGAATTAAAAGAATATTATGCTGAGAATGACCGAGAACTGTGGGTATTGGATTTAACGGCCGATTTAGGGATTCCAGCTTTTGCGGGTGTCTCTCGTCGTCTGGTAGGAGACTCTGAGCGTTTAATCCTTGGCTTTGGGGCCCATCTTGACCCCACAATTGCGGTTCTTCGTGCTTTAACAGAAGTCAATCAATTGGGGTTAGAACTGGATAAAGTCCCCGATGAGAAACTCGATGGAGATGCCAAACTGTGGTTACTGCAAGCAACTTTAGAAAATCAACCTTATTTAGCCCCTGATTCAACGCAACCATTAAAAACCATGCAGGATTATCCGAAACGTTGGGGTAATGATATTCGGGAGGATGTGATGACTTGTGTGGAGATTGTTAAACAAGCAGGGATGGAAACCCTTATTCTTGACCAAACTCGTCCTGATATTGGCTTAAATGTAGTTAAGGTGATTGTACCGGGGATGCGCCATTTTTGGTCACGATTTGGTGCAGGACGGCTTTATGATGTTCCTGTACAGTTAGGTTGGCGGCCTTCACCTATTTTAGAAACTGAAATGAATCCGATGGCGATGCCATTTTAAGTTAAAGTCGGGTTAAGCAAGAGTTTCGAGATACCCACAAGTTTCTTCGTAACCACTGGCAAATTGCCAAACCTCTTGGCTGAACTGGAAGAAGCCTCTCTCTCAGGTACACATACACTACCCGCGAACTTAGCGTATTGTGTGGTGGGGGAAGTTGTTTATGTTCCTATGACGGGGAAGACGAGTAGGAACAACTTTATCCTACCACAACCTTTTTCCCTTCTCAAATGTGTTTTGAGGACAGCCAAGGAGCTTGATCGCTCCGCTCGAAGTCAGAAGTCAGAAGTAGGAAGTCAGAAGTTTTTTCTAATTAAGACTTTCTAATTCTAGACAATGATAGCAATTATAGTTTTTTATCAGCCTCGAAATTGATTTCGGGGCGTTATTATTCTTCGCCGTTAATTAATTGAATAAGGCAAGTTTTCAATTATCGGTTGATCCATGTTCTCAAAAACTCTATATTATTTTTCATATCTTCTGCTGATTTTGTTGAGATCAGCTTTAACAAGCCTTTCATTTGGTCGCCAATGGAATAATCTTGTTTACTGAGAATAATGCCTGAATGCTCTTTTCCTTCGCTCAACCACTGGGTATGCAACCGATAAAAATCTCTCACGTTGAAGCTGTATATAACTCGCTGATTGACAAAGGCCCATGTCAATTGTTGCTCATCAGGTTGGGATAGCTTTTTGTCCTCAGCCGTAGAAACAACATCTGCACCTCGACTGCGGAGTGCGCCTAATAGACGATTGCTGGTTGCATCTTCATCGAGATATAAGCAAATGTTAGTCATGGTTCAGCACCGCCAGACGCTCATATTCGGCTTGTTCAGCAGCTAAATCAGCCTCAATTACCTGCTGATTGGCGTGATAATAGGCTAGTGCAGCATATACTTGGGCTAAGGTCAAATAGTCTTTGTCTGCTACTATATCGTCCGCACTATATCCCTGCTTGTAAAGGGTAGCGATACGACCCACTGTAGTGCCTGTTCCTCTGATGATTGCCCGTCCCCCTTGAATCTCTGGGTCAGAGGTAATTAGATTACCAATATCTACTAAGGTTTGTATCATGTAAGTTTCCCTAAATTTCTGTAGATTAATGATAGTTCATTTTAATGAACGCCTATTATTAAGCCTCGAAATTGATTTCGGGGCGTTGTATGATTCTTCTCAGGTTTGTCATCAATACCGCCTCGCCATAAATTGACGAGGCTAATCAAGATCGTTATCTAAAGATAACTGAATCACGCTACACAAGTTTTTTTGAGCTTTTTGACCAAGATGGACACATCCTCTTGATTGTTATACAATCTCAGATAAAACACTATTCAGAGGATTAACTCCCATGAACAAAAAGAACATTACCCCCAACCCCCAACAACCTGTTGACCGTGTAACCACTGGTAAACTACCTAACCTCTTAGCTGAACTAGAGGAAGCCTCTCTCTCAGGCACAGAGATACTAACCTCCAAACAGTGCTGGTTGTGCAGAGAATCAGTAGATGTGCTTATATGTTCCTATGACGGAGAAGACGAGTAGGAATAGGCTTGTTCTACGACAACCTTTTTCCTTCCATTCTCAAAGTTTTTATGAGGACAGCCAGGGGGCAAGATTCGCCTCAATGAATTGACGAGCAACCCTTGATACTTCGGGACTTGAGCATACCTGGCACGATTATAGTAGTGTGTTAGCAAAGCCTAGCACAGTTTGTTAAGATTAATTGTATTAAGTATGGGTGCTAAGGATAAGTTTCATAATGCTGTTAAAGAAGCTCTTATTAAGGAACAGTGGATTATTACCCATGATCCACTTAGAATTAGGTATAGTGAAGAAGATCAAGTAGAAATTGATTTAGGAGCAGAACAGGTATTAGGAGCAGAAAAGGATAATCAAAAAATTGCGGTGGAGATTAAAAGTTTTCTGAATGATTCAGCTATGTTTGATTTTCACTTAGCTTTAGGACAATTCTTAAATTATCGTTTAGTATTGGAAACAGATGAACCAGAAAGAATTTTATTTTTAGCTGTTCCTGTTTATACGTATGAATCTTTTTTTAAAAGAGATTTACCAAAAGCAATAATTAAGCGTTATGAATTAAAGTTAATTCTCTATGATCCTAAAAAGGAGGTTATAGAAAGATGGATAAATTAGAATTGTATCGAGAAATTATTTGTAATTTCTTAACAGAATATGGTCAAATACCTCCATTAGGTGGAGATATTGAATCAGAAACAGTTTTTGATAAAGAAAAAGATCGTTATTTATTAGTGCATTTAGGTTGGAAGAATCAACAAAGGATCTATTCTACTGTATTCCATTTGGATATTTGCGATGGTAAGATTTGGATTCAGCGCAATCAAACAGATTTTTGTTTAGCGGATGATTTAATTGCTAGGGGTGTAGCTAGGGAAGATATTGTGTTAGGATTACAACCTGCTTTTGTTAGAAAATATACAGGATTAGGTGTGACTTAAATCAATATGTGGGAATTTGCTTCGTCTCAACCTTGGCTTTTCATAATTTAATTTTCAAGTTAGGTTACTAAATAATTCTTATGCGTTCTAACCCCTTTACCCTTTCTCTCAATTCCGACATTCAAATTAATCCTTCCGAAAAAGGTTATAGCCTTACTCTTGCCTCTGACAACGACACAAAGACGGCAACCTCTGGGTTAATCATACCAACGATACCAGGGTTAGAAAATGCGATCGCCCACCTCCAAGAAGGAACAGCTACCTTACAACAATTAACCCAGAATTTGAGCCAACAAGAAGGAACCGAAGCAGGGGAACAACTGGCCATTACCCTACAACAGATGGATGAGCGAGGTTGGTTACAGTATGCAGTATTACCATTAGCGATCGCAGTTCCTATGGTAGAATCAGCCCAACTGGATTTAGACGCACCCCATTGGACACAGGCAAGTGTTAGCCTTTCTCGTTTTGCCTATCAACGCAGTTATGAGGGAGGGATGGTCTTAGAATCTCCCTTGTCAAAATTTCGGGTTAAACTCTTAGATTGGCGAGCCAGTGCTATTTTAGCCCAACTTTCTCAACCTCAATCCCTACCACAAATTACTCCTCCCCCTCAAGTGGGACCAGAAACCGCCTATCAATTCTTAAATCTCCTTTGGGCGACAGGTTTTCTGAGCGTTGAAGCAGAAACCCCAGACCTGAAATTATGGGAGTTTCATAACCTATTATTCCATAGTCGTTGTCGTCAAGGTCGCCACGATTATCTCATAGCAGATATTGAAGGGAGTGTGGATGTTTGGGATCAGTTTCCTGTCGTCAAACCGCCCATGAGTGGGCAAATTGTAGCACTCCCTCAACTTAATATTGATGCCATTCGTCAGAAAGATAAGACCTTAACCACAGCCAT
Organism: Crocosphaera sp.; assembly: GCA_051439445.1. Classification (GTDB taxonomy): domain Bacteria; phylum Cyanobacteriota; class Cyanobacteriia; order Cyanobacteriales; family Microcystaceae; genus Crocosphaera. The sequence goes on from JBFRWG010000053.1 coordinate 23,990, forward strand.
CGAGAAAAGAGAATCGATCCGAGAATATGACGATAATTTACCCATTACCATTGATCAATTAGGGGAACTCCTCTACCGTACCGCTCGTATTCAAGAAATTTACACCCAAGATGCAGAGCAACAAGAAATGCTTAAAGCTCAATTTGGGGAAGACTTTGACTGGGGTGAACTTAGTCGTCGTCCTTATCCCTGCGGTGGCGCGATGTACGAATTAGAAATTTATCCTGTGGTGCGTCGTTGTCAAGGGATGAATTCAGGTTTATATCATTATGATCCCTTGAATCATCAATTAGCTCAAATTGAGACAGAAGAGGCACATATAAAGGCTTTACTAAAAGATGCTCATCAGTCCAGTGGGGAACAAGGAATACCCCAAATTTTATTGATTATTACGGCTCGGTTTGGCAGACTGTTTCGTAAGTATCGTTCTTTGGCTTATGCGCTGGTTCTCAAGCACGTTGGGGTTCTTTATCAGAACTTATATTTAGTTGCAACCAATATGGGACTTGCACCCTGTGCGTTAGGGACAGGAGATAGCGACACTTTTGCCCAAGCAACAGGATTAGACTATATAGTAGAGTCTTCTGTGGGTGAATTTATGTTAGGTTCACTACCTAACCAAGATATTAAGGCGAGCGAAGTGGAAAAATTAGCCGTAGACATAGATAACGAGGGGGTTTCTGAGTCAATCATTGAAACGAGCGAAGATGAATCGGAAATTGAAAGTATAGAAGTTGAAACCTCAGCAATTGAAACCTCCTCTGCTCCCTCTGCCTCCCCTGCTCCCTCAACCCAACTGACGGCTAAACATCCCCATGATCTTGACGATCGCATTCCTGGTTTAGCTGACTTACGAAATCAAACTTTAGGGGATTCTCGCCTTACCATTGTTATCCTCGATGGCGATCCAGATCACACCCTTTCCTGTTTTGAAGGGGCGCAAATCTCCAAAATCTTCCCCTATTGGCATCCAACCGCCGAACCCGTTCCCAAAGAGGCTTATCTTAAGTTCCAAGAAATTGATCATAACGATGATCTTGATAAAGAGGAAAAAGCAGAAGCGCAAAAAGCAGCCTTTCCTGACTCCTTACTGAAACGTATCCACGGCGATAACCACGCTTGCCATATTACCAGCACTATTGTTGGACAAGAAAACACCCCATCCCCCGGTTTAGCCCCTAATTGTCGTGTCATTAATGTTCCCCTTAATACCACTGGCACCAATGAGGAATTTATGTCACCCCTGAGTTTAGCCCGCGCCTTCGAGTTAGCCTTAGATTTAGGGGCAAATATCATTCACTGTGCTGCCTGTCGTCCCACCCAAAGCGGTGAAGGGGAAGAAATCTTACTACAAGCTCTGAAAAAATGCCTTGATAACAATATTCTCATTGTTGCTCCTGCTGGTAATAATAAAGGAGAATGCTGGTGTATGCCTGCATCCTTGGAGGGAGTGCTTTCAGTGGGTGCATTAAAGCCGGATGGAACACCTTATAAATTTAGTAATTGGGGAGGAAATAACGCCTTAGAAGGCATTATGGCACCCGGTGGCGAAATATTAGGCGCACAACCTGCCAATGAAGAACCGGTGCGCCTTAAAGGAACAAGTATGGCTGCACCTGTAATGACAGGGTTATGTGGTTTATTAATGAGTTTGCAACTACAACAAGGAAAAACCATCGATGCAGAAGCAATTCGGGCTGCACTACTCAATACGGCTATTCCCTGCACCTCTGATGATACTGACGAACCTGAACGCTGCTTAAGAGGTAAAGTGAATCTCCCAGACGCAATGAAGCTATTATTTGGGGCTTCGGTGACCATTTCTTTTGCAGGGGAACAAGTCACCCGAACTGAACATAAAGGCGTTACTCTATCTGAGACGGTAGAAAACAGAAATATAGATCACAAAGTTGGAAGTGGTTTTGATAACGAAATTCCTTCGGCAACGGTTGAAACTTCATCTTCAACTGCAACCGTTGAAACTGATACATCTACCCTGATACCTTCTCAGGTTAAACCTAGCATGGCTTACTCAGGAAATGTATATGCTTTAGGTGCGATCGCTTATGACTTCGGCGATGAGGCACGGCGAGACACTTTTATCCAAAATATGGCACAGGTTAATCTCAATGGGGTTCTAGTACCACCTGATCCATACAATGCTCGTCAGATGGTAGAACATCTAGATAACAACCCAGATGAAGCTCACGCTCTTATTTGGACGCTTCAACTGGATCAAAATACCCTCTATGCACTTGATCCCAAGGGACCTTTTGCCAATGATATTTATGAAATGTTCTTGCTGATGCTCAACGGACAACTTGAAGCAGAAACCAGTGCTGAATTTATCGAGCGTGTTAGTCTTCCGGGACGGCAAACCAACCGAACGGTTGAACTGTTTTCAGGGGAAATTGTTCCTGTGCTGAATATCCGCAACCCACGGGGAATGTATGGCTGGAATGTGAATACTTTAGTGGATGCAGCCTTAGCAACGGTGGAAAATTTGGCACAAGAAAATGAGTTGATCTTACGAGAAGGGCTGGCAGCCTTTTTAAATCGAGTCTATTATGATCTACATAATGTGGGGCAAACCTCTCGCGATCGCGCTCTTAATTTCTCTGTTACCAATACCTTTCAAGCGGCGGCTACCTTTGCAGATGCGATCGCATCAGGTCGTCAATTGGATACCATTGAAGTAGAAAAAAGCCCTTACTGTCGCCTTAATAGTGATTGTTGGGATGTGTTACTCACCTTTTTTGATCCCGAAGATGGCAAGCGATCTCGTCAGGTGTTCCGTTTTACTATCGATGTAGCGGATAATATGCCTGTTACAGTTGGTGGCATCAAACGCTGGTCTATTTCTGGCAACTCTAGCACTATGCAAAAACATTAGCTCAGTTTTTAAAGGCCGCATCGACTTGACGGGGTGACAGGAATTGGGAAAACCAGATCAAATAAAGGCTCCAGAATCGGCGTTGCATCATTACGGGATGATATGCTATTTTTTTTTAACTAACTTTTTTCCCAATTTAATAGTAGGCGATCACCAAAGAGTAAAACAACAAAATTTACTGCCTGATTATTGTGGACATATTTTTATCTTTCAAATAATAAATAAGTGTTTAATTGACAAAAATAGCATTTCTTTTAATTTAGAATAACGAAATGTCTTACGATGTAGTCTTGCTAAATAATGACGCAAACGACTATTTTTTCCCTCTATTCTTGTCATAGATGTTTTGCTAACAATCTGCTCTCCGTCAAAAATGAAAGAATATTTTTTATTTTTTAGGCTCTCAAGTTTCAATAAAAGGCTGACAGGGTAAGGGTTCCATTTATAACTTAGCGGCATTCATCTAAAGATAACTGAACCACGCTACACAAGTTTCTTAAGTTTCTTGACCGAGATGTTACAAACCCTCTTGATTGTTATACAATCCCAAAAAGACAAGAATTCGGAGGATTAGCGCCCATGAATAAGAAGAACATCACCCCCAACCCCCAACAACCCGTTGACCGCGTAACCACTGGCAAACTACCAAATCTCTTAGCTGAACTGGAAGAAGCCTCTCTCTCTGGTGGTAGACAAACACCCCAAGCATGGATTCCAACTTTTATTTGTTGTTCCTATGACGGGGAGGACGAGTAGGAACCGCCCTATTTTACCACAACCTTTTTCCATTCTCAAAGTTTTCATGAGGACAGCCACCGGAGCAAGATTCGCCTCGATAAATTGACAGGCAACCCTTGATACTTCGGTGCTTTCTGATACCTGGCACCCCAGCCGAACTTTTCTTGGTGCAAGATGTGAGTTTAACTTCAAAAGAGGCGTTATTTCTGATTAAACGTATTTGCCAAATGTCTCATCTTCATTTATTATCAACTCCCCCTAATTTATTTCAAGAATGGATGAATTTAGTTGAGTAGTGGATGTCGTATAGTTAGCGATCGCACTTCCTAGGTTACGAATCGCATCAACCAGATTATAAGCGATTTGAGAAGGTTTGACATCTCCTTCTGTTGAAACAAGAAGGATTCTAAACGGTTGTGGTTCGAGTGGTTAAAAACGCACTCTTACAACGTTTACGATATGATTTAGATATGTTCTTATACAAATCATACCGTTTAGGGAGTGTCAATGCTCCCTTTCCAACCTTGGTTAAACGAATGTTTAACTGTGTTGCGACCTTTTTTAAAACGTTA
>JBFRWG010000054.1:0-82510 GCA_051439445.1 Crocosphaera sp.
AATCTTAATTTGTTACTCTTTATTTTTTTTTATAACATACTTTCTTTAAACCTCTTTTTGGGTTCAAGTGAAACGTTAACTGTCAGTGTGGGGGGACGCGTGATCGCTCCCCTCGACTCTACCTAAAAAAGTAAGGTGGGCAATGCCCACCTTACTGATAAATTAGGGTTTATAATTATATTTTTAATGCTGTTTACGACAACTTGAGTCAGTGAACCAAGAATCCCCGTATGAAGCGTAGCGGAATGCGTGGGAGTGTCAAAACGAACTTGTCGTGTAAACTAGCGTTCTCAGAGATCATAAAGGTTAGAGCTTATATCGAAAACAGAGATTTTCTATAATAACTTGATTTTTGTAACCATTCTTAAATTGTTCATCAATCAACTGGTTAAAAATTAAAATATGTTATACATTATTAAAATGTTGTTCTCAATAATGTCAAGTATGAAAAATATAGTTTTATTTTCCAGCACAATTTTAATGACCACTTCTGGATTAATATTAGGAAAAATAGAAAAATCTTTAGCTTTAACTTTTAATTGGAATTATTCTGCACCTGGAATAGAAGCAAATGGAACATTAATCACTAATGATATTAGTGATGATAATGGTTTTTATTTAATTACCGATATTACTGGTAAGCGAAATGATGAAATTATTACAAGTTTATGGCCAACTGGTACTTCAATACCAGGAAATGAACCATTTATACTTGATAATTTGATACGTCTTAATGGAGAACAATTAACGTCTAGTGGTTTAGGTTTCTTGACATCCGAAGGTAATTTTATCAACTTATTTTTTGCTGATTTTTTACAACCACCAGGTTATTTTGAAATTTTCTCTGCCCCTCCTTTTGTCCCAGGATTTGAAAATTTCGGACCTGAAGATAGTGAATTACCTGTTATTTTTACAGCTACTTTAGTTCCTGTACCCGAACCTTCAACCATTATTAGTTTAGGAACGCTGATCACCTTTGCTTTTGGAACAAACTTCAAACGTAAATTCGTTAAAGCTAAGAAAAAATAGAATTTAATCCCAAGAAAGAGTTATTTATTATTTAAAATCAATAAATAACTCTTTTTTCAAGGCTAAATAAGGAAAATCATCTCTAATAACTGTTATTTCTATTTTAATGAAACAGATTGGATGGGGAAAGCGTGTTAGAGGAATTGTTAAAGAAAGTCTAACTAATTGAATGGTATGATCGCTGTTTAAAGGGCGATTTTTCTGCGCAACTATCTCAACCTTTAATGACTTTATTGCAACAAAGTTTGGAGGGTGAATTTCCAGAAGTTACGGGAATTCTATAATTTTGCAAAGAACGTCAATATACAGACATAAACCTTCCTGAATTATGGCAAAGTTAAGGTAATTTCTAGGATTATCAATTAGATATTAGTTTCGGGAACAATTTATTATCAATAATAATAACGATTTAAAAGATTTTCAATAGCAGTGAGCAATTTTTCTTCTGTCCAAGAATAGGATAAAAAAGAAGCGATCGCACAACCACCAGCACCCACTCCTTCTTTAACATACCCTTGTTCATATCCTTGTAATTGTTGATAAGAAGAACTAGAAAAGTTAAGTTGAGTAGCTAATAAAGAAACAGTATCAATACACTCAGCTAACCCAACAGTATCTCCTGTCGGATCTTCTGCTACCCACCGAGTTGTACCGACAACAATATTGTTGAAATTAGCTTCATATTCAGACGTATTCATAATGCTTTTCATCAAAGCATAAACAGCTAACATTTGAGTGCCTCCTGCTAACATAATACCTGTTTTTAAACTGGCACTCATAGCGATTCCGGCCACAACAATTTGCATCGGATCACCTAATGCAGCCACTAAATCAAAAGGATTAATTGCTCCAAAGTCTGAAGAAAAATTACTATTTTCAAACCCTTCTTTAATCACTAATGCCTTTTGTTGATGATTACAATTAGGATGACTACTATTAACTTTTCCTTCTGCATTAATGCCTAACCCTGTTAAAATAGCCAACGCTGTTGTTGTTCCTCCCACCACACATTCACTGAGAATGAAATAAGATTTGCTATGATTTTTGACTAATTTTTCTCCCCACGTTAAACCTTTTTCAAACAAATCAAAAACCAATGATAAGGGTAAAGCTTTTCCTGTGGTTAAACACTTAGCAGCCATACCTTTTAAGTCAATATAAGGAACAGGAGGAGGTAAAGGAAGGCCTGCATTAAATAAATAAAGAGGAATGTCACACGCTTCAATAACAGCACGACTAATAAACACAGGAGAAACCCCTTGCGTTAAAAAAGGTAAGGGGTATTGATAAGAAGATTGTACCCCTTTAACCAAAAATTCTGCATCAGCGATCGCTGTATATTTTCTCGCTTCTGGTGTCGCCCCCGCAGCAGAAATACCAGGAATTAAACCAGTATCTGTAAAGCCTAAAATACAAGCAAAAATAGGGGAATAGTCTTGATACGTATCAGTCCATTTTTGTCCTAATGATTTAGATGTATAAATACTCAACATTCGTTTATCTTTTGAGTTATCAGTTGTTTGAGTCATCAGACACCTTTCAAGTTAACGATGAAAGAAACGAGAACAGAATCAAAATTCTAGTTTTCTTAATAGTTCTTAATACAAAATTGTTTATTTATGTCTGATCACTTAGTTATGATATTGATGGGTTCAAAAATAGAGAAATGGATCAATTATCCATTATCAATTATCCATTATCAATTATCCATTATTAAAGCGTGAAAGTCTTAGTCGTTGGCAATGGAGGGCGCGAACACGCCCTAGTTTGGAAACTACTTCAGTCGCCTCAAGTAGAACAGTGTTTTTGTACTCCTGGTAATGGAGGAACTGCCTTATTAGAAGGGTGCGAAAATCTGCCTTATGCAGTGGATGATTTTGCTAATATTGCCGAGTCTGTTGAGAAACACAACATTGATCTAGTGGTGGTAGGTCCAGAAGTTCCCTTAGCTAAAGGGATTACCGACTATCTCCAACGCTACAATATTAAAGTATTTGGGCCCACTCAAGCCGGCGCACAAATTGAATCGAGTAAGTCTTGGGCAAAAAAATTGATGGCCGATGCCGGTATTGCGATCGCCCAAGGAGAAACCTTTAGAGATGCAGACGCAGCTAAAGCATATATTGCGCAACAAGGATATCCCATTGTCGTCAAAGCAGATCACTTGGCTGCCGGAAAAGGGGTTATTGTCGCTCAAACCATAGAAGAAGCTCAGAGTGCGGTAGATGAGTTGATGGGGACAGGGTTTAACTCCATTGTCGTCGAAGAATTTTTACAGGGAGAAGAGGTCTCTATCTTAGCCCTGACAGATGGGAAAACAATACGCTCTTTACTACCAGCACAAGATCATAAACGCATTGGAGAAGGAGATACCGGACTCAATACCGGCGGAATGGGAGCTTATGCACCGGCACCGATTGCGACTCCAGAACTATTAGAACGGGTACAAACAGAGATTTTAGAGCCAACGGTAACAGCACTACGTCAACAGGGAATCAACTATTGTGGCGTATTATATGCAGGGTTAATGGTTACTCCTGAAGGCGATGCCAAGGTTTTAGAATATAATTGTCGTTTTGGTGATCCTGAAACTCAAGCGGTGTTACCTCTTCTAAAAACCCCCTTAGATGAGTTATTGATGGCCTGTGTTGAGGGTCGTTTAGGTGAGGAGCCTCCCTTACAATGGTATGAGGGAAGTGCTGTGTGTGTTGTAGCTGCTTCTAAAGGGTATCCTGGAGACTATGAGAAGGATAAACCCATTATAGGAATCAAAGACGCTGAAACTTTGGGTTCAACGGTATTCCATGCTGGAACTAAATTAAAAGGCGATCGCTTGTTAACAGATGGAGGACGAGTATTAGGTGTTACGTCTCTGGGAGAAGATTTTGATACAGCGATTAACAAGGTTTACCCTTGTATGGAAGCGATTCATTTTCCCGGTATATATTATCGTCGTGATATTGGTCATCGAGTTCGTTAATTTTTTATTCAGCCTCCCAATAGAACATAAGTTCACCACCAGACTCTAAGATATAGTCTCAGAAGTAGCTAACTAGAACAACAATATTTTGACTTTTATAACAGGTTATAACAGGTTATAAATTTTCCCTCTATCTTTAATGTTGCGTCTCGGACTCCCGTTAAATTTCTCCCCAAAAAAAGAACTCATAGAAATTGTTGATAGATTTTATCCAAGTACGAACAAGTACGAAAACCTGTTCTTGCTGTTCTTTTAAAAATGATTTGATAGATTTTAAGTCTCACAACGTCTCAGAAACAGCTAACTATTCCAACCTTGGAATTAATACAAATAGCGATCGCCTTTGAGAATCCCTGTCGATTTATCGCAGGGATTCTCAAGTAATGTCTAAACAATTGATAATTGTTAACCCTTTAATAACTATCTCTTTACCTACAAGTTTCTCATAAAATTGTGCAGTATATTTTATCAAAAAAGTCAATAAGCATAGTATTTTCTTGATATTTTTTAACAAGAGAATACTGAGAGTAAAAACTCGTTAGAATAGAGATAAAAATTAGGGTTAAAACTTTATGGTAACGACAACGTATGAAATAACCTCAACCGTTAATAGAGAAACAGCATTTATCCTTTGGTTTGAAGAAGTTGACAGTAAAGATGTAGGTTTAGTGGGGGGAAAAAACTCATCTTTAGGGGAAATGATCCAACGATTACAACCTAAAGGGGTTAACGTTCCCACCGGATTTGCAACGACTGCTTATGCGTATCGTTACTTTATTGAATCAGCCGGATTAGAGTCAAGATTAAGAGCTTTATTTGCTGATTTAGATGTAGATGATGTTCCCAATTTGCAAGAGAGAGGAGAATTAGCCCGTTCTTTAATCTTAAATACACCGTTTCCCCAAGAATTACAAGAAGCCATTGTTAAAGCCTATAAAGTGCTTTGCGAACGCTACAGGTATGAATGCAGTTTACTGCAGGAAAAATACCGCGAAGAATGTCACATAGAACCCCAAAATCTTGATGTTGCTGTGCGTTCCAGTGCCACAGCAGAAGATTTACCCGAAGCCAGTTTTGCCGGACAACAGGAAACTTATCTTAATATTCATAGCATTAAAGGAGTGCTAGAAGCCTGTCATAAATGCTTTGCTTCTTTGTTTACCGATCGCGCTATTTCCTATCGGCATCGTAACGGCTTTGATCACTTTTCTGTTGCCCTGTCAGTCGGGGTACAAAAGATGATTCGCTCCGATTTAGCCTCAGCCGGCGTGATGTTTTCTATTGATACCGAAACAGGCTTTAAAAATGCGGCTTTAATTACTGCCGCCTACGGGTTAGGAGAAAATGTGGTACAAGGTGCCGTTAATCCTGATGAATATTATGTCTTTAAACCTACTTTAAAAGAAGGTTATCGACCTATTTTAGAAAAAAGAGTCGGTAGTAAAGCCATCAAAATGATCTACGATACAGGAGGATCAAAACTCACTAAAAATGTCGAAGTTTTACCCCAAGATCAAGAACAATTTTGCTTAGAGGATGAAGAGATTTTAAAACTAGCAAAATGGGCTTGTATCATCGAAGATCACTATTCCCAAATCAGGGAAACCTATGCCCCAATGGACATTGAATGGGCAAAAGATGGACGCACCGGAGAGCTGTACATCGTACAGGCCCGTCCAGAAACCGTACAATCCCAAAAAGCAGCCAATGTCCTCAAAACGTATAAATTAAAAGACCATAGTACCGTTGTGGCTGTGGGACGCAGTGTTGGTGCTTCCATTGGTCAAGGGGAAGCTCGTGTCATCCTTGAGGCAAGTAAAATTGACCAATTCAAACCTGGGGAAGTTCTTGTTACCAACCGCACCGATCCCGACTGGGAACCTATCATGAAAAAAGCCAGTGCGATCGTCACTAACCAAGGGGGCCGAACCTGCCATGCGGCAATTATAGCTCGTGAAATGGGAATTCCTGCGATTGTGGGCTGTGGTGATGCAACCGATAAAATCAAAACTCGTCAACACATCACTGTTTGTTGTGCAGAAGGTGATCAAGGAAGGGTATATGAGGGATTATTGCCTTTTGGAGTTGAAGAAACCCCTTTAGATAATTTACCTGTTACCAGAACGCAAATTTTGATGAATGTAGGCAACCCTGAAAAAGCCTTTTCCTTAGCTAGTATTCCTGCTCAAGGGGTAGGGTTAGCCCGTTTAGAATTCATCATTGCTAACCATATTAAAGCTCATCCTTTAGCTTTAATGAAGTTTGACCAATTAGAGGATGAAGCAGTTAAAGAACAGATTACAGAATTGACCAAACGGTATGACAATAAACCGCAATTTTTCGTCGATAAATTAGCGAGGGGAGTGGCAACCATTGCCGCTTCATTCTATCCTAAACCCGTCATTGTAAGGATGTCTGACTTTAAATCTAATGAGTATGCCAACTTATTAGGGGGACAACAATTTGAACCCAAAGAAGATAACCCGATGATTGGTTGGCGAGGTGCATCTCGTTATTATGATCCGAAGTATCGGGACGCATTTGCTTTAGAATGTCAGGCCATGAAAACAGTACGAGATCACATGGGATTAGTGAATGTTATCCCCATGATTCCGTTTTGTCGTACCCCAGAAGAAGGCAAAAAAGTAATTGCAGAAATGGCAAAACATGGACTAAAACAAGGGGTCAATGGCCTGCAAATTTATGTCATGTGTGAGTTACCCAGTAACGTCATTTTAGCGGATCAATTTGCTGAAATATTTGACGGTTTTTCCATCGGTTCTAATGATTTAACTCAGCTTACTTTAGGGTTAGATCGAGACTCTGCGTTAGTTGCTCAATTGTTCGATGAACGTAACGAAGGCGTGAAACGAATGGTTAAATTAGCAATAGAAACCGCCAAGAAAAAAGGCCGCAAAATTGGGATTTGTGGACAAGCACCTAGTGACTATCCAGAGTTTGCTAAATTCTTAGTCGAATTAGGAATTGATTCCATGAGTTTAAACCCTGATTCTGTATTAAATACCTTGTTAATGGTTGCAGAAGTTGAGAAGGGTTAACTTAACTTCGTAGGGTGGGCAATGCCCACCTTACTCATATATAATTGATGATTAATATGGCAACAAAAATAAAAATTTACTACGATAACGAAGCTTATTTTTTAGAAGTCTTATTTTCTGATCAAGCAGGTTATATGAGAGAAACAGATAACGATGCTATTATGGAAAGGGTAGATAATGAAGATAACTTATTAGGATTTTCTGTTTTAGGAGTTAGTCAATTAACAGATGATAACGGTAATCCAATATACTTTGATATAAGTAAGACCATTGGTCCCGAGTAATTAAATCTAAATTAGTATTTACATATAAGGATGTTTATAAATATAACCTTTGTCTATAGATGCCTTTATAATGTTACTTAACTGAGAATTAAGATTGTAAATGGTTAGATTTGTTTGACTCTTCACTTTCTAAGATGGGCCATGCTCACCTGGTTCTTTGAATCTAGAGGAATAAACCAAAAAACAGAATTAAGAAATTTATTACCTCACAAGAATATTAATTGTACTATAATACTATAGCCTCCCAAATCAATTGAAAATTTACTGTCAATTTAGTGAAATAGGTTAATATGGAAAAACTTTCTATTGGCAATGCTATTAAGGCTGTTAGTTGTGAAATTAATCTTGGAAAATCCGTTTTAGACGCATATATGCTTCCTGATGGAGAAAAGCGTATTGGTATTGAAAATATAGGAGTTGCTTTAGGATATCCAACAAGTAAGGTATTTTTTCAGCGAACTGAATTGGAATCAACAACCTTAAAAGAATTAAAAGAGATGGGTTTTTCTGGAAAAAAAATATGGGTAAAAAGTATTGGAAATGATGATGCTAATAAAAAAACCATTGGATTACGAGATTTTATTAAACTTGTTACTTATGAAGCCATATTTCAACGTAATAAAAAAGCAATCATTCTCTTAGCAGTATTTGCTGAAACTGGTTTAGAGAAAATACTAGAGAATGCTTTTGATGGTAAAGAAATTGATTTTATTTTAGAAAAAATTGTTCATTACAGTCAATGGACTTATGAAGAATTAGAAGAAGTATTAGCTTACAATAGACAGGAAGCTCGCGCTCTCTATCCCTGGTCAAATTCTTAATTTATTTATTAAATTAGTAAAGTGGGCAATGTTCACTTTACTCACTTACCTCCCAAAAACAGCAGGAATAACAATAGCTGCGGTTGCTGCAATAATTAAACTAAAAGCCAAATTAACCACTTGTTGAGATGCTTTTTGGTAAGTTTAGATACGAATATCAAACTCTTTAAAATGAACATCTATTTCTTTGAGTTTTTCATTGATTTTGTCCGTTTTATCTTCAAGATGAGCAAGTCTTTCCTCAATACGTTGATTACTCTTTTCAATTAATGCTTTAATTTCTTCTAATTGTTCAGATTCAGTCATGATGAGTTGTTGATAATGAGATTACGTGGAAAGAGCTTGAAGGTAAGCACGGCTAATAATACTAATACTATTATAGTCAATCAATTATCTAAGAAGTTGTTATAATTTAAGTGGATAACCTTGTCAGAAAATTTATTCTAAAAACAACCATTGGGAAGAGAGTTCCTATGTTATCAAAAAAATAAGTTTATCCAGACCCAGAGACAAACGATATCATAAAAAATAAACCCCTATTATTGTTATGGTAAGTGTCGCAAAATCTCCCTACACAAAAGAACAGATTTCCGCTTGGTTGAGAGGGTTGCTAACGATCGCTTGGTGTGATGGTGACTATGATCCTCAAGAACAGAAATTAATTGCAGAATTAACCCATGACTTAGCGATCAATGATCAAGAAGTTGTTCTGTATAAGTCCATCGAACCGGAAGAATTAGCAGATACATTAGGCCATGATGCTAACACAGGAGAAAACTTCTTACGAACTGCGGTTTTAGTGGCGATCGCTGATGGTATTTACTCGGCCCCTGAAGCGGAATTATTACATCGCTTCAGCGACGCTTTAGGGCTAAAAGTAGAGGCGTTACAATCTTTAGAACATACCCTTTGTGAACCCTACGAAGACCACCCTCAAGCGCAAGAAATCGGTGATTCAGTCCCTTTAGTGAGTCCTCCCCATCCTCACCCAGACTTATTACATCCTCTCAAAGACTGGTTAGACGGAATGGATATCCATGATCCCAGTTTAGCCCGTTTTATTTGTAAGATGGTTCCCCCCCAATGTCCCTTTGAACGAGATATTACACTGTTTGGTCACAAAGTGGTTCATATTCCCCCTTTATGTAAACTGAATCCTTTGTATGAACAGTTAGTCGGGTTAAGATTTCGAGCTTTATGTTATCTTGCTGATGAATGCAAAGAAGACATTTCTGAGTTTACTTAGAATGTTAAACTCTCCTGTCTCAATGTTTAATGGGACAGGAGGTTCTTTTTAAGATTTAGCAAAATTAGCAGAAGCTATAGCAATCAGGTTTCAGTTGTGAGAAAATCATATTTCTGAGTAAAACACAGTGTTAAACCCCTACAAGGACGTATTCGTAGGGACATAATACTATTATGTCCTGTATTTTTTCTCACTTCTCACATCTCATTTCTGATTGCTATAGAGGTAAAATTTGTTCAATTTGAGCTTTAAGGGTAGGGTGGGTTAGACGGCTATAATTTAGGCTATCACAAGAATATAAGAATCCGTCGTAACCCACCAAAACTAGAGTTATTATGTATTACGCTACCCTAATACACCCTACAATTATCTTAATTAGATTTACTAACTTCTTCTTGGACAAGTTCTAAGGGAAGTTTTAATATTTTCGCTATTTTCTCTACACTTAAACCTTCTTTAATTAATTCGGGAACAGCTTCTAACTTTGCTTCTAGTTTGATTTTATACTGTTGACGATTATTATATGATGAACCTGTACAAATGTTTCCTCTATTAATTTGTACACTATTTACTACAGTCTTTTAATGAGACAAATCGAACATCGCCTCAAGATCGACTATACTCCTTTAGAGGAATGCTATAAAAAATGGCAGGTTGAGATAAAAGCTTTCAAGATCGGTATAAAACGCAAGATTTCACCCAGTATGAAACCGAAACTTCAACAAGACTTAGAAGAAATCTATCAAGATGCTGTTAGTTTAGTTTCCTTAGAATCTGGTATTGATTTACCCGATGAATGTCCCTATCGTTTAGACGAATTACTATCTAAATAAACAGGGTGACTACTTAGCCACCCTAAACTAAACCAGAGTATTTATAATGAATAATTATCCATTATCCATTATCCATTCTCAATTATTTCCGATGCCAAGAAACTGTAGGCAAAATCTGCTCTTTGTCAACCCTTCCTTTATATTTCTCAGCAAAATTTAACAAAGAGTCAAGGAGAGAATCAGAGAGATAATGAGGTTGTAAACCTAATTCTAATAAGCTAGTATTCTTAGCGTTGAAATAGTGTTCCTCTAATTCAACTCTGGGGTTATCTAAATTATCAATTTCCACTTTCAAGCCAATGGCCTTTCCTGCTTTTTGCACCATCTCAGCTAAATCTTTAATACTGAATAACTCAGTAAACTGGTTAAAGACGCGCATTTTTCCTGCTTCAGCCGGGTTTTGAATAGCAATATCGATACATCTTACTGTATCTCGGATATCCAAGAAGCCTCTAGTTTGACCTCCTTTCCCGTACACTGTTAAAGGATGACCAATGGCGGCTTGAATACAGAAACGATTTAACGCAGTACCAAACACCCCATCATAGTCTAAACGGTTAATAAGCATTTCATCCATGCCCGTTTCTTCCGTCAATACCCCATAAACCACCCCTTGGTTTAAATCAGTGGCTCGCAAGCCCCAAATTTTACAGGCAAAATGGATATTATGACTATCGTGTACCTTACTCAAATGATAGAAACTACCAGGTTGTTTGGGATAGGGCAACGTATCTTTGCGTCCATTGTGTTCAATGGTAATATACCCTTCTTCAATATCAATATTGGGTGTGCCATATTCTCCCATGGTTCCCAGTTTAACGAGGTGACAGTCTGGGAAATCTTCTTTCATAGCGTAGAGAATATTCAGGGTTCCTACCACATTATTAACCTGGGTAAATACCGCGTGTTCCCTGTCGATCATCGAATAAGGTGCCGAGCGTTGTTCTCCAAAATGGACGATCGCCCCAGGTTCAAACTGCTGGAGGGCTTGACTTAAAAAGCTATAATCGGTAATATCACCCACGAATAAGTCAATGGTTTTCCCTGTCTTTTCTTGCCAACGTTGAATGCGTTTTTGAATGGGGGCAATGGGGGTTAAGGTATCTACTCCTAATTTAGAGTCCCAATAGCGTCGACTTAAATTGTCGAGAATACCAACGTCATACCCTTTGTTGGATAGATGTAGGGCGGTTGCCCAACCACAATAACCGTCACCGCCAATAACAAGAACTTTCATACTGACTCTAATAAATAACTTTGCCGATCTTCGGTAACTGTACCAAGTCTTGGTACTGCCTAGACCATTGAATATCAAAACTTTTGTGCCTAATAGGTCAGTTTATCATCTTAGAGGGAACCCTTAACCAAATAATCTTGAATTTTTATTTAATTCCTGTTGCTGCGATCGCCAAACTTGCCCAACCAATCAAAAAAGCAGCCCCACCAATAGGGGCAATGGCTCCCAACCATTTTATCCCTGTTAAACTGAGGGCGTAAAGACTGCCTGAAAATATCAAAATACCGACAATAAAGGCAGATCCTGCACTGATCATTGTTAGGGGTGGGGTTTCTAGGCGAGTTAACAATAAAGCCACTAAAATTAAAGCTAGGGCATGATACATTTGATATCTTGTCCCTGTCTCGAATATTTCTAGAGCGCGTTCACTTAATTTATCTTTCAAAGCATGGCTGGCAAATGCGCCCCCGGCGACTGATAAACCAGCTAAAAGTGAACCGATGAAGAGAAACAGTTTAATCATTTTTTAGTTACTTATCTAATTACTTATCTGATGCTAACCTATCTGCCCATCTTGTGGTTTCCGGTAAGCGATATTTAGTTAAACAAGCTATCACATAATCTAAGGCTGTAGGTAAACTAATTTTATGCCCAATAGACACATAAATGGGCTTAACATTAGTTCTTGATCTTAACACGGCTCCAATGACTTCTTCTTTATCTATTAAGGGTTGCCAATTACCTTTTTCTAAGGGTAGTTCTTCGTGTTTACCGATGAATAAAGATTTAGCGACACCAATGGTAGGAAGATCGAGTAAAACCCCTAAATGAGATGCAATACCTAAGCGTCTCGGATGAGCTATTCCTTGCCCATCACAGAGAATGATATCAGGAATAATGGTCAATTTTTCTATGGCTTTTAATAAAGCTGGAATTTCTCGAAATGATAAAAAACCTGGAACATAAGGAAAGGTTGTGGGCATTAAAGCGGTTTGACTTTCTACTAATTCTAAACTGGGTAATTTCAAAACAGCGATCGCCGCTTTTGTTATTTTATAATTATCTTGAAACCCCACATCAACTCCTGCTACATAATCAACTTTTTTGATGTGATCTTCTAAAATAACTTGTTTTTGCAATTTTATTTGATTTATTTTTGCTTCCTTTAGAGATGTAGGATACAAATATTTTTCATTAATTTTCATTATTATTACTTAGTTTTTCAAAATATTCTTCTGCTAAACTAATATTCTTTTCCAGAAATCTATTTCTATTTTCTATTGACAACAAAACCTTACTATTCTTATTTTGGTTAAGTTGACGTTTCATATTATTAATTGCAAAATTTTGAGTGTAGTCATTGGGTAAACCATAGGTAAAGAATATAGATAATCTATTCCCAAACCAAGTATCATATATTTTCTTTAGATATTGATCGGTTGTTTCGGGAGAAACCTTGAAAATTTTATTTAGACCTTTTTTAAGGATATAATTAGGCTGTTTGAAAAATTTCAGAGGAATAACATCTCTTTGTCCTGTATGAGTGAGTCGTACATCAAAAATGACAAGATCTCCTGCTTTCGTTTTTAAATGAACCTCTTCTCCTTGATGAATATCGGAAAATTTATGGGAACCTTTTCTAACCGTTAAACCTCCTTGATTGTAATAATGATCTTGTAAATATAGTGCAACTTTATACACTTTACAATCTGCTTTATCATAAGTAGGATAACCAAAATACCCTCCTTCCATTACTGTCATCCCATCATCTTTATGCCATGTTGATAAAGTGCGACAATGAAGATCACAATGACTGGTAAACATGATATTATCTTGTCCTAATAATTGACGCATAACTGCCAAAATTTTAGAATGGTAAAAGATCCAATTAACTTCTGGAACTTCCACAGCAGCATTGGACTGAGTTAACCCAGAATTAGCCGATAAACCACTATATTGGAAATGTTTTTTTAATATTTCTTTTAGGTTTTCTATTTCCTGTATATTCAAAACATTTTCGACTATTATGAAACCATTTTTTTCTATTTCATTATTAATCGTTTGGTTTAGTTCTAACATGATTTTGACTGTGACGGTAATAAAAACAATGTAAATTAATTTTATTTACGGGCTTCCATTAAATAAGTCAGATCCCCTTTTTTGGGCTGATTTTTTTGTTTGGAAACTAAACTTAACTCAATCATAGCCTATGGCAGTGAGTAATTTTTTCATTGTTGGTTCAGGATATAATGTTTTTGATTGAATCAGTTAGCTAACATATAACTAACTGCTTGTTCGTAGCGTTGAATTTGTTGTTTCCTTGAAAAATTTTTCCAGTATTTTTCTTCGGCATTTTCAATTATACCATCAATATTATTTAACTCATTTTTCCAGGCTTGAAAGGCTGATACAAGACTGGAAGGATTATCTGGCGAAAAGAGAAAACCTGATTTACCATCGTCTATTAATTCTGGCACACCATCTACATCTGATGCAATAACAGGAGTTCCTAAAGCCATTGCTTCTAAGATAACCTTGGGCATTGCTTCTGCCCGTGACGGCAAGACGAAAACATCTGCCCCATAGATAAACTCCAGAGCATTATCTTTTGAACCTAAATACTCTACATGATCTGCCCACTCACTAGCAGCAACTTTCTTGAGTAAAGACTTTGACCAATTTGCACCATAAGCTGTTGGACCAATTAAATATAACTTAAGATTAGGTAGGAGAGAAAGTATTTCTGGAAAGACATCTATAAGAATATCCTGTCCTTTTCTGGGTTGGAGACTAGCAACACATACAGCTATTAATTGATCTTTAGCAAATCCCAATTTTTGGCGCAATATTGAGATTTTTTGGGACTTAATTTGTCTAACTAAATCTTCTTGACAACAATTAGGAATATAAAAGAGTGTTTGTTGGTTCAGATTAGCTAAGTTAGCCCATTCATCTCGACAACGAGAAGAAACAAATATGAAGTATGAATAATTTTTAAAAGCTTCAATTGCATAATCCACAGAATGATGATGCGGTTTTTTAAAATGTCGAGGAGATTCATGAATAATAATGGCTTTTTTTTGTGTAATTTCTAGATTAATATTTTCCCAAAAAGAATGATCTCCTAAGCCATTAACTAAAATTAGCTGCCCATCTAATTGATCTAGATTATTTTTCTGTACTGAATTGATTAGTTGACTTACTTTATTTTGAAGTAAATTAATCAAATAATTAGGTATTTGTGATTTTTTCTGGGGTTTTTTGATGATCACTGTTTCTTGTAAAAACAATAACCAATTAGGAATGTTTAAGGGTTTTCCATTCTTCTCTTTCGGTAGTAAGCAATTCTTTTTCTTACTTTGACTAATTACAGTTACAGGAATTTCTGTCTCTATTAAAGACAGCAAGACATCCTTTCCAGCTTGAGAACCACCGGTGGGACTAGTAATATCTTTGGCAATATATAAAAGCATCATAAACTCCTTTGTAAAAACTGCTATTATATTGTTTTATTATCATTAAATCTTAACGATAAAATTTCATTTAGCTTAAGATAATCTTTTGGTAAATTTCCATGGTTTCTTTCGCTATTTTAGTCCAATCAAGATGTTCTTGGGCAAATTTTCTGGCCGCTTTACTCCTTATTTGCTGTTCCTCTGAATCTTCTGCTAGTTTCAATATAGCATTAACGAATCCGTTCACATCACCAATAGGTAAAAGTTCAGCAAAGGTGTCTCTTGTATACTCAGGTAAACCCCCCACATAATTGGAAATCACTGGTAAGCCGCAGGATATGGCTTCAACTAAAGCATTATTAGCAGTGCAGTCTATGATCGGCAAAACTAACATACTAGCTTGTTGATAAAGTGTCCGTAAGCGTTGATCAGAAATTCCTTGATACCAATGAACTTGTGGATGACGGGCTAGACGGATAAGGTTTATATTGAAACGATCAGCACCCGTTCTAGGGACAATAAGATCAAATTGAATGGTAGGATTATGTCTGACAACTTTATCAATGACAGTGGCTAAAGTTTCAAGATCCCGAAGATATTTGCCAGAAAAAATACAGCGAATAGAATCTTTTTTCTTGGGAAAATCTTCTAAGGGACAGAAGAAATCCGTATCAACACCATGAGGAATAAAGAATACTCGTCCAGGTAAATACTTCTGAAAATAGTCAACTTCATTACTTCCAAGCACAATTAAAGCATCTAAGTTAGCAATATTGTTGCGATTTCGATTAACTAAACGCCACCATCCCGCAGGTTGATGGGAAGTGCCAATGATTTTACAAGATAAACGTTGCTTCCACTTCTGTAAAATCCCTAGTTGATTTTCAACATAAGTAACATGAATTAAGTCAGGATGGAATTGTAACCCTTTTAAAATAACTTTAACTTCGGCTTTGGTACTACTATCTAGGTCATACATAGGACTGCCTTGGTTTTTTTTTCCTATGTTATTTATAATTGAATGTAATAATGGATTACGGGTTTTTCCTGAACTGTGCCAAACGCTTTGATAGGTATTATCATCAATAAGTTTAGGCAAATATTCACACAATTGATCGTAACCACTATGGTTACCCATCCAATCAAAACGTCGTCTTAGCCACAAGATTTTAGATTTCATAGAATTTTCCAGTTACCAAATACCTTTAATCCATAATATTTTAGCTTAATACGAGGTTATTTTCAAAGCGATTTCTCTTCATCTAAAATTTATTGATAACTTTCTGAAAGTAGGGTTTCAAATGAGAGTTTTCATAAGATTTATTGAGGGATAGCAAAAACTTAAAATAACGACATTCTAAAGGAAATAAATAACCTTGTTCTTCTACTTTTTTTTGAAATACTTTTTCTGCATATTCGTACAACTCTATATCGAATTTATTAAGGTCTCTTATTTTTTGTAGTTCTTGATTACTTATCGCTTTTCTAGGCAAGCGTTTTTTATTTTTGTTGATAGTTTTGTAAATAGGAAGTCTGTATCCAAACGTTTGCTTTAATAGTATCAAAGTTTCATCAAACCTCTCTGTTAATCCAATCACAGTAAAGTATTTAGATAAATTTTCTTTGGCTAAAGCTAACATTTCCTGAGAACACGGTTTGTCTTCTGCTTGAATACCGGATAAAACTCTTGTCTGACCATTTTCTACTGTTTTAGCAATTCCACTGTCTAAAAATTGTTCTAAATTCATATTATTGTCTATCAAGGTTTTATGCTGAGGATTTTTCGGTTCATCTCGAATATAGCAATAAAGAGAAAGCACTCTGTCTATCGGATTCCTTAACATTGTGACATAGGTAAAAGGCTGTGTTAATAGATCGTGGAGACCAAAGTACATATGTCCCTCGATAAGTTTAGCCTTGTTCAATGTTTCTGAACTTTGTTTACGTAAATCCTCTTTAGCTTGCCTCCACTTTAAATTATCTGTAGAAACAATTTCTGAAGTTTTATATTGCTTTTCAAGGATTTTCTCTAATGTTCTTCCCCCAGTCTTATGAATATGTAAAAATATCACAGTTTGTGGTTGGGTAAGGTTTTTCATTTTAAGTTGCACCATAAAATAATTTCAAAGATTCCTAGAAATGAGAAGAGCTAAAATTTTCATGGTGTTTATTGTCCTGTAATCATCTTTGTAATGAGAGCGAAATTCTCTAATGCCCTTTGTTTTACATTGGGAAGTTGCTCTTTAATTTTGCCCCTAATGTTATCTCGTTGTTTCCAAGCATTTTTTACAGATTCAGAAGCCAATTCTGGATCAAGAAAGTCTTCAATTGAGATTAATAATCCCCCTTGCAGATTCTCTTCTCCTACCAAATCAGCCATAATACCTTGTGCTTTTATAGAATAACCAACGGCTAACGTACAAACCCCGCTAGACAAACCAGCGATCGCTGCGTGCATTCGTTCGGCAATCACTAACTCGCACTTTCCAATCAGTCCTTTGAATTCTGATGCTGTGTGATCAGCCCCAGCGAGATGGACTCGTGGATTATAATCTAGGGCTCGAAGTAAGTCACTAGCAATAATGCGGTCATTATTACTCGCACTAATTTCTTGAACATGGGGAATGATAATTACATCAGCATCCAGTTCTTCTAAAATTGTCGTAACCACCTTCTGCCAAGCAATTAAGTGTTTACGTTGATCCCAAATCGAAGCATAGCTACAAATCCCCTGACTAGTAGCAATGGCTACAAGGGGACGGTTTCCAGAAATCCCGTAACTTTTCAAAAGGTTATTAATTTTATCGTCAGGGGTAGGTTTCAAGAGAAAAGCTGGATC
Organism: Crocosphaera sp.; assembly: GCA_051439445.1. Classification (GTDB taxonomy): domain Bacteria; phylum Cyanobacteriota; class Cyanobacteriia; order Cyanobacteriales; family Microcystaceae; genus Crocosphaera. The sequence continues at coordinate 17,784 of JBFRWG010000054.1, forward strand.
GGCTGTCAATTTTACTAAATCTGTCGATAATCCCAGTTCTTTAGTGACGTATTTATAGGTTGCCATTTCACGCACTGTAATTAATTTAGCCTGACGCGCCACTTCTAGCCATGATTCTGCTTCTTCATCGGTTCGATAAGGACTAATAGACTGAGCTAGAAACATAATTGATTTTCCAGCCTCTAATCCTAATTTAAGGGGTTTTAAATGGGGGGTAATGGGATATTCTGGACTAAAAATATCCCCTCCTGAAGCGATAATAGTCTTAGCTTTACGAATGATTGGGGAGTTGGGACTCGGTTTAACAGTGGGTAATTTATAGAGAGGAAAAACTTGAGAGAGTAATTTTTTTTTCTTACTAACCGGTGGACTTTGTCTGTTGAGATGTTGGCTTTCTAGATGAATGTTAATGTCATAGGGTTGTAGCCTTATTTCGTCATAATCTGGGGTTCGGGTCAAAATATCAATTTTTATATCAGGATTATGTTCACGTAACCCTTCGATAGTCGGTACAACGATCGCTTCTACCCCTCGATTTCGCATCCCTGTTATACCCGTGATGACCAGTTTCAACTTTTTATTCCTCCTAAAATTAAATTACGCTTATCTTACTTGATTATTTGACAATTAACACTTCCTTAACTTTTTTGCGAGGAGACTGGGCTACTTTTAATTGATCAGGAAGATGTCCCACTGCAATCATCATAATAACGGCTTCTGAATCACTGATTTCGGCTGCTTTTCGTAGTTGTTGATCCACATGATGCTCAACACTCCAGTTTAAGCAACAGGTTCCTATTCCCAAAGAGTGTAAAGCATAAACGAGAGACATGGCATACATCCCACCATCAATCCAGCATTGGTTTCTTTCCCCTACGGAAGTAAAATTTTGTAGTTCAGAGGTGACGATTAAAACTTTACTCGCTTGTTCGCCAAATCCTCGATTACCATTTTGATAACTCAGGACTTTTTGCTTCTCTTCTTCCTTACTAAAAACATAAACTTTACTAGATTGACGATTACAAACAGATGGGGTTTTTTGGGCCATTGCTACTGCTTGTTTAATCAATTCCAAATCAACGTCTTCATCTGAAAAATTCCTAATACTGTGACGACTGGCAAAAAAGGTCTTCATATCCTGTTTAGCATTGTTCCAAATTTCTTCTTTTTTAATTAGTTTAGTTCCTCCTTCGGTTGTCTTTTTTTCCTGAGTTATTTTATTTTTGAGGGCCATAATCATTTCATAAATTGGGCTAATCTCATAATTTTTGTGCTGATGAAATTCACAGTAAGCAAGAAGGGTATTGATGGAAATCTGCACTAATTCATCAGATCCATATATTTCTTGATATTTAGTGACTCCAGCAATTAGATTTTCAACTGTTTTTTCACCAAATCCTAATCTGGGTTCTTTGAGGGCTAACCCTTTCTCAATCCGATGATAATCTTTCGTGATTAATGCTTTGAGGTTACATCGGGTAAGACGAGAGTATTTATTTAATAACTCAGGGGATAAATTAAATCCTTGTTGACTGGTAGAAAATTTATAAAATCTCTCAAAGTCATAAGAATAGTTTTCTAGTAATCTCTCTTTAACTGATGGTGTAGGTGAGAGTTTTTGATTTTTTCCCTTCACTCGCTTACGGTATTGATGATACTTTTTTTTGATGGGTTTAGGTACTATTTTAGATATTATCTCCCTACTATTTTTAACTCCTTGAGTCAATTCTTTTATTGGCAGCAAAGAGTTGATAAACTTAAAAAAATTTTCAGGAATCAGTAAAATACTGTATTTTTGGGATTGTTCAAAAGAACTAAAAACAGAGTTTGAATATTTCATTTTTTTGAAATTGATTATTTGATAAATAAGTTAATTACGAATATTTTTTACAAATTTCTTCTAAAGCATCGGCTGCTTTTAGATGCTCTTCTGGGATAGGATAATAAGAGTCCTTACTAATCGTTTTTTTTCCTTCCCAGTCCTCTAGTTTAACGGGCTGATTATTAAAGCGGCTAAACAATAATTGATAGGCATTTTTATCATAAATATATTGCACGTAATCATCACTTAAATCTTTAATAGCGTCCACCATATCTTGGTTAATTAGTTGGGGAAAGCCTCCAAATAAAGTAGATAATTGTGTGTATTTTTCTTCGTAATTTGGGTTACGAGGAGAAAACCAAAATAAGATTTTAGGAATTGTAATTTTTTGGAAAAGGTCTTGATAGGTTTTTATCCAATTTGAACGAGTTTCTTGAACAATTTTTTTAACATAATTCTCATCATATCGTTCCAATAAATCTTCATAGGCTTTTTGACAAGAAATTCTAATACCATCAGAAACTCTTGTATAACTACCTATTCCATCACTTTTGTACAAAGAATTCCCTTGAGAACGACCTGACATAACTTGAATGATGACGAATTTTGCTTGATTAATATAATGGAATAATTGAGGCCGTTTTAGGAAAAAATAAGGGCCGGCTCCTCCCCTACCCCAATTTAAAATTGGGATTTTTAACCTTTCTTGAAGCAAAGTAGGAAAAGGTTTTTCACAATAACAACCAAAGGTTTGTGCTGCTCCGATACAAATTCCATAGTTATGAGGTTCGAGCAATTTCGGTTCAGGCCCTCTAAAAAATGCGTTGCCTTCTTTAAAATGATAAACTTGATAGTCTATCACTTCCCAATCTCTTTCTTGATAGATTTCAGACATAAGTAGTTTTATTGTTGGATAAGAAATTAGGGACTCAATTTTAGTCAGTATAACTAGAATTAACGAATGTTTTCTAGATATTACTTTAATGATACCCTAAACGGTTTAGCATATTGCCCCCTTCTTGTTCAATTTCTTGTAGTTGCTCATCAGATAGTTGTTTTTGCCCCAGTCCCACAGAATTAGGTCTTGCTTGAGCGATCGCTTGCTGAAATAAACGACGAGATGAGGTTGAGGTTATCTCTAAAAAATCTAATAGACGTTTGCCCTCCTGTTTGGTATCAGTGACTAAGGTTTCATATCGTAATTCATAATATTGATTTTCTGGTAATTGAGTAGTAGCCTCTAAAATAGTTTCTAGATATCTTCGCCATAACCAGATACAACGGTGAATATCGCTAGTGGTTTCAAATTCTCTTACCCTGTCTGGTTCTACCCAAAAACGAGCATAGGGACCGTAAGGATAACCTCCTCGTTCTCTGATTCCTGAATTAACTTGATCCCCTCGATACCAGGGTTGTTTTGAGAGGGAAAGAGCCACATCTCGACCATCTCGAATAATATGAATGAATTTAGCGTCGGGAAAGGTTTCGTATAAAAAAGGAATAATAAAGCTATTTCGAGGGGTTTTATCAGCGAGACGTAAATCCCCATCCCCATGAATTCGCATCAATAAACTATAGATATTGCGATAATACCATTGCGCTTTTTTTTGGCTCCATTCTCCTGTGTAAACATATTTAGCGGTTGCTTTGATAATATCAGGTTCAAAATGATAAGAAATTTCTGGAATTTTTCCAATACAAGATCCTAAAAAAGTTGTACCAGAACGACCAGAACCGACAATAAAAATAGGTTCTTTTAGATTTGGAGATATCATCCCAGATAAGCGTTTAGTCGACCAATTACGCTTTTTCTTATGGTACTGTTTTTGATCCCATATAATGGTTTTATAAATCCAATTGGGAAGATTGGATAAATAAATGGGTTTAGCTGGTTCTTTTATTTTAAAATTAGACTCATTTGTTAGCATAAATAATTCTTTATGTCAAAAATTTTAGAAGTGTTTATTAAGATATTTGCTAATTATATCATAGTATTTTGATTAATCATAATTTTTTATCTTTATTGATTATCAAATAAGCTAAGTTATTGCTCTATTTCTATCCAGTGATTTTTAATGTAATTTCCATTATTTTTATCTGAAGGATTTTCTTTAAAATTCCATCGATAAAACTGTACTTCTACTTATTTTAGAGGTTGATTATCTGATTTTTTACTATTATAAACTTTTTTCTTATCATTAAAATCATAGGAAACGTCATTTTTTTTATCATTGGCTAAATTATTCTTACTAGAAAAATCAACTTTTATCCAATTCTTTAACTCTAATTTATATTAAAGTAACCCAGAAACGCAATGATAGTTTAACCATAGTTATCAGATAATAATGAGTAATAAATAAATTTCAGCTTTTGAGGTTTTTTTGTTGAATAGTCAATCGTTGATCGGCAGCAACATTTTGAATTTCCTGTTTTTCTCCATTTGGCCAAATCACTTGTATAGAATCAGCTTTCGTCTGTTTACCTAGTCCAAAGTAAAGACGATAATGACCTTGAGAATAATGAGAGCCTTCCGCACTGCCTACTAACTGCATTTGTTGACTATCTGAAGTTAGAACGATTACTTTTCCTCCTATAGCTTGAGCATTTCCTGGTGATCCGACTAAATCTATTTGTAGCCAATGATTCTTTTCAAAGTTATTGTAATATATGTATGTTTCCCAGTTTTTACTTGACTTATTATTGGTTAGAGAAACCAATAAATCTCTAGTCCCGTCATTGTTCAGGTCAACCAAGTTAGAACGAGCATCGAACCTTTGTCTATCTTTAGGAGAAATTGTTAATAGATTAGTTTTTTTAAATTTATGGTTAGGAAGCTGCTGAAATAATCCATGAGGTGCTATATATATATCTGTTAGCCCATCATTATCGTAATCAACCCAGTTTGCTGTGACCCCATTCATGGGTAAGCCAATTTTTTCTGGTTTAATTACCTCATATTTATTATTCTTATTTATAAGTAATTGATGATCTCCAGACCTAACAACATAGACATCTATATCTCCATCATTATCATAGTCAGCAATTGTGAATTTTATCACTCTACCCTTTTTTGTTTTATTATTATCAATACCAACTAGATTAAACCCTTGGAGAGTATTCTGAAAAATTTCTATTTTTTCATCTCTTGAAGATATTAAATCTAAATCATTATCCTTGTCATAATCTAACCAAATAAAGGGTGATTGACCATCTAAATCTAAACCTATTTTCTTAGCAATATTGGTAAATGTACCATCAATCTTTTGTTGATGAAGTTGATTGTAAAATACGTGATTTCCTCGGCCACAGACATTATAAATGTCTAAAAGTCCATCATTGTTCATATCAACCCATGCTGATTGTCTTCCTGGACAAGTGTTTTTAATAATTCCCGAATCACTAGCTACATCCTCAAAAACACCCTCTTTTTGAATGAATAATTCATCATTATAAAGTTTGGGTAACTGTTTCAGTTGACCAGCCGCACCCCCTCTACCGACAAAAATATCTATTAAACCGTCCCCATTAACATCAAACCAAGCCATACTATGTCTATCTTTCCAGTTCAAAACAAATTGATGGTTGACGGGGTGAATTTTTTGTCGGCCAATATAAATATTTTCCAGAGGAATTGTATTATTCAATTGATAATCATGGGATATACTGGCTAAATTTTCTAATATCACCAAACTATCTTGATCATCTGATAAAAAGAAATTGACTTTTGTTTGAGTTATTCCTGAAGGAAGTTCGTTTTGCTGTAAATCTACCTCTGCATTTTTTTGTTCGTGGATACTAATTGGCCATGATGTAGTAAGACTTCCTTCCATAGATGAGTTGATTTCTTGAATACGGTAGGTCTGCATTATTAACTGTCTACGTCCCTCTTGGCTATACATATAAATATATAATCCAGGTTCCTCCATAACTGGTTTCTTTCGAGACTCTTCTAATCTAGGAAAAGAAATATCTTGATCTAATTGCAATTGAGAAAATTCATCACTAAATTGCTTTAAACCGTTATTAATGAGAAGACTTTGTTGAGCGGAGTGATTGGTGGTAAAAATATCTAGGAGTCCATCCCCATTGACATCAACCACACCCATATCATTGACATCTAAATCTTGTATGGCTAACCTTGACCGAGTAAACCCTTTATCGCCTGTCAATAATGGAAACACAGAAATAATCAGTAATGTCAATGATAAACCGATCAAGCAATTAATTAAAATCTTGTTTTTTTTCATATTTTTCTTGGTCTTGAAAGATACTTACTCACTTGATTAAAAGACTACGGTTTAAGTCCAACTTCCCTCAAATTGAACTGGAGCGTAGCCATAAAAATCTCCAATAACCTGGAATTTTTTGATATTATAATGTCTGCATAAAACGGCTCCATTATTCTCTGTCATAATATTAATGGATAAAGAGTAAATTCCTGGATTTAAAATTAAACTATCAAGTTTATATTTTATTTTTTTTGTGTTTCCTTGATTAACATAGGTAACTTCTTGATAATTTGAGGAGGATTGGGCAACAATTTGCAGTTCTTGATTAAGAAAAGTGATAACCACATCAAACTTGGGGATCTTTGAGTCAACGTCTACCTCTAAATTAATCTCTAATTCTTCCCCATACAACAATTCATCGATATCATTTTTACCCTGGCTATTTAAAGAAAGATGATTAATTTTTGCTTGACCACTTCCTATGATAATTCCTTGTTCTTCTCCTTGAAAATAAGAATAAAACTTATCAATTCCTGCTGGCACATCTTTGCCGATAAAAACACTTTCTCCGTGATTCATAACCAACAGATCAGAACAAACCCTGCTAATTTGAGGCATATTATGAGAGACTAAAATCACTGCAGCATTTTGAATCATCTTATAAATGGCATTAAAACACTTTGCCCGAAAGCCAACATCTCCTACTGCCAAAACTTCATCTAGTAATAAAACATCTGGTTCCATTTGAGCAGCCACTGCAAACCCTAAGCGAACTTTCATCCCTGAACTATAGTTAACCACTGGTGTATCAATAAAGTCTTCTAACTCAGAAAAATCAATAATCTCATCCATTTTTTTATCAATTTTTTCCTTAGAAAATCCCAAAACGGCTCCCCGACTATAAATATTTTCTCGACCCGTTAAAATAGAACTAAATCCCGCACTTAATTCAATTAAAGCCCCAACTCTTCCTCGCATTTCGATTCTTCCCTTATCGGGTTTCATCAGTCCATTAAGAATTTTTAGGAGGGTACTTTTTCCAGCACCATTCGGGCCAATCAACCCTAAACATTCCCCTCGACGTAACTCAAAAGAAATATCACTCACAGACCAAAACTCATCTTTTCGTAGCTGATGTTCGTATTTACGACCACTAACTTCTGACATAATATCCTGTACACCATACCAGAGAGATGTTTTAAGATCACGACAAAACTTTTTTGAGACGTTATCAACTTTTACTAAAACTTCATCACTCATATAATCGAAATCTCCTTACTAAATAATTGTCGGAATCAAAAAAATGGGGTGATTGATCTTAATTAGCCATCTTACTCAACGATGACTGGGTTGGCAATCATCAGTTGCCTAGGAGTCCTTAACAAAATATCACAAACTAAGGAAAATAGCTAAATGATTTTCAAACATTTCGTTGTAGTCTAACAATGATATGTGTTTCAGGAAATACTAACGTTATGGCTATCATTGCTCTTATTCCTGCCCGTGGCGGTTCTAAGGGAGTTCCCGGTAAAAATATTCGTCTCTTAACCAATAAACCGTTAATTGCTCATACTATTTTAGATGCTCAAGAAGCGAAATCCGTAGATTTTGTCTATGTTTCTACAGATGACGACGAAATAGCCACAGTTGCGGCTAATTATGGGGCAAGGATTATCAATCGTCCCCCAGAGTTAGCCAATGATACCGCTTCTTCGGAATCGGCTTTAGTTCATGCCTTAGAAGAATTGGAAAATCAAGGGATTAACCCAGAGTTATTGGTGTTTCTACAATGTACTTCCCCCATTAGAACCGGATTAGATATTGATGGGGCGATCGCCAAACTCAGGGGTGAAAAGGCTGACTCTCTCTTATCCGTTTCTCCTTCTCATCGCTTTCTCTGGCAAGAGAGCAACGGGGTTGCCCAGTCTATCAATTATGATTATCGTCATCGTCCCCGTCGTCAAGATATGAACCCTCAATACATGGAAAATGGCTCAATTTATTTGTTTAAACCTTGGGTACTCAAAGAAACAGGGAACCGACTGGGGGGTAAAATTGCTCTTTATCTTATGAGTGAGAGGGCTGCAGTGGAAATTGATTCTATTGCTGATTTTGAGATGATCAACTTTTTGATGAGTCAAGATGAAAATTTTAGTCATTAGTAATGGTCATGGAGAGGATGTTATTGCTGCTTCTCTTGTTGAGGCATTAACTGGGTTATCGAATGTTTCTAACATTGCCGCTTTGCCTTTAGTAGGGGAAGGGTATGCCTATCAACGGTTATCTATTCCTATCATTGGTACGGTAAAAACTATGCCTTCTGGGGGGTTCAATCAAGATATTAAACAACTCTGGCGGGATGTTAAGGGGGGTTTATTGGGGTTAACCTATCATCAATATCAAACCATTAGGCAATGGGGCAAAAGTGGGGGAAAAATCCTAGCGGTGGGGGATATTCTCCCTTTGTTGTTGGCTTGCTTGAGTGGCACTGAGTTTGCTTTTGTGGGAACGGCAAAATCGGAATATTATCTCAGGGATGAACAGGGTTGGTTAGCTTCCACCTCACCCCTTGATCGTTGGTTGGGAGCGATGTATTTTCCTTGGGAACGCTGGTTAATGAGTCGTCCCTGCTGTTGTGGTGTTTTTGTCAGAGATAGCCTGACGGCGAAGATTTTACAACGTTGGCCCATTCCTGTTTATGATCTGGGCAATCCCATGATGGAGCATTTTCAGGTCAAGGATGAGGTTGATATCCCTTCAACCACTGAAACCTTAAGGATTCTCTTGCTTCCTGGCTCTCGCATACCTGAAGCGCAGGAAAATTGGCAATTGATGCTCATGGCTGTTCAATCAGTGATAGAGGTATTTAAGGGGCGATCGCTTCTCTTTTTAGCAGCCATTGCTCCGAGTTTAAATCCTATTGCTTTGAGAGAAGGGTTGATGGGGAAGGGTTGGAGGCAACAACCTTTAAATCTGAGAAATCTTCCCATTGAGGATGCTCAAGGGTTACAATTTACTAACAAGCAAGCTAGTTTAGTCTTGACTCAACAGGCTTATCAAGATTGTTTACACTCAGCCCATGTCGGGATTTCTATGGCAGGAACTGCTACAGAGCAATTTGTGGGCTTAGGTAAACCTGTCATTACCTTTCCTGGCGGTGGTCCCCAGTTTACAGAACGGTTTGCCCAAAATCAAACCTATCTCTTAGGGTGTTCTGTGAGTTTGCTGGAAAAACCACAACAAGTAGGTGAGTATTTGAAGGGGTTACTCAATCACCCTGAAAAGTTAGACAAAATAGCCAATAATGGCAAGCAACGCTTAGGCAGTCCAGGAGCTGCCCAAAGAATTGCCCATTGTTTGCTAAATGATTGTTTTAGCCATCGGGATTAAGTAATTCTGCGATGGCCTTTTGTTGAGTTTGATTGTTATCGGGAAAGATTTGACGCGAATCCGTAATTAACCAATCTAAGGCTGCTGCTTGCACATCAATGGCTGCCCCAGTTTTATCCACACAGTAGCGTCCAAATACCAGTTTATCTACTAGACGAACTCCTGGACCGAGACGAGAATATTCAAAAATAACGCTATTATCCACCGTTGCATCGTTACAGATCCAACAGTTAGGGCCAATCATACTCGGACCAATAATGGTGGCCCCGTCTTCAATATGGGTCATTCCACCAATATAAACGGGTCCTTGAATATTCACCTTATCCCAGTTAACCGCTACGTTTAACCCTGTATAGATGCCTGGTTTGACTTCAAGACCGGGTATTTCGACATTTTTGATTTCTCGTTGCAGCACACCGCGAATGGCGTGCCAATAATCAGGCACTTTACCAATATCCACCCATTCAAAGTCCATATTCACTGCATAAAAGGGCGCACCCTTTTCTACTAACATGGGGAATAACTCACCCCCAATGTCATACTTTTGGTTGGGGGGAATATAGTTGATAATTTCTGGTTCAAAGATGTAGATCCCTGTATTAATGTTGGTACTGAGGGCTTCATTAACGGAGGGCTTTTCTTGGAAGGTTTGAATACGCCCTTCTTCATCGGTTACCACCACCCCATAACTGGAAACAACTTCTTTGGGTACTGATTTGGTAATGATGGTGGCGATCGCTCCTTTTTCCTGATGATATTTGACGGCGGCCGTTAAATCTAAATCGATGAGGGCATCCCCACAGAGAACAATGAAGGTATCATCAAAGAAGGGATTAAAGTCTTGAATCCGTCGTAACCCTCCGGCTGATCCTAACGCTTCCCCGACTAAGTCCCCATCGACAATTTTCCCTTCAAAGGAATAGGCAATCTGCACCCCAAACCGTTGTCCATCTCGGAAATAACTTTCAATTTCTTCGGCGAGATGACTAACATTGACCATAATTTGATCAAAGCCATGCTGTCTCAGTAATTCTAGCAAGAACTCCATAACGGGTTTTTGTAGAATGGGAATCAATGGTTTTGGGATGGTATGGGTAATGGGACGAACGCGAGTTCCTTTCCCAGCGGCCAGAATCATGGCTTTCATGAATACGCTTTCCTCAATCTTTGCCACAGGTGTTTAGGATGACATTGCTTAGTTTACCACTTCGTTACAAATAATTGGCACCCATTACTGTTTTCTGCCACAATGACAACCCACTACAATACTTGGATCTTGAGGTCTTGATAAAATTCTTCTTGGGAGAGTTCCACTTTAGATTGGGAGGAGAGAAGCAGTAATGCCCAAAAAACCCCCACCCGATCTTCTTTTCCGTGATTATTATGAGGTGGGTTAACTTGATGCCATCGTTTCAGTAGTTGCTCTAAGTTAAACTGTCTTTGGGTTTGTTGGTAGTTTGGCCACTGTTCTTGGAAAAAATGTTCTAATTGTTGGGCGAGTTCGGTTAAGTTTTCCTGGTGTGCCAGTTGAGTGACCATTTTCATGGCTTCTCTTTGGGAATGGGGACGAGGAGCTTTTTTGCGAGGACGAGAAGGGGTTTTTTGTTCTAACTCTTCGGCGATCTCTTCAATATGAGTAATTAATTCTTGTAGGGTAACACGACGTTGACGAGGGGGTGGGGCTGCACTGCGACGACGAAGATGTTTGTCGAGATCAGAGATACGAAAGGATCTATGGGCTGCATCCCTGATTTCTTCAAGGTCACTAGACAATTCTTCTTCAGTCTCTTCTGCTTGCAGTCTTTCTAAAGTATCGGCTTTATAACGTACTAGCATCGATGCCCACAAAAAGGCTTGACCAGATTTGGGTAAGGTAGATTGTTCATAAATATTATCGGAGTATTGACTAATTCCTAATTCATTTAAAAAGCGATCGATCACGTCAATAACTTGTACATCCCAAGGATCAATTTCTCCTTGTTGGGCAAGGTTGATTAATGTTTCGATAACATCGGTGGAGGCAGAAGTACCCATAGAAATAATTGGCTAATCAGTGATTTAATTGAAACAAATTCCTAGAATTTATCGGCTTGATAGGTGTAAAATTGTCGAAATGCCCCAATGGTCTCAAATTCATAGTTAGGCACAGGGGAGGGTAAAAGTAATTCGGTTTCATAAATACTGAATAATAAATAGTTTTGACGGATGGTTTTATTAGAGATTACCTTTTGAAGATGAGGTTTTCCTGTATCTACTAAGGTTTTACAATGGCTAGAGAGAAAGCTCCCTAACCCTCCAGAGTTTTGTGAACACACTTCCTGTTTTAAGTAAGTTGTCAGGGTATGGGTTGCATAACTTTCGTAGTCATGTTGTCCCGGGTTGGTTAAGACCATCCCAGTTCCTAAACCGATTGCACTCACTCCCCCAATGACTTGTATTAGTTTTAAGGCATTCATGTCATTTGTGTACCACTATACAGTTTTATATTAATCTAAATTGTTTTTTGGGTTTAATTATACCCCTGTTAATAAAATCCTGTTCATAGCAGTTTTCATATCAATAGACTAATAATCTCAATCAACATTCTCCCCACCCCTCCCACACTCCCCACACTCAACTTCACTAAAATACTGAGACACTGAATTGAAAACTGCTATAGGCGTTCTGTTGCGGAGAAAGAAAAAAAAGTACAATAGAAAAATAGCAAACTAAGTAAATTATGGCTCGTAGACCTCCTCCTCGTTATTCTGAACCCCGTTCCAATGCCTCTCGTTCCCCATCACCAGGGTCTAACCTCAACTATGGTACGATCGCTTTGTTTGGTGGGATTTTTGTTCTCGGTATTGGGGTGGGGATTGGTGTTAGTTCTAATGCGAGTTTTGACCCTCAAAATGTGGCTTCGCGAGAGGTCATTGATAAAAGTGCGCCCAATGCGGAACTTTGCGTACAATACGGGGCCAGTGCTATTGTCACTGATATGCGGGTTTTTATTACTTTAAATCCGTTTAGTGTGTTTGTGACACAGCCACAAATGCAGCCTGGGTGTGTCCTCCGTCGTTCTAATATGAATTTACTGGAACAAAAGCGACTGATTACCTCAGAGCAAGCTAGAGACTGTCGTAATCGTATGAATACCTTTGGTTTTGTTGGTTCTCTCGATAGTAAACCTAGTATTGATTGTATTTATCCTAATGATGCGGCGGGCAATTTATTTCTTAATCCTCCCGGTTCGGTTAACCCCCGTTCAGAAACCGAGAATTTTTAAACTGATGTCGGGCATTTCGCCCGACGATTCTAAGCATGAATGACTTCATTTTGCGGATTCACTAAACGCAGCAGTTTCTGCTTGATTTGTGCATCCACTAATTCCCATTTTAGTTTGGTGTAGTGGCTGTTGTCGTTGCTCCCACCAAAAAATCCCATAGGAATCTCAAACCCGCCAGCCATCTCCCGACCTCCACCATAGTAACGTCCTTGAGGGTTTTTTCCTAGGGCTTCTTTAATAAATTCATCGGGATCAAGGGTGAGTTTATTGGTTCTCAAGGAACCAATGATGACTTCTATGTCGTGATCTTCATCGTGAATAATACCATAGACGACGGCTGTGTGTATATTTTCTTCTGTTACGAGAAAGTCCGCTGCCTGGGGAATGGCATCTCTATCTTCATAGCGTAAGTATCCTACCCCAGCAATGGAAAAGCTATTTTGAATGAGTCGGTTTTTCAGCGATCGCTCGATTACATCCATGACACGACGGGATCTCGCTGATTGGAGGACAGCGTTCAAGAGTTGGGGATCGTAAATACGAGACAGGTACGCAGCTGCCAGTAGGTCTTCTTCTTGGGCCTGTCGTAACCCATTGGTATCGGAACGAATACCGTGCATTAAGGCGGTGGCACATTTAACATGGGTGGTATGATTGCCGTTGAACTCGAGTAATCCGGCTTGTAAATACTGGGTGAGAATGGTAGCTGTTGACCTTACCTTGGGCCGCAAATCGATAAATTCTGCCTGAATGCCCCCCTGTTGGCTATGGTGGTCGATAACAATCATGATGGGAATTTTAGCCTGTTTTACATAGGCCATGAGTTGGCTCGTATTCCCTTGAGAATCAACTAATACACAACCTTGATAAATTGTCAAGTCCCTATCTTTTAGGGTATTAATACTCCACCGTGTCGCAGGGAGTCCTGTTAATTTGACTAAGGCAATATTTTCCTGATGGGAAAGGGTTCCTGCATAAACGATATCACATTCAATCTCATAGGGTTGAGCGATCAATTGATAAGCCCAGGCACTGGATAGAGCATCGGGGTCGGGAAAATCTTGAATAACAACAATATGACGCTCACCATGATGTTTTTCTAGTGTTTGTTGGAGTTTTTGAGCTAATTTACCCAAGGACAAAGGCTGACTCCCTGTTTCCCTTTCTATTACGGCATCTTCCCTTATTTTACCGCTTGTTTGATTGAGTGTTGAGGGTAACATTTTGGCTGAGTTATTATCGCTTGTGAGTGTAAGGAGAGATGAGTTCATCGGTTCGGCAATAGTCTTAAATGAGTATTGTCAGGTTTCTCTGTTGCGGGGACGGATACGGTAGCAAATTACTAAAGTAATCTTTAGGAATTAATCGTATATTTGACTACTTTCGGGTTTTATTTCTTTGGTGTTATTCTACCTTATTTCTGATAACAATTCAAGAAGGCTCGTTAATCCAGAAAAATATCACAAAAAATTAAGAATTTAGCGGTTTTCTATATCCTCTTTAGACTCTAAAATTGTGGTAATTTCAAGGGGACTGAATCCTTGTTCTTCGAGATAAGTCTTTGACCAGTCTAAGCTTTTTTTATTGAAGGATAAATAGTCGCTTAAAACAGCATACAAACTTTTAACTTGTCCTAATGGATTAGCATTTGCTTTAATATTACTGTAGAGAAGAATTAGAAAATTAGCTGCATCGTTTAAGGGTAAATTTTCTACTTTTTTTCTGATAACTGTTTGAGCTATGTTTGATTTTTCTGAACTATTTGTTAAGAAAAAACTCCTTAATGGCCAATCTAATATACTTTTTTTGAATTGATCAAATTGAGAATTATTGATAGTTTTTGCTGAGACACTTAAACGGGTAATATAATTTAAGTGATCAATCCATTGTTGATGAATTTGTAAAAAGGTTTCTTGCGATTTTCCTCTAGAAGCAACACCATTCAGCAGATTACACTTAACGCGATAATTGCGATAAAGTCCATCACAACAGACATTAACTAGAGCGCGAAATACCATCAAACATTTTTCGGGTGTTCCCCATTGTTCTTTTTGATAATTCCAATAAGTCATGGGATGAGAATCAAAATCTACTTTACTATCTTCTAAAAACATCATAGAAGCTGTAGCATCTTTTGACTTTTGATAAAAGTTTAAGAAATTTTGCTGTAATCGTTCTAACGGAAAATAAGTAACAGATTCTTCAATTAAATTGTCAGACTCAGTGAATTTTGATTTTGATTTTATATAATTTTGTTTGCGATCTTGAAATTCAGGTAATCCTATGACTTCTCTTAATCCTAATTGACTTAAAAATTTCATCGCTTTCTTATAAGTCGAACGATGCTCTTGTAAATCCAGAGAAATTAATGTTTTTTGAATTCGCAAAAAACTTTGTGATTTTGTTTCTCGGTTTGCTTGAAGATCCTCCCAACTGACACAATAAAATGAGGAAATCATCAATATATTTTCTAAATTGAGAAGAGGTTGCGAGAAGATTTCATTAACAATCTTTAAAGCGATTACACTATATTTTTCTTCATTTTCAGGATGATTAAAAAGAGTGAAGTCTTTATTATTAGAAGAAATGCCAGGAGACACTAAAGCAGATTTTTGTGAATTACTATTTTCATTTACTTCTAATTTGATGGATCTATCCTCTTGTATGATTGGTGTTTTAATAGCACCAATGATTAAAAATCCTAAGAGTTTAATAACTTGCTTTAAATTTTGTTCTTCTCCTTTTTGATAAACATGATGAAGGGTATAAAATTATAATAATTCACAAGCAGTTGCAGCAATCACTCTTGCATTAGAAATATTTATCTTTTTCGTTTTTAATTCAAAAATTACATCATTTAGAAGTTGTGGTAATTCTTCGAGGTCAGAGAAAAGTTCCGGACTTAAAGTATGATTATGATTAGAGTCATGACTGTTTCGTGCTTTTTCTTGAACTGCTGTTAAAAATTTATCTAAAAGAATGTGCTTTGATTGAGAGGTAACTGATTGTGACATAAACCTAAGCCTAATCTAGAAATTTGATAATAATATCCCTATTGATGAGGGCCACGACTTCAAAGACATAAGCAGCAGTTGCAAGAATCGGGAGAGATATACCGCTACGCGAAAGGCACTCATGGAAAAGGCAAAAGTCAAAAGTAGCTAGTATCTGGGTTTCGCCATTTGTGAATGTCAAACACGTTTTTGCGTAGTGCTATATCATGAAAGATACCCCCTCCTTACAGTTGCTTCTACTGAAAGGCCCCCTTAAAGACACGAGAAGATTGTTTGCGATATCCTTAAAATACCCATTTTTGCTGATAGAATTCATATTTGTGGAAAATTATCCGCTCAATTAACGTTTTACCCCCTATTCCCCATATCCCATTAATACAGCTTATGAGATGGTTGACTAAAAAGGTTGTGTCTTTCTTGTCTGTTTATTATGCTCATATGTTAGAGTATCGAGCAGAAATCTTTTTTTGGGTGCTTTCGGGTTCCCTCCCGATTATTTTAATGGGGGTTTGGATCAAAGCGGCTCAAGGGGGAGATTTTCCTTTGAGTTCAACTGAGTTTGCTCGTTATTTCTTTTGTGTGTTTCAAGTGCGTCAGTTTACGAATGTTTGGGTTATTTGGGACTTTGAAAGAGAGGTGATTGAAGGTAAACTATCTTTTAAGTTACTCTACCCTCTTGATCCTGTTTGGTATCATGTCTCTCGACATATTGCGGAGAAAATGACTCGTTTCCCTATTGCTATTTTATTGACGTTTTTGTTTTTTATTTTGTATCCTCAAGCCATTTGGGTTCCTGATGCAAGTTATAGTATTTTAGGATTAATGGCTATTGTTTTATCTTTTACTTTAAGGTTCATTATTCAATACACTTTGTCCATGTTTTGTTTTTGGATAGAAAGAGCAAGTTCTCTTCAACAATTTTGGTTTTTATTTGATATATTTTTATCAGGCATAACAGCACCTTTAGATGTTTTTCCTTCTTTTGTTAGAGAGATTGTTTTGTTAACACCTTTTCCTTACACTGTCTATTTCCCTGCTTCTTTATTTATAGATCATTCCTTGAATATAACTCTGGGATTTTTAATTATGTTAAGTTGGATTATTATCTTTTTTATGCTCAATCGTTGGTTATGGAGAAAAGGATTAAAACAGTATTCAGGTATGGGCGCATAATAGTAAATCTGATTGAAAAAGTAGAATCTTTGGGAATATAGCATTTATTTTTTGTATTCATTATTGATTTTCCACTGCCCAGAAAGTTTTATGTCAAAACAAAAGAAAGCTAAGAAAACTAAATTAATAACGATTAAATTTACGGCAATTTTACTCAGTACAATTTTAGGAATATCATTAATGTTTAACATTCCAAGTTGGAGCCAAAATCCATCAGAAATTTTATGGGATAAGTGGGGGGTTCCTCATATTTATGCTACAGATAATAAAAGTTTGTTTCAATCATTTGGATGGTCACAAACTAAGAGTCATGGTAATTTAATTTTGAAATTATATGGACAAGCAAGGGGAAAAGCTTCTGAATATTGGGGAATTGATTATTTAGAGTCTGATCAATATGTTAGGACAATGGGTATTCCCAAAAGAGCTAAGGAGTGGTATCAAGAACAAAGTACAGAAATGCAAGACTATTTAGATAGTTTTGCCCAAGGAATTAATCAGTATATTGCGAAACACCCTGATGAGATTGAACCAGCTTTGAAAGTGGTTTTACCTATTACAGGAAGCGATATTTTAGCCCATTTTCAACGAGTAATTTATTTTAACTTTTTAACCAATCCTCAAACTATTAAAGCATTAAAAAATCTTCCCTCAGAAGCGGGTTCAAATGCTTGGGCGATCGCTCCTAAAAAATCTCTGAGTAACCATTCTATTTTATTAGCTAATCCTCATTTACCTTGGTCAGATTTCTATCTTTGGTATGAAGCTCATTTAAACAGTCCTAACATGAATTTATATGGTGCAACCTTAGTGGGAATGCCAGTATTATCCATTGCTTTTAATGATAACTTGGGGTGGACTTTTACGGTTAATCCCATTGATGGAGCCGATATTTATAAAATACAATTACAAGGGGAAAATTATCTGTTCGATCAAGAAGAAAGAATCTTAAAGCAAGAGATAGAGCGAATTAAAATAAAGCAAAAAAATGGTGGTTATACAGAATTACAAATCGGTATCAAAAAATCAATTCATGGAGTTATTATTGAACAAAAAAAAGATGTTGCTTATGCTTTAAAAGTTGTAGGATTAGACCGTTCGCAAGCTTTAGAACAATTGTGGAACATGGGACAGGCAAAAAATTTAACAGAATTTGAAACTAGTGTAAAAAAATTACAACTCCCCTTATTTAATATTCTCTATGCAGACAAAAAAGGGGAAATTATGTATCTTTTTAATGGATTAATTCCCATTCGTTCTCAGGGAAACTGGGAAAACTGGACTGGTATTATGGCAGGAAATACCTCACAAACTTTGTGGAAAAATTACCATACATACCAAGAATTACCCCGTGTTATTAATCCCGAAAATGGTTGGTTACAAAATACCAATGATCCCCCTTGGACTAGCACGAACCCCCCTAGCTTAAAAGCAGAAGATTTCCCTAGTTATTTTGCTCCTCAAAACTTGGGAAAAGTTTCAGATATTCTGCGATCGCAGCGTTCCATTCAACTCTTAATGGAATCAGAAAAACTCAGTTTAGACGAGGTCATTAACCATAAGTTTTCCTCAAAATTATTAATTACCGATCGCCTCTTAGATATTCTCATTTCCACTACTAAAGCTTTAGCTAACCCGATTGGAATAGAAGCAGCAGAAGTTCTAGAAGAATGGGACCGTCAAACTAACCCTGATAGCAGAGGTGCCGTTCTCTTTATGTTGTGGGCGACAACTCTAGAGTCACAGGGACTCTTCTCGAAACCGTGGAACCCAGAAGATCCTTTAGAAACCCCTACAGGTTTAGCAGATGTTAATACTGCTATTGCTGTATTAGAAGGCATTGCGGCTCAGGTTAAACTATTATATGGATCGCTAGATGTTCCTTGGGGTGAGGTGGTGAGAATGCGGATGGGAGAAAAAGATTTACCAGCTAGAGGAGGCCCTGGAAAGTTAGGGAGTTTTCAAGTGTTGAATATACAAGCGACTCAAGATGAGAAGTTTCAAGTTACTTTTGGGGACAGTTTTATTCTAGCGGTGGAATTTTCCGATCCTATTGAAGCAAAGACATTAATGGTTTATGGTAACGCCACACAACCCAACTCACCCCATGTTGGGGATCAGTTATTTTTATATCAACAGGGTAAAATGCGTCCTGTTTGGCGCAATCGCTCTATTATTGAACAACATTTACAGTTCAAAGAAGAAATTCTTAGAGTTGAGTAATGCAACGGTTCTTGACACTCATCCCGTTAAGCTACTACGTCGGTGTAACGGGAGTCCAATGAGCAACATTTAAGATAGAGTTCTGAAAATCCAATGATCACCTTTTACTAAGGGTGAAGCGAGTTTGACTCTGAAAATGGAGTCATTGCTGTTTTAACTATTGCGCTACAGTAACAGTTCTGAAAATTAGTGCGATCGCTAGTGCTAGAGATAAAAAAGAATTACATAACAGGTTATGACAGGTTATAAATTTAGAATCAATAGAGTTCTGAAAATCCAATGATCACCTTTTACTAAGGGTGAAGTGAATTTTACTCTGAAAATGGAGTCATTGCTGTTTTAACTATTGCGCTACAGTAACAGTTCTGAAAATTAGTGCGATCGCCTGATTAACTAAGCGTGCTAGGTTTTTAATTCTCAAGGTCTCAGGATGATGTGTTCAACTGTTGCGCAACAGTAACAGTTCTGAAAATGTAAGTAGTCGGACATAAATAAAGCGAACTGTCTTAAGAAACGTAAATGACTGCATAACCCCTCCTCCTCTGCTTCCTCTGCTTCCTGCTTAACCAACACAAGTAACGTTTATTTTTGTCCAGGTACTTAGCGATCGCCTGTTTAATTCCAGTCCTAAAGTTTTACCCGTTTTTTGTTAAGAGAAAGCTATAAACAATCATAATTTATTTAACGAATTTAAACAGTATATTGAACTTATCGGTAGAACATTTGAAGTTAATCGTAATTTTATGTTAGAGCAAATAAAGCTAAATTTTTTTCCTAGTCCTAATAGGTTCTCACTTCTGACATATCATTACTGATTGCTATATGACTACCATTTTCGTTAATAATTAGATAAAATTAAGGAATAAACCTTGACATCTGATATTTTATCTGTTGTCATTTTTTGAAAAAAGCTTAACCTGTAGTAAAGTAGAACGAATTAAGATCGTTCTCATCCTTAATCTATGACTATAGTGACACATCTTACCCTAAAATTAAACTATTTAGGAGCATTTTTGCCCATTGATAGCGTTTTTTCCACCCAAGGCATCATGGTGATGTTATTAGCTGCTTATGGCTTGGCTATGTGGATGTTTCTCACCAGTGCGCCCAAGGTCTATACCATCATGGTATCAGATATGGAGGTGGCGCGACAATTTTACGAGGGTTTATTGCAGTTGAATGTGGCTGACGTTCCTCTGCATTATTATTACAATTATGAACAAACCCTCGGAACCGCAGGGATTGACCCTTTTTATATGACAGCAACCCCCACCGCAACCGCTACCAGTAACTTAGGAAGCAGAGATGGACTGTGGTATCAACTGAAAAAAAATACCCAACTTCATATTATTGGAGGTGCAAGTTATGGAGAGAAAAACCGTCAACGTCATGTTTGTTTTGACCATGAATGTTTAGAAGATATTTTATTGAGAGTTGAGTCCAGACGCTTAAAATATAAGGTTCGTCGGAGAAAACCTATCAACTTTTTAGTGAAAGATATTGATGAAAGAATCATCGAAATGGTAGAAGTGAAAAACTAGATAATTAAATAAGGTGGGTCAGTCCCACCCTCTTTTTTTTGATAAAAATTTATGTCTATGCGTCTTACCTTTCAACCCTTTACTGTTCATAAACGGTTTCCCTTAACCATTAGTCGAGGAACCACAGCAAAAAACACGAATTTATGGGTAAAGATAGAATCAGAAAATATAGAAGGATGGGGAGAAGCTTCGCATTTTTCTGTGACTAAAGGGAAGAAAACTAATGCAGAAATATTACAAAAAGAATTAGCACAAATTAGTCCAATTTTGGAAAAATTTAGCCCGTTAGAAAGACAAGGAATAGAAACAGTTTTATTAGAAAATAATGTAACGTCATCTCTTCGTGCAGCTATTGATACAGCGTTATATGATTGGTTAGGAAAAAAGGTTAATTTACCCCTATGGAAACTGTGGGGATTAAACTGCGATCGCCTGGTTCCTATTTCAGTTACCATTGGTATTAGTTCTCCAGAAAAAGCCATAGAAAGAGTGAAAAACTGGCTTAATTTTATAGACGTTAAACTATTAAAAATTAAGTTAGGTTCTCCTGATGGAATAGAAGCAGATAAGGAGATGATTTTAGCGATTCGGAAAGAAACCCCTCATCTTCCTTTAACAGTTGATGCTAATGGAGGATGGACATTAAAAGATGCTATTGATATGAGTGACTGGTTAGCAAAACAAAATGTGACTTATATAGAACAACCTTTAAATGTGGGAGATGAAGGTAACTTATCCCAGTTGTATGAGCGATCGCCTTTACCTATTTTTGTTGATGAAAGTTGTTTTAATAGTGAAGATATTATTAAACTGTCTCCCTTTATTCATGGGATTAATATTAAACTAATGAAAGCAGGAGGATTAACTGAGGTAATGAGAATGATTTCCATAGCAAAAGCTTGTAAATTACAGATTATGTATGGATGTTATTCTGATAGTAGTTTAGCTAATACTGCTATGTCTCATTTAGCTCCCTATGCTAATTATTTAGACTTAGATAGTCATTTAAACTTAATTGATGATCCCTTTAATGGGGTTAAAGTAGAAGAAGGAAAATTAATGTTAAATAACTTACCAGGGTTAGGAGTAAAATATCGTTTATAAATATTTGTTGGGACCCTTGATTTTATTGTCAATTAATTTCCAAAAATAAACCATGATTCCTATAAAATCTAATGATTATTTATCCCTA
Organism: Crocosphaera sp.; assembly: GCA_051439445.1. Classification (GTDB taxonomy): domain Bacteria; phylum Cyanobacteriota; class Cyanobacteriia; order Cyanobacteriales; family Microcystaceae; genus Crocosphaera. Next base: position 39,633 of record JBFRWG010000054.1, read on the forward strand.
GAAAAATATCTAGAATTAGAAGAGAATAGTGAGATCAAACAGGAATATATTGATGGAAAAATCTATGCAATGGTAGGAGAAACCAAAGCGCATAATACTATTAGTCTCAACTTCGCGATTCTTTTGAGAGAACATTTAAAACAGAAGATTCTGATATTGATATTATGAGGAGGAGGGTTTATCCAGTCATTTACATTTCTTCAGACAGTTCGCTTTATTTATGTCGGACTACTTATAATATCAATTTCCTAAAGTCTGACTACACATTCTCGTAGGGGTCAACGGCCGTTGACCCCGACAACATTTATATCTGTAGTCTAAGTTTTTGAAATTGGTATAAAAAATAAACTTAATCTTAAATATAATCAAATTCTCTCAGTATTTCCTATTTCTGAAGAAGATTTTTACAGTCAGCAAACGCATTTATTAAATAATATTCGACGAGAAGGAGTGAGCTTATGAACCTTAATAATTAAGAGGAAAACAAGGATTTTGGAATAAAAAAAACATTAATATTTTCGAGTATATAGTTAAAAACGAATAGAATGAAATTAAGAGAAAATTAGAAATTTATCTCTAACATTGGGTAAGGAGTGAACTATTGTGTATTTGACAGCCAAGCATCGCGTCGCTATTTTACTCCATGAAGGAATTAAAGGCACTCATGGAAAAACAGGATTAGCTTACTTACGCTACGGACAAGCTGCGATCGCTGCTGTGATTGATACACAATTTGCGGGACAATCTTTAAAAGAAGTTGCCGGTATTCCCAAAGATATCCCCATCGTTGCTAATGTAGAGGCAGCCTTAGCTTACAAACCAGATGTCTTATTAATTGGGATTGCCCCTTCAGGGGGGATTTTACCCGATGCTTGGCTAGAAGAAGTCAAACAAGGGGTTAAGAGTGGTTTATCCGTTGTTAATGGGTTACATACCCCTTTAGCAAGCTATTTTGAGAGATTACAACCGCAACAATGGATCTGGGATATTCGTCAAGAACCATCAGGGTTAGGGATCGCTTTAGCTAAAGCAAGATCCCTATCCTGTCAGCGCATTTTAACGGTGGGAACAGATATGTCTGTGGGTAAGATGTCCACCAGTTTAGAATGTCATCATGCAGCCACCAAACGAAACATTAAATCCAAATTTTTAGGAACCGGACAAGGGGGGATCATGATTTCTGGAGATGGTCTCCCCTTAGATGCAGTTAGGGTTGACTTTGCCGCCGGAGCAGTAGAAACAATGGTATTAGAGGCAGGAAATAATCATGATGTCCTCTGGGTAGAAGGTCAAGGATCTTTGCTCCATCCCGGTTCAACGGCAACCCTTCCCCTGATTAGAGGTACTCAACCCACCGCCTTAATTCTAGTCCATCGTGCTGGACAAACCCAGATCCACAACGCCCCACAGGTTGCCATCCCCCCATTACCAGAGGTGATTGAACTCTATGAACAGGTGGCTAACGTTGCCGGTGCAAAGGATAAGGTTAAGGTTAAAGCGATCGCCCTCAATACCTTTCATCTAGAGGAAAAAGAAGCCCAAAAAGCCATCGAAAAGGTTCAACAAACCACTGGACTTCCCTGTACAGATGTGGTGAGATTTGGAGGTGATTATTTTTTAGACCCAATTATTTTCGATAAATGAGATGATTTCTAAAACTCAGGGTTATTTGATGATTAAACTATAATCTTCATCATCACTGAGAAAAGCAAAATCAAGACTTTCATTGGCCTTTAAAGCTTTTCTAATTTCTGTTAAATTCGGCTCAACTTTAACTCGTTTAAATTCATCAGGCAACTCATCAGGATTGACATTTAAACAGATGCGAGGTTGCTTTTTTCTCATAGATAGTTTACAAGTTACCCCTTCAATTTTGGTCTTCCTAACCCGTTGCATTTCTTTAATTAAATATTCTTTTAAGTTATTTCCTTGTTTTTCACTAATATCTGCTAAAGTTTTAATCCTCTTAGCTTCATTTTTACGAGCTTCTGTAAGGGTTTCTAAATATTTAATATAATGGGCAATTTTTTCAGCTTTCTCCTCAAATTTTGTATCTGCATTAAGCCAATCAGAAAACAATTGATTCACTTTAGTTTCCTTCTCATCTTCAGTGAAATCTTCAGAGGTTTGTATCTGATCAATGAGATTTTCCAGTTCAAGAATTTCATGGGAAAGATGCCAAAGCCTATGTTTCGATTGAGACATTCGTTCTTTTAAACAACCTACAGCGTTTACATTGAAGTCATAAACACTTTAACACAAGCATCCTACTTGTGTTACGGTTGATCTATTTTAAGACGATAACCAACCAGCGATCGCCTCCCAATAAAACCGATATATCGTAGGGGTTTAATCGTATTAAACCCAAAACTCACTTTGGGTTTAACAGAAATTCTGGGCATAATATTATTATGCCCCTACAAAGTTTTCTTATCTTGTTTAGAGTAGAATTTTTGAGATATTAGTCTACCCTACATTTTATTTACTTTTTTGTTGATTTTTTGCCTGTTCCATTGCTATTTCTTTCATCGCTTCAAAAGAATTTCGATTTGATGTTCCTTCGATCGCTTTAACTGCTAAATCTTGTACTTGTTTCAGGGATGCTTCTAGTTGTTGAGATAAACTTTGACGACGCATTTCTTGATTTTTTATGGTTTCTTCTAAAGCCGCAATTCTTAATTCATAGTTCTGTTTTTCTCCATCAATTTCTTTAATTCTTAAGTCTGATTTGATTTTAGCTTGATAGTTCCCTATTCCTTTACCTTCTTCTTTACCTTGTTTGATTTTACTTTCTAATTCTTCTTCTAATTTTTTCACTTTCCCTTTAGCTTCTTCCTGTTCTTTTTCCTGTTTCGTAATCGTCTCTTCTCGTTCATTCCATTGCTTTTCTTGGGTTTCTTTTGATTCTTTTAATTCTTGATACAAACTTTCTGTTTGGACTTCATATTGTTCTTGATCTAACTGTCTTTCTAATTCTAAATTATAAATATATTGTTCTTCATCTCTCTTTTTATTGGTCAAATATTCTTGATCCCTTTCCCGAATTTCTCGGTTATAATTTAGTTTCTCTTTGTGCCAATTTTTTTGTAATTCTTCAAGTTCTTTCGCTAAGGTTTCTTGTTGTTGACTGTATGCTTCTTCATTGGTCTTTGCACTATTTTGATACTCCTCAATTAAATTAGATAATGTATCATCTTCAATGGTTTCTATTTCATGTAATTCTTGCAGTTGTTCTAATTCTTCATTAGCAATTTTATTGAGTTCTGCTAATAGGGAAGCTTCGGTGATTAATTGTTCTGATAAATGGCTAACTGCACTACCAAAATTACTTTGTAGTTTCTCTAAGTTTTCAATAGTTACTGTGATGTTATTATTAGTCATTTGAGGTTGAGATTGAGGTTTGATAACTTTTTTATTTGTAGATGTATCGGGTTTATTTTCTTGAGTTACCGTTGTGGTAACAGTTGATTTTTGTGCTAGTTGTTTAACCTGCTTTTCTAATGCTGATTTTTCTTGCATTAATTCGTCATAAGCTTCTAAAATTTGAGCTTTGGTGCTTTTAGAATTTATTTTTTGAGTCATAATTCTTACCTAATTTAATAATTGACTATTCTTTTAGTTATTGCCTTGAAATGCTCTTAAAGCTAAGTTTTGTGCCTGAGTCGTTGTATTTTGTAATTGGTTAGTTAACTCGGAAACTTGTTCATTATTTTGAGTTATTTTTGTTTCTAAAGATTGAATCTTCAACTCATAACCTTGTTTGCTTAATTCCCATTCTTTTTCAATTAAATCAACTTTGACTTTTGCGTCTTTCTCAGCACTTTTAATGGCTTCTCCTTTGGCTTTATTATACTCTTCTTTTATCTTAGTTTCTAATTCTTCTATTTTTTTCTTATTTTCTTCAAATTCTTTACCTTGTTGATTTATGATCGTTTCTCGTTCTTTCCAAGCTTTATCTTTGGCTGTATTTAGCAGTTGTAATTCTCTTTCTTGCTGTCGCTTTTTCTCTTGGTATTCATCTTGTTCTATCTTTCTTGATTTTTCTGTCTCATACTGAAAGTTAGCTGTTTCTTGTTCTCTCTGTTTATTAATTAATTCACTTTCTTCTTCTATTCTAACGGTAAATTCTTGTTGCTCATTTTCCCAACCATTTCTATTTTTTTCTTGTTCCTTTTCTAAGGATTCTTTTTGTTCATTATTCGTTTCTTCTAAGCGTCTTAATTTCTCTTGATGTTCCTGTCGTAAAATATAAAACGCATCAGCAACTAACCGCACTTGACGTAACTTTTCTAGTTGCTCTTGTTTAACCATAATTGCTTTTTTGAGTTCATCTAATTTAGTAGATTCTGTCGTTAAATTGCCTGACAAATTGTTGATAATTTGTCCAAATTCTAATTGTAAAGAAGCCATACTATTAACAATATTATTAACAGTATATTCCGCTGCTTTCTCTAATAACTCTTTATTCTTTTCTTTTTCTAATTCCTCCTCTTTCGTAATAACATTAGACTCTTCTGTCTCATATTTGTTTAAAAATTGAGTAAAATTACGTAAAATTTGCTCTTTCGTTTCTGTTAATGTCTCTTGTGTCATAATGTAAATTTTCCTCCTATTGGTGATATAAAATGCTGAGAAATTGGGCAACCTAAACCAGACGGTTTCCCAAAACTTACTGGATCATCTGTTTATGTTGATTTAAAAATCAACACTGCTATGGTAAACTAATATTGACTTTTTAGTCAAGTCCCATTTACAAAAAATTTATCCAAGGAGAAACCGTGAGTCAAAGTTTTGGTCAATTAATACGTCAAAGGCGAAAAGACAAGGGATACAGTCAAAGAGAGTTAGCAGAGAAGCTAGGGATAGATTTCACCTATTTATCCAAGTTAGAGAACGATAGAGCTAAATATTCCCCCAAAGAAGACATTATTAGAGAGTTAGCAGCTTACTTAGACTTAGAAGCAGAGGAGTTAATTTTTTTAGCCGGTAAGCTACCCGAAGACAATGAGGACTTTTTGCGACAACACTATAAAACTATGCCCACTTTATTCAGGAGAATGAAAGAAAATCCTAAATTTGCCGAGAAAATATTTAAGCAAGCGATTAAAGAAGATAAGGGGGGCTAAAAATGCAAATTTTTAAACCATTTCGTTTTATTCCTAAGAAAAGAATCGAAAAACAAGCCACTGAAATTTTACAGCAGATAGCCAAGAATCCTAACTATCAGTTAAAATTTCCCATAGATGCGAGTCGAGTAGCGGAATTTTTGGGTTTAGATGTGGTTTGGGATACCATTCCTAATGATGAACAAGGAATCATTGCAGCGCGAATTTTTCCCCTAGATAAACTAATCGAAATTAATGAATTAATTCCAGAATTAAGAGGAGGTTTTGGGGAGTCCACCATTGCTCATGAAATTGGTCATTGGGTCTTACATATTAATCAAAATGTGATAGAAAATTGTCAATTAATAGATAAACAATCTATTAAAATTGACCCTTTATTATGTCGTAATGAAGTTAACTTAAGTGGTATTGAATGGCAAGCACAATATTTTGCAAGTTGTTTATTAATGCCTCAGTTTAAATTAGAAGAAGTGTGTCAAAAACGGAATTTACAACAATGGACAGAATTGTATCAAATTGCAGCAGAGTTAGGGGTAACGATTTCTAATTTAATTCATCGTTTAAAAGATGTGGGTTGGATTGAATTAAAAGAGAATTCTCGTCCCCTTGAGATTAGAAAATAATCTCTTGAAATACCCATGCTGCAAGTGTTACTCAAAAAGAACCTTTTTTGAAAAAATCCCGAAAGTGCATAAAAAATAAGTTTCATATCTAGAAAAAAATAAGGCAGTGAAGAAAACACACTGATCTTAACATTAATTAAATTTCAAAAAAGGAGTCTCAAGACATGGCATGGTGGAAATATACCAGAGGTCGTTTTACGACCAGTGATTTCGATACTCAAGACTATGGTTCTCATGGAAACGATGAAGTTGGACCGACAAGGAACGCATTTTGGTTAGTCCCTCCAGGTCAAGGACGTAATTATTTAGAGGGTAATCGTGGTAGTGATATCCTGAATGGATGGGGAGGCAATGATATTCTTGTCGGAGTCGATCCCGATTACTACGGAGCAGGAAGTGGTGAATATGATCGTCTCTGGGGAGGTAGTGGTTCTGATTATTTTGTGCTTGGAGACGCTTATGAAACCTATTATCAAGGAAATGGCTATGCCATTATTGAGGATTTTGCCCAAGGATTTGATAAATTAGTTGTCAATGGTAGTGCTAGTGATTATAGATATTCCACGACTTCTGTTTCTGGTATTGGCAGTAGCGCCCAAGATACAGTGCTTGAAACCACTGACGGCGATTGGATTGCCGTGTTTGAAGACACAACGTTTAGTCCACTTTATAGTTCAGATTTTATTGGACTTGCCTGAAGCAACTTTTCTAGACATAACATAATTGTCACTCCAATCCAAGTGAAGGGGCTGTATAGCGAATCACATTTGCCACTTTAAAAACCCCGTCAAGTCAACCAAAACTCACCATTCAAAACGGTGGGTTTTGTTGGTAGAACCTTACTTGCTAAACAATTTTTTCCATTTTGTTCACTAACATTAACTCTCCCTGATTAATCTTCCAACAACGATCAGATATTGCCAATAATTCATCGGGATCGTGGGAAACAATTAATAAAGTCCAATGTTGTTTTAATTTAGATAATAATTTTGCCAACTGTTGACGCATAGACCAATCTAAACCGGCCGTGGGTTCATCTAATAATAATAAATTCGGTTGACGAATCAATTGAACTGCTAATGCTAAACGTCTTTGTTGTCCTCCGCTTAAACGGTGGGGAGAAGTCTGGAGAGGAATATCTTTTAACCCCACTTCTTCCAAAGCATTTCTAATATGTTCTGTGGTAATTTCTGGATGACCTAAGCGTAATTCTTCTAGAATATTGCTGCCACAAAAATGTCGTTCAGGGAACTGAAAAACCAGGCCACATAATTGTTGTAATTCAAGAAAAGTTAATTCTTTTTCCCCCCAAAAAATCTTACCTTTAGTTTGTTGGGCTAAACCTGCTAAAATTTCTAATAAGGTTGTTTTACCCGAACCACTAGGACCGACAACAAGACCTAATTCTTGAGACTTTAATTCTAAATTAGTCGCTTTTAAAATAGGGTCAACTGTCGCAGGAGGATGATACATAACATCTTTAAGATAAAGCATAAATCAAAATGATAGACAGTTCAGATAACCATGAGATTATTATTGTAGCATTTTAGTAATAACACCTAGAATTAAACCCAAAGTACCTCCTATTAATATTCCCACGATCGCCCCTTGAATTAAACAAACAACTAACAGTAAGGGAGTATGATGGGTATCACCAGAACCTGTTCCGACAAACCCAAAAATCACAAACATAATTAATCCTAAAAATAGACCAAAAATGCCTCCTGTAATTATTCCACAGTTTAACGATCGATTCATTACATTTGTTTTTTGAGGAGGTCTTCTTCTATTCATCTTTGAAAACCATAAAAAACTGGTCTAAAATCGTTTTTTCGGTCGATAATTCGCCACAGATTCTACTAAACCTAATGCAATAAAATTGGTCAATAAAGCCGAGCGTCCATAACTCAACCAAGGTAAAGGAATCCCTGTAATAGGGGCTAATCCCACGGTCATACAAATATTAACAATTACCTGAAAAGCAATCATGGATAACATCCCGATCGCTAACAAAGAACCAAAATTTTCTTTAGCTTGACAAGCAATCATAACTAAGCGAAAACAAATCAACCAAAAGGCGATTAAAACAGCAATAGAACCAATAAAACCAAACTCTTCGCCTACAGCAGAAAAAATAAAATCTGTATGCTGTTCAGGGATAAAATTCAATTGAGTTTGTGTTCCTTCAAAAAGACCCCGTCCCCATAATTCACCCGAACCAATAGCAATGCGAGATTGAATCAATTGATAACCCCCACCCAAGGGATTTTTTTCAGGTTCTAAAAATAGGGTTAAACGATCCTTTTGATAATCTTTGAGAAGTTCCCAGAACATACTACTCAACTTCCCGGCCGCAAAATTGATGCCCATGACAGCGATGGTAGAAACAAAACGTAACGGTAGGGTAAACCAGGCAATTAATCCCATGACGATGGCCCAAACAATCCACCCAGGAAATAGTACATTGAATAAAATAGCCGAAACGATCGGGGAAATCATTAAAATCAACCAACCTGGGGACATATTGGCCCAGTAGAGCATCCCCAGAGTAATCGCCCCAAAGACTAAACCTGTTCCTAAGTCGGGTTGCAACATAATCAACACCCAAGGAACTGCCGTCACTCCTAAAATGCGTAAGACAGAGGGGATTGTCTGACCATCTTGTTCGTGTAATAATGCGGCCAGGGTAATAATGAGGCCAACTTTAGCAAATTCTGAGGGCTGAATATTAAACCCACCAATTTCGATCCAACTTTGGGCCCCATTGGCCGCTACTCCAATGCCAATGACCGCAATTAAGGATAGGTTAGTGATAGCGTAGGTGATCCAGTGCCACTGTAATAAATTTTCATAGCGAAAGCGGGCAAAAAATAAAGCGATCGCCACCCCCAATCCACCAAAAACCCAATGTTGCCACCAAGTCACATTGGTTTCGTGAAGTTCTGTGCTACGAATCATTAAGCCCCCTAAAACAGTTAACCCCATCACCAAGATCATTAATAACCAGTCGACTTGAGATAGAGAAGATAACCACCGAGGAACAGTCCGTTTGCGACTACTTCGATAATGGTATTTGCTTGATCGTAACATCATATTGGGGGAAACGCCTCACAGAAATAGCAATGTCGCTCTAGCTGACCATATTAAAGTTCAAGTCAAGTAAAAGACAATAATCTTAACATTAAAATTGGGTTGTTTCTCCTCCCCTCCCCTAGCTATTGCTCAGGTGAATCCTCAACTATTAAGCTAAGGCCGCCACAGACACTTTAGCAGCAATATTTCGAGCGATCGCCATTAAAGCTTGAGCGGAGGCTGAGTCTGGGGCCGACATAACAATGGGAACCCCCTTATCTCCCCCTTCTCTGAGGGCGATTTCCAAGGGGATACAGCCCAATAGAGGCACTTGTAACTCCTTAGAAGCTTTTTCCCCTCCTCCAGAGCCAAAAAGGTCATAGGTACGTTCTGGTGCATCTGGGGGGATAAAATAGCTCATATTCTCTACAATCCCTAAGACATTGACTCCCAACTGTTCAAACATTTTTAAGCCACGACGAGCATCTAGTAGAGATACGGTTTGGGGGGTAGTCACAATGACCGCACCGGCCATAGGAACGCCTTGTGCTAGGGTTAATTGAGCATCTCCTGTTCCTGGGGGCATATCCACCACCAAATAATCTAACTCACCCCAGTTGACTTGATAGAGGAATTGACGGATGATGCCGTTGAGCATTGGTCCGCGCCAGATCACCGGTTGATCGGGATCGATTAAAAATCCCATCGATACCATTTTGACCCCATAGTTAAAAGCCGGTTGGAGAATGTCTCCTGCTTCATTTTTCTCGACTTGCACCTCCGTCTGTTCCAGTCCCAACATAGTGGGGGCATTCGGTCCATAGATATCAGCATCCAGTAAACCGACTTTCGCACCGTTTTGGGCTAAAGCAACGGCAACATTAACCGCAACCGTACTTTTTCCCACACCTCCTTTACCACTAGAAACAGCAATAATGTTTTTTGTTCCTGCCACTGACTGCTGGTTAGGTAGGGCTTTTTGTTGGGGGGTTTCTGCGGTAACTTCGACTTCTATATTTTCTACCCCTGGCAAAGTTTGAACCGCTTTTTTACAATCTTCTACAATAAACTCTCGTAACGGACAGGCCGGTGTGGTCAAAACCAGGGTAAAACTGACGTTACCACCGTCTACCGCCACGTTACGAATCATATTCAGGTCGACTAAACTCTTTTGTAGTTCGGGATCTTGAACGGGCCGTAATTTGTCTAAAATTGATTGAGTATCGAGCATTGTAATTAATGGGTTCTCCTATTCAGCAGACCTATAGGTTGCTTCAATTGCTTATGTAATCAATCTTAACGGTTTTCGGTCCCATTCAAGAAGTCACCTCATTAGGAAGTCTGAGAGGTTAAGACCTTTTCTAAGATACTTTTCACCCCATCTCCTCCCTGACTTTGAACAAAGGATAAAATTAGGGGAATAAATTTAACAATCATGCCACTATCTAAGCCTAGTTTAGAGAAACCACTCGCTAAACTCATGATATCTCCCATACTATCTCCTGCATCTCCACCCATAGCTGAAGCGAGTCCCCCTAAAGCCCCTAAAAGGCCTCCTGTTTCTGGAACTTGTTGTAACATATCATTAATTTGAGGAACATATTGAGCCACTTGAGAAAAATCATCCGCTCCTAATTTTTCTTTGGCTAACTGGAAAATAAGTCCAGCCCCTCCCATCGCTTGAGACTGTTCCACGCCCAGATTTTCGGTTAATAGTTGAATCAGTTCCATAGGTATCCTCACAAAATGTTTTACACTTTATTATCTATGAACGATAGAAGTGAAGCAACCGCCTCTATTTTTTTGGAACATTATGATAGCTTTCAACGTTTAAAAAACCTATAGGTTAAATTTTACGTATACTCCTAAGAAAGTTATATCCTGTAAAGGTGAGTAAGTTGTGAGGAAGTGAATTAATGGTTATCTCTCTATCTCCTAACGGCAATGGCCGTTTAAATAGTCGAACGACTAATCTTAATAGTAGTTTCTTGGGTATATTACCCGATCTCCCTAATCGTCCCTTATTTGGAACCGATGGTATTCGTGGTAAAGCAGGAGACTTATTAACCGCCCCCTTTACCCTACAATTGGGTTTTTGGGCAGGACAAGTCTTAAAATCAAAAGCAACCAACCTCGGGCCCGTTATCATTGGTCAAGACTCCCGTAACTCCAGTGATATGTTAGCCATGGCCATGGCCGCAGGATTGACCTCTGCGGGGTTAGAAGTCTGGCAGTTAGGGTTATGTCCTACTCCCTGCGTTGCTTATTCAACCCGCAACAGTGAAGCAATGGCCGGGATCATGATTTCTGCCAGTCATAACCCCCCAGAAGACAACGGAATTAAATTCTTTAACAACGATGGTACTAAATTATCCTCAACCCTAGCACAAGAGATAGAAGAAGGGTTAAGGGGTCATTTGTTAGTGTCTCCAGATGAAACAACCACTTGGGGGACAACCTTATACCAACCCCATTTAATTAATACCTATTGTCAATTTTTACAACAAAGTTTACCTCCCTCCTTCAGTTGTCAGGGGATGAAAATTGTTTTAGATTTAGCCTGGGGTGCTTCGGTTAATGTGGCACCAGCTATGTTTAAAGCTTTAGGGGCCGAAGTTATTTGTTTACACGAAACCGCAAACGGCGATCGCATTAATGTTAACTGCGGTTCCACCCATCTCGCTCTCTTACAAGCAGCGATCCAAGAACATCAAGCAGACATGGGGTTTGCTTTTGATGGGGATGCCGATCGAGTCATGGCCGTGGATAGTAAGGGTCGAGTGGTGGATGGGGATTATATCCTCTACCTCTGGGGAAAAAGCCTCTTAGAACGGGGAGAATTGCCCAGTAACCTCTTGATAGGCACTGTTATGGCAAATTTGGGGTTTGAACGAGCTTGGGAGGCTTTAGGGGGTAAATTCGTGCGTACCTCCGTCGGCGATCGCTATGTTCAAGCACAAATGTGGGAAACCGGAGCTATGCTTGGGGGTGAACAGTCAGGACACATCATCTGTCATCATTATGGAGTCTCAGGAGATGGTGTGCAAACTGCCTTACAGTTAGCTGCATTGGTGCATGAGTCTGGTGTCTCTCTCGCAGAGTTAGTTGATAATAGTTTTGAGACCTATCCGCAAATCTTACGTAATGTTCGTCTCCAAGATAGGGAAAGGTTGCGTTATTGGCAAGACTGTCAACCCTTACAAAAAGCGATTAAACAAGCACAAGAAAGTATGGGAAATACTGGCCGTGTCTTGGTTCGCGCTTCGGGGACAGAACCTTTATTGCGGGTGATGGTTGAGTCAGAATGTCCTGATGCTGCCAATCATTGGGTTAACTATTTAGTGGCAATGGTAGAAACCCATTTAGCAGAATGAAGAAGGGAGAATGGGGAATGGGGAATGGAGAATGGAGAATGGAGAATTAATTTCATTCTATATTTTCCTCCATCTCCTAAGTCCAATCTTGTCCACTACGATTATCTGAAAATTTTCTACATTTTTAAGGGTGGGTATTGCCCACCTTTACTAAGATTGCATCATAACGCATTCAATAATTATCATTAAGTCATAACCGTTTATGTTATTGATGGCATGGAACCTATTACAACCACTGTAATTGTAACTTTAGCGTTTACGAAATTTCTTGAAACCAGCGTCGAGAAGTTTACCCAAGCAGGGTTACAAAAAATAGACGAACTGCGCAACAAGATTTGGACTAAACTAAAAGGCAATACTAACGCAGAAGAAGCGTTTCTACTATGAGGTGTTATTAACGTCGTTGTCACATTAATTTTTCTGCCTCTTAAACCATCAGCGATCGCCTTATTGGCATTTTCGTCCAGGTGAAATTTAATCTTGTCTATCATGTAAACAATGGCAGGTTGAGATACAAGCGTTTAGGATTGGGATGAAGCGTAAAATTGCACACAGTCTGAAACCAAAACTTGTATTAGAGTTAGAAGAAATTTATCAAGATGCTGTTAGTTTAGTTGTTTTAGGGTAAGGTGTTAAAGTACCTGATTAATGTCGTTACAATCATTAAACATTGTGTTGGGTTTCACTCTCGTTCAACCCAACCTACACATTACATTAGGAGTGTATCTTATGTTTGTTAAAGTAATTTAAAAGGAGTTAATTTCCTCCTCTGGTTCCCCTGATCCTGTTAAGCCAAAGGTTTACTAAAAACTTTTTTAGTAGCTAACACTCTAATTTTCGTGATCAGTGTTCGTTGGAGACTTTCTTTATTATCTCCCAAAGCAGATCGAGGTTTTGCTAGAACATCTAAAGCACCAAATTGTAACACTTCAAAGATATTGTCAATATCATCTGATTGAACAACATTACTAATTACTAAAACAGGAATAGGATACTTAGCCATTATCTGTTTAATTAACTCAAACCCATCCATATTTGGCATTTGTAAATCCGTACAAATGACTTGTGGTTGTATTTGAGGAATTAAAGATAAAGCCTGATTTCCATCCATTGCTGTACCAACAACTTCAATTTCTGGAGAAGATTCCAGCATTCTTTTAAACATTCCTAGTGCAACAGGAGAATCTTCAACTAAGAAAACTTTGATAGGAGATTGTGACATTTTTTGTACCTCAATGAGAATAGTAAATTAGAGAAATGGGGAAAGCAAAGTCAGATGACTTCTGAAAACCCATTAACCTGAGTTCGGTGTTAGGAGTTCGGAGTTGGGTCTTTTTTAAGGAGAAAATAAGTGTTTTCTACTTTTGGACTCCCAAACCCTTAAATCAACCGATTCAAGGTCTCGAACAGGATTTTTTGATCGAAATCGCCTTTGGTTAGGTAGGCATTCGCCCCTACTTCAGCCCCTCGACGCTTATCAGCATCGGAGGCTAAAGTGGTAACAAGAATAATTGGTAATTCTTGATACTCTCGATGTTGGCGAATCTTAGTGGTGAGTTCTAACCCACTCATATTGGGCATTTCTATATCAGAAACCACCGCATCGAAATTACCTGCCCACAATTTTTTGAAGCCTTCTAAGCCATCTACCGCAATGGTTAAGTCATACCCTGCCTCTTCTAATAATCGTTTCATTTGAGTGCGAATGATGATGGAATCTTCCACTAGCAAGAGTTTAGGTTTGGTGTTTGCCTCTTGTACTACCGGAGCAACTATTGTGCTGCGGTTTTTTTGCAGAGACTTGAATAAGTCTTGAGGATTCAACACCATACAGACTTTTCCATCCCCAAGAATGGTTGCACCCAAAATATTGCGAACACGCTTGAGTAACTTGCTTTGGGGTTTTAAAACCACATCCTGTTGATCGAGCAACCCATCAACTAAAATACCCAGACGTTCATTCCCTGTTTTCAAAAGGACACAGGGAATATTTTTGGTGGTAGTTTTGGCTTGATGAGCAGATTTAGGAACTGTAATCGGTAATTCCAGTAGTTCAGCTAACCAAACAACGGAGACGGGTTGACCTTTAATCGTAATGATTTGACTACCTTCAATGGTCAATATCTCTTGTCGAGAGACTAGCATAGCAGTTTCCACAGATTCCACAGGAATGGCATAAGTGGTTTGCTGTACTTTTGCAAGAAGTACCTGCAACGTAGCCAGATTGTTACTTAATTGAATACGAAACTCACACCCCATTCCTGGGTTGGATTCGATTTCAATTGATCCTTTGAGTCGTTCCACATTGGTGCGAACCACATCTAATCCCACTCCTCGACCCGAAAGTTCACTGACTTTTGTGCGAGTAGAAAATCCAGGGGCAAAGATCAAGGACTGAATTTGCTCCACACTCATTTTAGCCAATTCTTGCTCACTACAGACTCCTCGTTGCAGGGCAGTACGCTTAATATTACCAAGATTCAATCCTCGACCATCATCTAACACATCAATACCAATGCTGTTACTGGTTTGATAGCCTCGTAGTCGAAGGGTAGCAGTGGGAGATTTACCTGAACTTTCCCGTTCTTGGGGGGTTTCAATGCCATGATCGATGGCATTACGAAGAATATGTAACAGGGGATCTTTCATCTCTTCGAGAATCCTTTTATCGGCTTTGATATTACCTCCCTCAATGACTAAATTAATTTGTTTGCCTTGTTGTTTCCCCAAGTCTCTAATCATGCGGGGAAAGAGATTAAAAATGGTGGATAGGGGTAATAATCTTAGGGTTTGAATACCCGATTGCAAATTATTGGCCAGAGTATCCAGTTGGGTTACGTCTTCCGAGGCAGTATGTTTTAAACGCCTAATGAGGTTTCCCAGTTGCTCTAAGCGTTCTTGTGTCCGATGGTGTAGGGTTTGAATTTGTTGGACATTCCTCTTAAATACCCCCTTGTCCATCTGTTTATAAGCCGAATAATTGACAGAAGTATCTCGACTCCATTCTTCCCACAAGGACATAATGACTTCAACATCTGTCATCCGTTGACTAATACGCAGTTTAGTAACATTGAGTTCCCCTGCTTGTCGCATCAAACCATCTAGCTGTTGCGATTCGATGCGGATGGTATCAATGATGTCACTTTCTAGAGATTGATTAGCTATGGTTGACTCTTGTTTTTTAATTTCCGGAGATAGAGGTTCATCGACAAAGAAGATATCTTCATCAAATGGATCAGCAGAGGATAGCAGTTCATCAACAAAGAGCAGATCCTCATCTAACGGTCCGGTAATGGAGTTAGAATCATCCACCAGTAAATCGAGAAATTCTTCCTCTGTTGCTAGAGCAACCGGAGAGGTGTCTGGTTGGGACCTCTCGTCATGATCATTACCGTCTGTTTCGGCCCCCATTAAGTTGGCCAGAACTTGAAAAAGAACCACTTGTGCAGGTTGTCCTGTCACAGCTTCATGAACAAGTTCACGCATTGCATCGAGTCCTGCATAAAGGCGATCGCATAAATCAGGGGTAATTACCCTCTTGCCTTCTTTAACCGCCATTAAGCAGTATTCCAGGTGGTGAGTGAGGGTTTCCACCTCCTCCACCCCCAACATCCGTGAATCTCCTTTGAGGGTATGAGCTTCCCGTAGAAATTCGTCTAATTTGGATTGATCATCAGGTTGCTTTTCCAGATGAATCAGAGCATCTTCGAGTTTTTGGAGACGTTCTGGAGTAACGGTTTTATAAATATCTCTAAATTCGTCGTCTTCAATATACATAGTCCTTTGGGGGTTCGGGGGGTTTGGGCGTTTGGGAGTCTAGGCGAATTTCTCTCCATCGTTCCGTTAAACGGCTGCTTGTAACTCTTTAGCTGCGTCCTTAAGGTGATCAGTAGAGCTTTTAACCTGGTTGATACCCACAGAAGTTTCTTGCGCCCCTAAGTTAATGGCGTTCATGGCAGAAAGCACTTGTTGGACAGCAACTGCTTGCTGTTTAGCGGATAGAGAAATTTGTTGGCTATTGATGAAAACACTGTTAACTGCATCTGTTACCCCTGCAAAGGTATTTGCTGTTTCTTCAGTCAGCTTGATGCCTTCATCGGTTTTCTTGGTTCCTTGATCCGTTACCATGACGGTACTGTTCATGGCTGCTTGGATGTCTATGACCAAATTATTGATTTTATCAGCAGAGTTTTTACTTTCATCAGCCAGTTTGCGAATTTCTCCTGCAACAACAGCAAACCCTTTACCCTGTTCTCCGGCGCGAGCAGCTTCTACTGCAGCGTTGAGGGCTAACATATTGGTTTGGTTGGCTAAATCAGCAACCAGTTCCGATACCCCAGCAATTTGACCGGTTTGTTCGCTCAGACGCATGATTTGTTCGGCTATCTGCCGCACTTGGTCTTTGAGCATATTCATCCCTTCTATGGTTTGCTGTACCGCTTGGGTTCCTTCTTCCACTAAAGCTAAGGCTGTTTGCGCTCCTGTGGATGAAGCGATCGCTTGTTCGGCTGCTTGTCGTGAGGCAGCCCCCAATTCATCCATGGTGGTTGTGGTTTCGTTAATGGAACTAGCTTGTAGGGAAATAACACGTTCTTGTTCTTCAACGGTGGAGGCAATTTGTGTGGAAGATGAAGCAATATTGCCACTAAATTTGCTCATAGATGCAGTAACATTCCGGACAATCATAATAATCCCTGCTATGATTAACAAGTTAATTAGAATGACAACATATTTCAGTATCAACAACATATTTTGATTTTTGTTGACAATTTGTTCAGCCGCATTCACTGCAGCGTCAGTTGTCTCAAATAATGTTTCACTGGCTTTCAAAAGTTCATCTTTGTGTTGCGGATTTTCTCGTGTTTTTCGCACTAAATCTTTAATATTGATCCAAGCTTTCTTCACATCTTCCATCTTGGCTAAAAAATTAGCATTATTACTTTTCGGTAATCCTAATTCCTTATTGCCATTTTGTAAGCCATCAATAAGGGCATCTAGCTTTTGTGTTAATTGGTCATTTTTTACCCCTGATAATTCTAATTTAACTAACCGTTGAGTTCCTCCTCTAACCACACCACTTTCATTAATTCTATGGGTATTTCTATCTGCTATCGTATTCAATATTAGTGTCATGGCACTACCAATGATTGTAACTGTGACACCGGCAAGACATAAGCGCATTTGGGTTGAAATTTTCATGGTTTTATTTCCTGATTAAATAATAATAAAGATGGACTTAGATTAGGACAGTTTAGTTATTAGAATTAGGGTTCAAACTAAGCTGCTTGGTTGACTTCTAAATTCCCCTGACGAAAAATTTTAGATAAGTCAAGAATACTGAACATTTTTTCAGCATAAGAGGCTGTTCCTAATACATATTTATGCTTACCAGACTCCATAGCAATGGGGACGGGATTAATGTTTTTTTGCGGTAAATACATTACATCAAAGACTTGATCAACCGGTAATCCTGCCACTAGATCATCTACTTCAATGACCACTGCTTGAGTGTTAATTTTGGCCGAATCTAGAGGTAAATTTAAGCAACTTCTTAAATCTACTAACGTGACAATTTCTCCCCGTAAATTTATATTGCCCAAAATATGCTGAGGGCAACAAGGAATTTTGGTTAAATCGCTAATGTTAATAAACTCTCTAACTGTCTGTAAATCTAAGCCGAAGTATTCACCATTGAGACTAATAATGGCTAAGAGAATTTCTTCTGTTTTCTCTGTAATTGTTTCTAGGATTGGTTGTCGTAGATGTTCGGCACGCCCACGAAAAATCGACCTTTCTTTGGGGGTTGCATTAGGACAACAGATATCATAAAAATTGTTAATTATTTTGGCATTTTCCGATGTCTCAGATAATGTTTTAACTTCACTGGGTTGCCTGATTAAAGCTTCAGGATTCAACAAAATAATGCCATTGTCATCATTTTTTGCTATTCCCAATATAAAAGCAGGATTAATGTTATTATTCCGTCCATAATCTATGGCTTTTTCTATAATATCTGATGAAATTTCTTGGACTTCATGAACAGCATTAACAATGACTCCAATTTGTAAATCCTGCCACTCTAAAACAATGATACTGTCAGATATTTGGCATCTTGTTCTAGTATTGCCTATTCGTAAATCCAGGTGCATTACTGGTAATAATTTTTCTCTTAAATTGAGGATACCAATAATATCAAGTGGTGCTTCACTAATGGGAATTAGTTCAGGTAACAGAAAAATTTCTTTGAATAAAGTTACTTCTATTCCGTATTGAATATCATGAAGATTAAAAATTACATAGGATTTGGTGCTCATAGCTATTATTGAGAAGTATAGGCGTTTTTGATTAGTGACCAAAAAAAGGGGTTCAAGTCTCCAACTTCAGGTAGAGATAATTCTAAATTCTGATTCTAGAATTTTTCTGCTTCTTCACTGATAGTTAACACCCTTTTGAGGAAGGTTAAGAAGCATGGGCTGTATGAACAAATTCATTGACAATATTTAACAATTTTTCAGAGTCAAATGGTTTACTTAAATAACGGTTAGTTCCCGCAATTTGACCCTTCATTTTGTTAATTAACCCATCTCTAGCAGTGATCATAACGATGGGAAGATTTTTAAATTTACGAATACTTCTTAAAGTTTTACACATTTTTAGCCCATCAATATCAGGTAGAGTAAGATCAAGAAGTAATAAAGAAACTGGGTTTTGATTGAGTAAATTAAGAGCGTCCACTGCATTACTAGCTAACAAAAGATTGTAGCGATCGCTTAAAATGCGTTTCATGGTTGCTTGGATAATGGGACTATCATCAACAGATAAAATAATGGGACGGTTGTGATATTCAATGACTGTCTTTGTATCAAAAGTTATCCAACCCATTTGCACCCCATTAGCATAAAAACGTGCGAGAGATAAGGGATCTTTATCCAATTTTTGAGCAATCTCTATAACGCTGCGTTTCCCATCTACCCATTTTTCTAAATGCTGACGTACGGCCGGTTCGTTAATTTGGGGAAGTGTCTTGGTTACAATACAAGGAATTGCCTCTGCGGAAGGAATGGTAGGGGCTAGGAATTGCCATTTTTGTTGACGATCCTTGAGACTTTCCATTAAACTAGACAACTCCATGACATCATTGTCTTTGCTAAAGCAAAGATCACATTCTAAAGTATCATTGAATTCTAACGATCCAGAATGGGGTAATAGGTATTCAAGTATCTGTAAAACTTGTCCTCGAATATACCTTTCAACTTCTTCCAAACTTAACAGTCGGATGCGAACCAGGTGGTTTAAAACTTGTCTCACGGAAGTGGGATCGGTTGCTTTTTTTGTAGCAACTTTGATGGCAACAGGACTAATCTTAGGATTAACCTTCTCTATTAGCATTTTAACCAACTCATCCCTTTGGGGAATGTTCATTCCACCATAGGTTATTTTTCCATTATTAAATACTAAGGTATAAGATTGCTGAGTTGATTTATTATTAATATTGGGAATTATTTTAAGGGTTCCATTTGGTTTTTTAATAATAAATTTTTTGAGCAATATCCTAAGCTGGTCAGACTTAAATTCATACTTTATCATTACAGTTAGATAAACACAATCAATAAAAAGAGAACAACAATGCTTTAATATTAATCATGCTATTTTTTATCCCTAAAAAGTACCGTATTTTAACGGATTATTACATTAAGGTAACCTTAAGGCCTAGTAATTTCCATGCAGAAATGCTAGGAAATTGTAAAAAAAATTGATATAACGTAAGTTTGGGAGACTAGGGCGTGTCTGCAAAGTTACAAAAATCTTAGTTGAGGGGAGCAGAGGGGGAAATTAGCTTATTTTTAATATTCTAATAGTTTGCAAACAGACCCTACAATTATCTGAAAATTGTCCAAATTCTAAATTCTAAATTCTAAATTCTAAATTCTAAATTCTAAGTCCAATCTTGTTGTTCGTCCTTAGAACCATTACGATAAACCTTACCTTTGTGATGCAGTTGACGAGTTTTCTCAAACAATTCTTCTTCTGTTAACTCCCATTGTTCTAAGATTAAATCTAAATCTTGACTGATTTGCCGCGCCCCTGGAAAATTATTGTAACGAATGCGAAGCCTCGCTAACTCTGCTAAGTTGCGAGGTTCAGGATCAGCCACTAATAACTCATTAACAATCAGGCGATCGCCTTTTTCTTGAGGGTGTTTTTGTTCTTGTGCCATCTTCAACGATAAAATAATTCAGGAATTTCCCAGAGATTAACCACCTTATCAAAGCCCCCAGAAGCCAGATATTGACCATTGGGACTAAAGGCTAAAACATTCACCTGTTCATTATGATCTCTAAGGTGTCGCAATAACCGCCCTGTTTCTACACGCCATAACCGAACCCCATCAATACTCGAACTAGCCAACACTTTACCATTGGGACTCAAAGCGATGGACTCAACTCTTCCGATATGGCCCGTCCAAGTCTCTAATAAATCACCACTGGCGAGATCCCAAAGCTTAATCGTACCATCATGACTAGCAGTAATCATCCTTTTTTCATCAGGGGTAATGGCTAAACCAGAAATAGTTTGAGAATGGGCAGAAAATCGCGATACAATGGATCTGTCCCTGAGATTCCAGAAAGTTATCCTTCCTTGATCATCCCCACTAGCCACTAAAAACCCGTTGGGGTGCATAGCCAAGGCATGACCTGGGGTGCCAAAATCTTCGAGTTGATAGAGGAAACGAGGAGGATCTAAACTCCAAACCCGAATACCCCCCAAAGAACCGGTAATGACAAACTGACTGTCCGGGGTAACCGCCAGGGAAAACACATAACTGTAGTGATCAAAAAAACTGATTTTACTATTTTTGTCCGGCCAGACCCAAAAATGCAGATCCGCATCTTCTCCGCTAGTAATCAAAGTTTTTCCATTCGGAGAAACCGCCATAGTTAAAATGGCTGAACTTTGGGCCCGTAGAGTGCTAACTTCTCTTCCTTCTCTAATTGACCAAAATTTTAAAAAAGGTTCACTGCTTCCCCCCCCACTAATCACTGTTTCTCCATTGGGACTGAAGGCTAAGGAACGAATGGGAGTCGTATGACCCCGAAAACGATGTTTAAGCCGTAGTCCTGTGATTGGAGCCTCAATTTTTTGCTCCGATAAGGTCTGTTGTTGCTGTCGAATGAGTTGGCCATAAGTAGGGGTAATCCAACCCTGACTGATGAAGACTAAGGCCGTCACAATCAGTCCTAACGGTTGGGTTTGTCTCTTTGGAATCTCCGAATGGTTCATCTTATTCAATGCTCATCTTTAGCCTAATGACACAGAGTAATCACTACATCCCCATGCTTTTTGTCTAAGTATTGAGGATATTAGTTTGTGATGGCTATATTCTATCTATCGAGTGATGAACCGACAACCTCCTCACCTTGGTGAGCGACGAGATTTGTCATGGGTGAGTAGAGGTAATGGGGTTTTGGCAGAACTAGGGGGTAAATACCCTCTAGGTCTATCTTCTGTCATAATAGGCTGGGCTTTTTGAACCTGTAGCCAACGCAAAATAACCGAAACAGAAACGATAAATAAGCCAAAGGAGAATAATGACCAACGTTGACCCACACCCCCCATGACTGCATCTACCGCTCCCACCACTAAAATAAAACTAGAAATGGGTTCTTTGCGGTAAAGGGTTCTGAGAACACGAGGCAATAAGATGTTCATCATAGTTGTATCCGTAGAATATCTAATCTAATTTCAGCTTATCCTACCTGCTCCAAAATAGACTGTAGAAAGCTCGGAGATTAGATTAATTTTTTGGGAGATTTTCACTGAGATCAGTTTATCGTGGGGGGATTACTACCGATATTTAAGTTAAAAATCCCCCACCTATAAAATGCCCTTCTTATCGACCAAGTTGACTACTGTAATCCTAGCCAAGACAATAACCCTTGTCCCGTTAAGTATTCAATGGCCAAGATTAATAAAAAGCCGATCATAGCGGCCCGACCATTTAAACGTTCTGCATAGTCGTTAAACCCAAACTTAGGATCTTCTAGTTTAGGGGTTTCACTGGGTTGTTTAGAAGGTTCACTCATGGGTTTTCTCAATTATTGATTTTGTTTACATTTCTTTACTAATTTAGCGCAAAGGGGAAACTTTTAACAAAATTGGAAGTGAGTATATTAGCGTTTATAGCCGTTTTCATATCAATAGACTAACGATCGCAATAATAATCCCCCCACACTCCCCACCCCTCCGACACTTCCCACGGTCCAGTACAGGGAAATAGGGAAATATTGATACACCCAATTGAAAACTGCCATATTTTTGTCCAGGTACTTATACCAATTTCCGAAAGTTAAGCTACACATTTTCGTAGGGGTCAATGGCCGTTGACCCCTACAACCTTCACATCTGTAGTCTAAGTTGATGAAAATGGTATGATATTAACCTGAGTTCGATATAAGGAAATTTATAGACGATTTGTCAAAATCAGGAGTCTCAAACATTGATTCTCTTCTTACAAAAGACCCAACACCGAACTCCGAACTCCTAACACCGAACTCACGTTTATATGATTTTTCCATAGCTCATAAGGAATACCGAATAGGGAACACGGAATCAATGTTATCCATTAGGGATCCATATCAGCGAAAATTTCTAGAAATGGTCAAATATCTGATGTTACGTCGGATTAAAAGTAATAATTAGTAAAGTGAGGGGCCGGGAATTTAAGTGTTTATCCAGAATGATTGCAGGGAAGTTGAAAATATTTCCGTGTAATGCCGATAGTAGGGAATTTCTCTGAGAAGGACAATAAGGACATATAGACAAGATTCCTGAGTGGGATTTTGAACTAAACCACGGCTATTGATCAATTTTTACTTGAAAAGTTGATCTAGGGCTGTTCTTGCGAATACGCCCCCAAGCTTAGAATACCTACCTATTATTTTGCCATTTTAAAATCATTTTGGATGTAAAATCATGACCACTAAATATAATCAATCCTCTCAGAAAAAACATATAGATACCATTGAGCTTTTAAGTGTTTACGCACGTAATCCATCTTTAGAACTACGTAATAAACTGGTGGAGAGGAATCTGGGGTTAGTTCGTCAAGTCGCCCACCGTATTAGTCGACAGTGTTCAGAACCTTATGAGGATTTAGAACAAATTGGTTATTTAGGTTTAATACGTGCCATTGAACGGTTTGATCCTCAACAGGGTTGTGCTTTTAGCTCTTTTGCTATTCCCTATATTCGCGGAGAAATGCTGCACTATCTTCGTGATAAAGGTAGTGTGATGAGAATTCCTAGACGATGGCAAGAACTTTACAATAAAGGGAAAAAAATACGCAAGCAATTAACTGTTACTTTAAAAAGACAGCCTTTAGATTGGGAACTGGCTGAGGCGTTGGAAGTTCCTCTAGACGAATGGCATGAATGTCAACTGGCTTTACAAAACCGTCTTTTAGTCAGTTTAGATGCCAGTATTAGCCAAAATGTGGATTGTTCTATCAGTTTTGGTGAGACGCTGCCGGATCAACATTATCAAGCCCAACAAAGACTCGAAGAAGATCGCTTACAATTACAACGAGCTATGAGTCAATTGGAGGAGAAAACCAAAGCTGCGATCGAATATGTCTTTTTACAGGAACTTCCCCGCAAAGAAGCGGCTAGACAAATCGGCATTAGTCCGATGACTGTCACTCGTCATCTGAAAAAAGGCATTCAACAGCTAAATTCTCTACTAGAACCTCAAGTGGCTTAGTGGCCCTAACTGCCTGGACAAAAATAAACATTACTTGTGTTGGTTAAGCAGGGGGGCAGAGGGGGCAGAGGATGAGGGGTTATCCAGTCATTTACATTTCTTAAGACAGTTCACTTTATTTATGTCCGACTACTTAGAAACCTAAATCGTGCGGTTTAGGAATCACCGCCCTATTACTGCAGTGAAAATGCCAATAACATTATAGACAAATGCAGTCGTACATGGTGCGAGCCGAAGTTGTCTATCAAAATGTCAGAAAATTGATGTAAGTTGTAGGAGTAACTTGACTGAATTAAACGACCCTATTTTGTTATCTGAGTCATCTTCGTTCCTTAACGCCTTATTACCTCTGTGGTATCCTATCAGCTTGGTTATTCTTTATCTGGGGGTTGTCATCGCCTTAGCTGAGGGTTTAAACCGTTTACGGGGAACTGATGCGGAATTTACCCGTAAAATTGTCCATATCGGTTCAGGTAATGTGGTTTTAATTGCTTGGTGGTTACAAATACCAGCATGGGTATTAATGGGGGCTTCTTTTCTTGCCAGTATTATCGCCCTAGTTTCCTATTTTTTGCCCATTCTCCCTAGTATTAATAGTGTTGGCAGACAAAGCTTAGGTACATTTTTCTATGCGGTTAGTATTGGAGTTTTGTCCCAGTGGTTTTGGTCGACGGGACAACCTCAATATTTAGTGATTGGTATTTTAGTGATGGCCTGGGGCGATGGGATGGCCGCTATTATTGGGCAAAGGTTTGGCAAGCATTCCTACACAGTCTTAGGGGTTAAGAAGAGTTGGGAAGGTTCATTGACTATGATGGGGGTGAGTTTTGTGGTGACGAGTCTTATTCTTCTCTGGGTAGGTTTACCTGTCTTGACAGTAGGCATAGTTTCTTTGATGATTGCTATAGCTGCTATGACATTAGAAGCTTTTTCTAAACTGGGAATTGATAATTTAACGGTTCCTCTCGGTAGTGCAGTTCTGGCTTTTTACTTAATTCAAGGATTATTCTAGTCAAGAAGGACAACTATGAGCTTTTCAGTTTCTGTCGATCAAAATCAGTATGTTACTTACATTCTCTCGGATGAAAGTGCTTTGTCTCGTCTCGAAGTTGTTCCCGAAAGAGGTGGAATTATTACTCGTTGGTCTATTGAAGGTCAAGAGGTTTTCTATTTAGATGAAGAACGTTTTACTCATCCCGAATTAAGTGTGAGAGGGGGGAATCCGATTCTTTTTCCGATTTGTGGTAATTTACCGGATGATGTTTATATTTATGATGGCAAATCTTACAAGTTAAAACAACATGGATTTGCTAGAACTTTACCTTGGGATGTGGTTGAACAGTCTGCGGATGATTCTTGTAAACTGACGGTAAGTTTGAAGAGTAATCAGGAAACTTTGGCGGTTTATCCTTTTGAATTCGAGGTAAAATTTACTTATGAATTAGTCGGAAAAACGTTAAATATTCATCAAGAATACATCAATAAATCTGATAAGGTAATGCCTTTATCTTTTGGTTTTCATCCTTACTTTTTGGTGCAAGATAAGGAACAATTATCTTTAGATATTCCGGCTTCTAGTTATCAAAGAAAAGGTAGCACTGAGGTTGTTTCTTATGAGGGCAGTTTCGATTTTAATGAGGATGAAATCGATGTGGCACTGAAACCTTTAAATGGGCCTTCTGCCAGCATTACAGACTCATCTAGAAACCTAAAAATTAGCGTCAAATGGTCGGAAGATTATTCTACCATTGTCTTCTGGACGGTCAAAGGGAAAGATTTTGTCTGTTTAGAACCCTGGAGTGCGCCTCGTAATGGCATTAATACCAAAGAAAGTCTGACTGAACTGCAACCTGGGGCAAGTTGTAAAGCATTGGTGGCGATCGATGTGACCTCACTTTAGTCGAAGCGCACGACAAAACCGATCTCTTCGA
Organism: Crocosphaera sp.; assembly: GCA_051439445.1. Lineage (GTDB taxonomy): Bacteria > Cyanobacteriota > Cyanobacteriia > Cyanobacteriales > Microcystaceae > Crocosphaera. Next base: position 65,519 of record JBFRWG010000054.1, read on the forward strand.
GATCCCATAATAACATCTGACCATCTTGCGTTGAAACTCCAACTTATATAACCTGTTATAACAGGTTATATAACACCAATTTCCTAAAGTCTAACTACACATTCTCGTAGGGGTCAACGGCCGTTGACCCCTACAACATTTATTCTGTTCTTATGAGATCATTTAATTTGCAACAATCCAGCACTTAATATTTTGTTTCGCAATATTCTCTCAAACCCAGATATAAAGCGAGTTTAACTTCTGACTTCTGACTTCAAACTTCTGACTTCTTTCACAGCCCCTTGCATTTTCCAAAAAGTGGTGGTATATTAGTAAACGGTGTGCGGAACACACAACGGGTCGCTAGCTCAGCGGTAGAGCACTCGGCTTTTAACCGATTGGTCTTGGGTTCGAATCCCAGGCGACCCATTTTTTTAAGGGCTGGATGATAATTTACGTTTTGTCAGGGAAATTTTAGAATGTAGAATGTAGAATTGAGAATTAAAATACTTTTGGTGAAAGATAAGCTTTAGTTACAATAGCGTAGGGTGGGTTAGACGGCTATAATTTAGGTTATAACAGGAATATAAGAGTCCGTCTTAGCCCACCATTTTAGTTAAAACAGTCCAATAATGTCAGAAGAAAATCTTGCAACGGTTATTAAAATTGTAGAATCCCTTACTGATGGACAACAAGAGCGTGTTATTCAGCATTTACGAGAATACATTGCTGATCTTGAGGATGAACTAAAATGGGATCAGTCTTTTCAGAAAACCCAAGATAAGTTAATAGCAGCAGCAAGACTGGCAAAACAACAAATTGCTCAAGGGAAGGGGCAACCAATGGACTATGATAAACTATGAGGTCTGCTACGTTACCCTCTTTTTGGTCAGAATATTATTAGCTTCCTTTAGAAGTTCGTCAAGCAGCAAGGAAAGTTTATCGTTTATGGTTAAATAATCCTTTTCATCCTTCTGTGCACTTTAAATGTATTAATCGTAATCAGGATATTTGGTCAGTTAGAATTCCTCAAAATTACCGGGCTATTGGAATTTTAACAGGTTATGAGTTTACATGGTTTTGGGTTGGAAGTCATGATAAGTATGAGCAGTTTTTTGAGTAAGTTAGGGTTTAGAGGCTTGCGATCGCTCTTTTTCAATTATGGATAATATCGATTATGGCTAAAATGTTTCCCCCAGATGCTCCTTCTAATCCTAATTTATATGGAGAATCCCAAGTGTATAATTTGCTTGCTCAACTTGATGATGATTTTTATATTTTTCAAGATCGACATTGGATTTTTAAGAACAAATATCGTTCAAGAATAGAAAGAGAAACTGACTTTTTATTAGTTCATCCAGAAAAAGGTTTATTAATTATAGAAGTCAAAGGAGGAACAAAATTTTCTTACGATGGAGAACGTGATAAATGGAAATCAGGAGATAATATTTCTTATCAAAATCCATATAAGAAACAATTAGCTAACTCAAAAAAATTACCTGTATTCTTAAAAAATAAAATACCTAGTTTACAAGATCGCTGGTTAACCTGTGGCTATACAATTTGTTTTCCTCATATTGATACTTTAGAGGGTAATTTTGCTCCATTTATGGAGCCAGAAATTACGTTATTTAGATATGATCTTAACAATTTACCAAATAAAATTAATGAAATCTATGAACATTATAAGGAGTCTAACCATAAACCTCTTAACAAGAATATAGTCGAAGAAATTAAAAGTGTAATCACTCCTCCTATAGAATTTAGAAAGTCTTTGAGTGCAGAATTAGAAGATGAGCAGCAAACTATTATTAGACTTACAAAAGAGCAACAAGATATATTGGATGGTTTTTATAAAGCTAATAGACCTATTCTGATTGAAGGACCGGCAGGAACAGGAAAAACTCAACTTGCTATATTTCAAGCAATATCGGATATAAAATGTAAGAAGTTTGTTGTGTTGATTACTAATTCTCAAGAATCGAAAAATTATCTTGATCATGAGATTACTCTTAATATTGATATAAACAATGATTATTTAGCGATACTTACTAACAAGGAAATTAATTTAGTACAAGAAATTATACATGATCAAAAAAATGCACATGAAATTCGTATTATTATTGATGAAGCACAGCAGTTAGATGGAAAGTTTTTAAGAGAAATAGCTGACTACTCAGAAAACAGATTTAACATTTCTATTTTAATTTTTAAAGATGATTCTCAAAAAACTGATGAAAATAATATACAAGAGATATTTAGAGCATTTAACTATACTTTACAAAAAGTAATCAGAAATACTGTTGAAATTTTTGATTCTTACAAGGAGTATATTAGTCCGAATTATCAAGTCAAAAAACCTGTAAGAAACTTTAAAGAAGTTATTACCAAGAATTTTACAACGGATCAAGAAATGATTAAACTTATCAAAGATACAGTTCTGATTATGACGAAAGAAGAGAAAGTTATCGGCAAAAATATAACAATTTTATTTTCTAAACGACCTAGCAAAGATATTCTTGAATCTATACAGTCATCAATTTCTAGCTTATCTTTTAAGGAATTTTCTTCAGTCACTCTTATTCAAAAAAATGTAATTACTTGGTCAACTATTTATAATTTTCAAGGTTTAGAAAATCATATAATTTTATTAATTGAATTAGAACCAGAACCTATTTCTGAAACTCTTAGACTAAGAAGATTGAGATATATTGGTAGATCAAGAGCTTGTAGTATATTAAATATATTCCTTAAAAAAGACAAATCTTTAAATATCAATAATATTGCCGATATATTTTAATGTTTATCAAGTTCACTACTGAAGAGTGTATCGATCATTGAAATCATCTAATCCACTTCTTTCGCTATTATCAGTTAAATCCTTAAAATCGAGGTAATCACAAAAATTGAAACTATCCTTTTGTCCAAGTATTGAAGATAAAACTCTAGAAAGATTGTGGGAAATCGGTCTAGCTAAATAGTTTTCTATATTTTTCCGAAATAATAATTCATCAAAAGTATTTCCATTACCTTCATGAGATAATATCCATAATGCATATAAAGAATTAACATTTAAGTCAATTGATTTTCTAGAAAGAAAATCTTGAAAAATAGTCATTAATTTTTGACGCAACTGATCATTATTTTTAACCATCATAAGTATGTAGGGAGGATCTTTTTTTCTCGGTTTAATCAAGTGATGAATTAATCTTGTTCTTGCATAATCCATAATTTTTTTATCCTTAAAGATTTCATTCATTGCTTTATATGCTTCAAAAATAATTAAATTAGAAAACCCAAAATTGATAAGTTTAACAATACTCCAGGTATTTCTTTTAATAGTCTTTGGGTATTTACAAATAATCTCTGGGATTTTGGAAATTAATTGTATAATTACTTCATCATCATATTCATCAAAATTACTTAAATAAAACAAATAGTTAGTGATTTTAGTAGAATTTTCTTTATTAATGTTTTTCTTTAAAGCAATCTTCTGTATATTAATATAATCATCTTCTTCTGATATTTCTTGAGTGTTCAATTGATCAAAAAAAGAAATTTCATGATCTTTTCTAAATAAATCTTCTATAGACTTAGGGTTGCAGACAATGTCAGTTTTTGCTGAGTTTAAATTAAGTCCTATTCTATGTAATTCTTCCTGAATTATATTAACAGCTTCAATTGCTTTTTCTTTACTATTTGTAATAACTTTAATATCATCAACATATCTTGCATAATTAAATCCATAACTAATCATTAAATCATCTAATCGAGCAAGTAATATATTAGCTAAATATCCCTCAGTTCTATGACCAGTTAATAAGCCTTGTTGTTTTTTTTTCAATTTTAAAGAACCGTCGACTACTGAATAGAATTCAACTTCAGATTGAAAAATTTCGTGCAAAAGTTTTTCATATTTCTGAGGTAAAACTTTTCCAGTTAAACTAAAAATTGATTCTATTAAGTAATTATGTGAAATACTATCATAAAATGAAGTGATGTCAGCATTCAAGACACAAGCAATTTTCTTATCTTGTTGATTTTGAAGAATTAATTTTTCAGCCCATTCTATAAATTGTTTGTAGTTAGGATAATATTCTTCAAATAAGTAAATAAAACCAGTTTTTGAACGTTGAGTCCTATTAGAAAAGCTTGTTTTAATAAAAGAATTTTCTACAGCTAAGGAAAGAGTATTTACTAAATGATATCTAACAGCAAATTCTTTAAATGGTAAATAAATACATCTTCTGATAAAAAAATCCCCTTTTGGATAAGCATAAGCAAATGATTCATCTTGTATGTAGGGTTTTGATAAAGAATAAATATTTTGTATATATTCGACCAAGTTATTTATTTTATTTTGATTTTTACAATTAATACTTAGTTCAAAAAAATTGCATAATGGATCATCATTTAATCTACTATACATTGCATAATAAATGGACGTTTTGATTAATTTTGGATCGGTTAAATAATCTTCTAAGTTAAAATTAATCATTAATAGTATATATATTTTTGAAAACTTTTAAGCCGTATCTTTTATATGGTAAAACCAACTTACCCTATTCATTATAAAGCAACTCTTCCTAATGAACCTAACAAACTGGTATGTTAATAAAAGTGATAAAAATCGCATCTAAAGATCATGAGTTCTAATTCTCCTATTCGTGTCGCAGTCGTGGGAACCGGTTTCGGTCAAGCTATCCATATTCCAGGGTTACAGCATCACCCTCGTACTGAGTTAGTGGCAGTTTACAATAGAGACTTAGGAAAAGCAAAGGCGATCGCAGATAACAATGATATTCCCTACGCATTCAATAACCTGGACAAACTCCTCACTATGTCCGATCTTGACGCAGTTACTCTATCAACTCCCCCTTTTCTACACTACGAGATGGGGAAACAAATATTATCAGCAGGGAAACACCTTCTGTTAGAGAAACCCATGGCCATGTCTGCACAAGAAACCAAAGAATTGTATCATTTAGCAGCAAAAAATAATGTCGTCGCGACCGCAGATTTTGAGTTTCGTTATGTTCCTGCTTGGCAAATGTTAGCAGAACAGTTACAACAAGGGTATGTTGGACAAACCAGACTAATTAAAATTGATTGGTTAGTGGCAAGTCGTGCCAACCCAGAACGAGGCTGGAATTGGTATGCTAGAAAAGATAAAGGGGGCGGTGTTTTAGGGGCAGTTGGTTCCCATGCGTTTGATTATATTCATTGGTTATTTGGTCCAGTAAAACGGTTATCTGCTAACTTGATATGTGCTATCAAAGAACGGCCAGATCCCCTCGAAAACGGCAAATTAAAGCCCGTTGACGCAGATGATACCTGTTTAATCATGTTGGAGTTAACAGACGGGACTCCTGTACAATTAACCATCAGTTCCGTTACTTATAATGGTCGAGGACATTGGTTAGAAGTCTATGGCGATAAGGGTACGTTAGTATTAGGTAGTGATAATTTAAAAGATTATGTGCATGGGTTTCATTTACAAGCAGGTTTAGCTGGAAAACCCTTAACAGAAGTTGAAATACCCAAACGGTTAGCTTTTCCCCAAGTATTCACTGATGGACGTTTAGCCCCGTTTATTCGTATTCTAGATCGTTGGGTGGAAAGCATTGATCAAAAACAATCTTTAACCCCATCTTTGTATGAAGGGGTGTATTCTCAATTATTAATGGATTTAACCCATGAATCCAGTGAAAAAGCTGCTTGGGTTGATGTACCTAACTTAGATCAGTTCCTGTAACATAATCTTCCAGTGTTTGTAGAGACGTTTCCTGAAACATCTCTACAATAAATGTCAGGGAAAACATAAAAGGTGATATCAAAAGTTAGTCAACAAAGTTCATACAATGTTACTTCAGTCTGAAGGAATTAGGTAAAAAATCTTAAGATTAGAGCAAAATCAAGCATATTTTATGAGGATACTTTCCTAAAAATAAAGAGAATCTGCAGACAAGCAGAAAGGAAGAACAATAATATACAAAACTTCATGATAATTGATTGCAGAGTTTAAACAAGTATCAATGATTTTTACTCAATATTATTAATACTCAAAACTAATTAATCGATATATAAAGAATCAAAAATCAAAAGTGAATCTTTATTGATCTTTTTATCGATAAATATGTAAATCTAAAAAAAAGCAACCCTTTGTGTCTATTTAAGAACATTTTGTGTCTAAAAAATACGAGATTTCTTTTTAATTTTTTGGAAAGATTTGAATCAAAAAACCGTTGATAGGATCGGCTTAGTAGAGTAATTCTTCAAGCAATAATTTTATGGGAATGTATAAACAAAAATGGTTGACAACCCTATCTTTGGGTGTTGTTTTCTCTTTAAGTAGTGCCATTAGTGTCAAAGCAGCCACCATTGGCTACAACACACAATTAAATAATCAAGATGGAAATAATCAGACCGTTGACTATAGTAATCCTGATGAATCTGATAATCCTGTTAGTACCTGGACATTAGGATATCAATTTTCTGTACGACCTGACTCTGAGGATGTTTTTACCACAATCGCTGCCTTGGGGGTTTATGCAAGAAGGGAAATAAGAGAAGATCCCCTTGATCCAGATGCTCCTCTAATACCAACCCCAATGATCCCTAATCCTTATCTGAGCAATCCCAACACGACTAACTGTTCAAGTGAACCCCATAACTTTATCGCTGATCTCAATGGCTATTTTGGTGGGAATCTGCCAGACTGTGTTCCGACCTTTGCTAGTGATCATGAAGTGGGACTTTGGGAAGTGAGTGCGGATGGAACCCCCGATAGTTTGGAACCAATAGAACGTTTTACGATGACTAACGATCTCAATCCTATTGTGGTTACTCGTAGTGTTAATCAAAGTAGTCCTGGCAGTGATTTTGCTTATTTAGCTCTTGAAAACCCCATCACCCTAGTCCCTGGTGAGGTGCGACATTTCCGTTTAGGGGTGTCCTATACCGATGCTGAGGATCAAGCATTCATAGACGGCAGTAGTTTTGGAGGAGGTGAGGTCACTCCGGCGTTTAATGATCTCAATAACCCTCCCGGTGCTGGTGCAGTCACTGATCCTACCTTTGAGTTTGGGCCTAGTGATAATGATTTCCCTCAAGGATACTTTGGGAGTATCTTGGAATACCCAGATAGTGATCCAGAAGAAACCCTATTCTTTCCAGTAAATCCAGAAGATCCTGATGAGTTTGAAAATCCCTTTTTTGTGGTTGGGAACATTCTCTTTGTTGATCCCTCTAATCCCTTACCTCCAGAGTTTCCTGACTCTACCCCTGGAACGGGCCCTGGAACCGGACCTGGAACCGGACCTGGAACTGGACCTGGAACCGGACCTGGAACGGGCCCTGGAACCGGACCTGGAACCGGACCTGGAACTGGACCTGGAACCGGACCTGGAGGGGTTCCGACGATTCCTGAACCTAACCTCATTCATGGGTTGTTTGTTTTAGGTGTTGTGGGTACTTTGAGTCGTTATCGCAACGAAAGGTAGACAAATACGTTATTTTTCCATTAAAACGGCTCCTAACAGCCGTTTTTCTCCATGCGATTCCTCTCGTAATCATGATTAACAAGCGATCGCCGCAACTAGGGTGTGTCTGCAAAGTTCAAAAATCTTAGTTGAGGGGAGCAGGGGAGGAAATTAACTCATTTTTAATATTCTAGTGGTTTACAGACAGACCCTAGAAAAATAGAAAATTTTGTAACTTATTCTATAAATTTAAGGAAGAGATATATACGAAAAAATTACTTTATCATCCATAACCACAATTACTATGGGAGGGTTAAAGGTAGTGATATATCCAACATTTCCCAGATCCTGCCCATCTGACTTAATGGAAATGGAACCTTCACCTGTATTGAAAACGACAAAAGTATTCAAATTACCAGGATTTATGTTGGCATTTTTTGATTCTCCTGAGGGAAAAGTTAGCTCAATGGTTTTATTATTATCAGTACCATTAATTACATGAAAATACCCTTTATACAGCATTAGTTCATCATAGAAACCTCTTACAAACCATGAGCCTACAACGGCTACTATCGTTAAAATGATATATATTGTTAAAGTAACATATTTTTTCTTGCTCATAAATATTTTATGTTACACCTATTACTTATGTTTCTTTAGTGTATCACTTCATAGGCTATTTCAAAATATGGGTAAACATAGCTGTTGAACTTGAATTGTAGTTGATGTAGAAAAATAATCAAGAATAGTATAAGCTACATATTCAGCTAGTTTAACAGGGACTGCATTACCTATCATTTGTTCTAAATTTGTTTTTGAACCTTCCCAAATAAAATTATTAGGAAATGTTTGAATATAACTTCTTTCTTGAGTGGTTAAAGGACGAACGTTTGAAGATAATGGGACAACATCACCAGGATGTTTTTGATAGGTTTTAGGAATTGGTCTATTAACACCTCGTATAGTTGGACTGGGTTCATCAATACTAAAAATTGCTCGTCTTTTATAACTTCTCGGATGTCTATAATAATAATCTATATCGAGTTGATCCCCTAAATAATCTCTAACTGTCATCTATTTTTTAGACAAGTTTTTTTCTAAGTATAAAATTAGTTCATCATCTTTTCCTTGATAGATTCCAATCCATCTGAAAGTCCACAAGTTGTATTATCTGGTAAAGCAGTTAATTTAATTTCTAGTCCTCTTAAACTCACATCTTGCACCTGACATTGAAAACCCGATTTTGACCTAAATGGTAACGAATTTAATAGGGTTTCAGCCCTTTGGAATCGGGTTTTGTGTACTTTTTAAGCTTGGTGCAAGATGTGAGTAAACAAAGATTATTTTGACTAATATCAATAGTTACTAAATCTATTCTTGGTAAATTTCCGATAACAATATCTTGATAGGGGATATAATCTCTTTCAAAGGCAAAAAATAAATTAGGTGAAGTATAATCTAAACCGAATAGGGAAGAAACAGAAATTTGACCATGATTAACTGTTAACTCATGATCAAGAGTTAAATAAACTGGTTGTAAGTTTCTCCAACTCATATAACAAGCTAAAGCTGATGGGAAAGAACTATTAAATTGATTTTTGCCCCAACTTGATTTTTTAGTAAAGTCCCTATTTTATTGATGAATTCCAAATAATCTAGGTTGATGATTATCACTGATTATCATAACTTCTCCCACGCCATTGTTTTGGTGTTTGCAAAGAGGATAAAAAGATTCTCAAAACAGCAAAAGGATCAGCTAAAGGAGATAACCAAAACAAAAATGATTTAAGGAATAAAGACTTATCTTTGTAATAGGAAGGAAAGACAGCAAACAGTAAAGCAAAGCGAATAATAACTAAAACAAGATTTAAAGCAATCGCCAATTCTAAACTTAAGAAATGATCAGCGAAGACCCAAAAAATACCTAAAATAATCAACAAGAATAACGGTAAAGCTTGAGTCAATAATAATAAAGCGACATCACCCCAGACTTGAGGAGTCGAAGCAGCATCTTTAAGATCCAGCGATCGCCCCCATTCTTTCCAGGTTTCTTTGACCCCTTCATACATCCTCACTCGAATAAGGTTCTTACCGTCCAAAAAACCCACCTTAAAGCCCCGTTTCGCTGCTTCACGGGCTAAAGTAACATCATCACAAAAGGAACTCGCTGCACAACTATAACCGTCCAATGCTTCTAAAACCCGACGACGGGATAAGAAACATTGACCATTGGCCATAACTCGATCTGGAGTTTGATTTCTGACTCCAGCCGAATCGAAACGATACAATAATGTCATTAATAAGGCGGGTTGTAACCACCATTCCCCTGCATCTTTGAGGATAAACTGAGGGGACAAGGATACCATATCATACCCTTCTTCCTCCGCAGCTTTGACTAAACTAGCCACTAACCCCCGTTGGGGTTGGGTATCAGCGTCAATGCCTAATACCCATTCACTACGAGGTGAACTGTGCAAAAATCCATTATGTAAGGCCCAAGGACGGCCAACCCATCCTGAGGGTAGGGGATCATCTGTCATCAGACGAAAACGAGGATCTTTTAGTCCTGCTGTTTTCACCAGTTCTTGAGTTCCATCTTGAGAATGACTGTCTACGACTAATATTTCCCTGACTTCATAACTTTGTTGGCCTAATCCCTCTAAACAAGGGGTAATCCGTTCAACTTCGTTGAGAGTAGGAACCACAATACTCACTTTCGCCAACATTTGGGGGTTGGGTGATTGGGGTTGTAGAGGGGAGCGACGGATCGCACCTTTAATCAGACGGGACAACAAAATGAAAGTTGCTGTTCCTTGAAACAGTAACAGACAGAGGGAAAGAAAAGCGATAAAGGTATCATTCAACAAAATAGACCACTCCATGAACATTCAATGAATAATTGCTTAATTATCCATTATTAAAAGACATTTTGACCAGATTTTCCGAAATATTTGCTTCTGTTGGTTGCTGACTCAGACGATACAGCACTAACACTGGAATCAATCCTACTATTAAACCTAACAAGACAGGAATATAAATCCCCGCAGCTAAACTCATGATGGTTGCAAAAGCAAAATTACTTACATAGATAGCTAGAGGTAACCCTAGGTTAGTTTGAGGAAACTGAAACGGTTTAACTTTCCAAATTAAGGTAGCAACTGTCATGAAAATTGCCCCAGTGCCAAACCATCCTGCAAAGTTTTGGTAAGGCATTCCAAAAAAGGCCCCTGGTTGATCCCATACCCAAAAAGGCATTGTGGTTTGACTCATGGCTGGATCTAAAACAAAATCCCAAGCAGTTAAGAAAATAGCACCTAATACAATAGAGGCAAGCATTTTTAACCAATTTTGAGAAATTCTATTATTTAATCCGGCGCGGGCAATAATATAGGCACTAAATCCTAAGTAAAACCAGGATAAGGGAATAGTAAAGGGAACTAACCCTGCAATTTTATACCCTAAACCCGTTAAATAGCGATAGTGACCAAAGGGGAACCCGGTACTGGTTCCTAATAATTCACTGGTTAAGGAAATGGCTAAAGCGGGGAGCATAAAGCCAAAACAATGCCAAACTCCAAGAGTACGATAGGCATAAAGGGCGATCGCAGCCATCCCTAACAACATATACATTACCCCACCGCCAGCCATTGACCAGGCAAAGGCCGTTTTACCGATGGGAGGTAAACTGGCAATAAAATCAGGATGAGGCAAGACTAGCAATAATCCTGCTAAACCGAAGGCCATGGACAAAATATGTCCTTTCAATAAAGTGCGTTCCAAGGGCATAAGGGTACTCATGAGTTGATAAAAATAGTCAGTGGGTTATTCTCTAGTTTACAAAACTTTATGAACAAATATTAAAAAAAACTGAAATATTCAACAAACCTTAGATAAATATCCTGAATTGAGGCAACGAGGCAAGGACAAAAATGGTTAGAATAAAAAATAAGCGACCCACTTCCCAGTGCGATCTATGACAGAATCTTTTGATAATTGCCCCAAAGTATTAATTCGTCCCGTCCAATATCGGGATCTTGACTGGTTGGAAGCTATTACCACCGAAACAGACCAGACGGCTCAAAATGCAGTCTCTTTTCAAGAACAACTGCAACAAGTAAGACGTTGGTTTGGACTGCTAAAGTTTCTTAGCTGGTTTCCCAACAGTCTTAAAGATCATTTTCGTGTCTATGTGGCTCAGTTACCCCAAGCATCTGGGCAGCGCTTAAAAGGGTTTATCCACATTTCCCCTTTTAATATGGGACGGAGTACCTGGCGCGTCGAACGGGTGAGGGTGGCTTGTGATCAAGGAGAACCAGAGTTATTAACGAATCCTAAAGGTGTCGGTTCTCAACTGTTGCGCTATTGTTTAGAAAACGTTTGGGAAGCACGGACTTGGGTTTTAGAAGTTAATATAAATGAAAAAAATACTCTCGCTTTATATCGTCAAAACGGGTTTCAACCCCTAGCTCAATTAACCTATTGGTTATTAGACTCCCAATTATTGGAAACCCTAGCCCAGAACAATTCAGAGTTACCGAATCTACTGCCGGTGAGTAATGCAGATGCGCATTTATTGTATCAGTTAGATTGTGTTTCCATGCCACCGTTGTTAAGGCAAGTGTTTGATCGCAACCCACAAGATTTTAAAACTCGTTTCTTGATGGGATTCTGTTCAAAATGGCAACAATGGTTTCATCAAAAAGAAGTGGCTCAAGGCTATGTTTTTGAACCGCAGCGAAAAGCGGCTATCGGCTATTTTAAATTAACCCTTTCCAAAGATGGTTCTCAACCCCATCAAGCCCAGTTAATTGTTCATCCAGCTTATACTTGGCTTTATCCGAAAATGTTGGCGCAAATGGCACAAATTGTTCAAAAATTCCCCAATCAGAGTTTAGAGTTAGTATCCGCCGACTATCAACACGAGCGAGAAGAATATCTAGAAAAATTGGGAGCTAATCCTATTGAACGGACTCTACTAATGTCTCGTTCTGTCTGGCATAAACTCAGAGAGACCAAGCCAGAAGGACTCCATCTATCAGAGATGCTACAAGGATTACAAGCTGTTCCTCGTACTCCTATTCCTAGTCGTTTTTCTTGGGCGAAAAAACCTGTTAATCTTTCAGAAAATAATACAACACACCACCAACGCTATGACCATCAAAATGGTCATAATGCTTATGAATCTTCAGAAAAAATAGATCAGGAATGAGATTTAATCTACTCCTCTCAAAATGCTTCGATTATTAGAAGAACGAGGAGTCAATTTATTGGGTTTTTCTTTTTCTATTTCCGTTATTTTTTGCCTTAATTGATTCACTTCTCTTTCTAATTTATTAATCTCGCTTTGTAATCTTAATAGGTTGGTTTGAGTTCTTTCATCATTCTGTCGTTGTGAACCCATAATTTGGGCTTCTAAGCCTTCTTGTTGCCGTTGTAAGTCATGGAGTTCTTGGATAAACGTTTGTTCGAGTTGTTCGAGTTTAGATTCTCGTTGCCACCACCCCGGTAAACCATCCCCTAATAGAAAAACCCCACCAATACCCACACAAACCCCTCCTAAACCCACGCCAATAGCGGTTAGAATACGATTACGCCATTTTAAGGTATTAGACAGTCTTGCTAGTAAATTTAGTGCATCTTCGCAGTCGGGTTTAATCACTAAACATTGACGAATTCTCAAGCGGATGTTTTCTTCGTCTTCTCGTCGATGATAAGCTTCCCATCTTCCCATGTGGGCCGAAGCCAAACTGACTAACATATCTAAGTTAGAGGGGTTAAAGGCCACTGCTTCTTGCAACTCAGCAATGGCATCATCCCAATGCTTTAACCGCATATAACCCTGGGCCCGAACAAAATGATCGTGAGATTGTTTTTGCGCTGCTTGTATTTCTTCCGGTTCTATGCCTAATTCCGCCGCAATACTTTCTAACTCCTCGGTGGTTGGAATTCGTTGACTCGACTGACTCCATTCTGTCACCCGTTGAATATAGTTATCGATGACATTATTAGAGACATTTGTGGTCATTTGTGTCATTGTTTCCCATCCCTTTCTCAATTGTTTGCTCTTTTTATCTATTTAGACAAAAAGAGAACCATTCTTGATCAAAATTGTAACAATTATTCTTGGGCCATGGTGCGAATAATATCCCCTTGGGTCAAAATACCAATGACTTTGGTATTATTTTCATCGATAACTGGTAACCGTCTAATTTTCTTCTCGTGCATCATATATGCTGCTTCTTTCAAAGATTGTGTGGCTTTTATACTAATGGGTTTATCGGTCATAACTTCCCCGACGGTTTGTCCTAAGGCTTTATGAATTTCCTTATCGTAACGGGCAGGATTTTGTAGATAAATGACGCTATCTAGAATCATAATGTAAGGGGGAGGTTCTACACCGGTTTCTTGCCACATTAAGTCGGTTTCGGAAATAACTCCTAAGAGTTTCCCGTTGTCATCTACAACCGGTAAACCACTAATTTTTTTTTCGGCTAAAATTTTCACCGCATCTGATAAGGGAGTTTGAGTGGTAACGGTGATGGGATTTTGGGTCATTACTTCAGCAACCGTTTTGGCCATGCTTCACCTGAGAACTGTTGAATTATTTATTACTATTCTAAGCTAAAAGGAACTGTTTTCAGCAAAAGTATTCATAATTATTAATTATTAGTAATTAATGTTTTTTTAGCCATATTTCAACTTCTTCTTTGCTAGGTTGTGCTGCGATCGCTCCTGGTTTTGTGGTGGTTAATGCTCCAACCGCATTACTATAAATAATGCTTTTTCTGGCGATTTCTTCGTTATTTAAAATTTCGTCTTCATGATGATAACATTGGGATAAAAAGCCAGCAACAAATCCATCTCCTGCCCCTGTTGTATCAATAACATTAACAGAACATCCTGGTACTGTTCCTTGATTGTTTCCTAAGTAATAATGACAGCCTTTTTCTCCTAATGTGATTAAAACTCCCTTGACTTTAGGAAATTTATGAACTATTTCTCTAGGCTCTTCTGTGTCAAACAACCAGCGAGCTTCTTCTTGAGAAAATTTAATAAAATCAGCCTCATTTAAAACTTGCAAAATTAAGGGTTTAGCTACTTCTGAATTTTGCCAAAATACAGGCCGCCAATTAACATCAATAAAAACTTTTACGTCATGCCTTTTAGCAAACTCAATAGCTCTGAAAATAGCTTTTTTACTCTTGGCATAAGCTAGTTCTAGTGTTCCTATCACTAAATATCTTGCCTCAATAAACAAAGATTCTTCTAACTGTTCACACCCTAATTGAGTATCCGCTAATTCTTCAGTTTTAATGTTGCCAAACCCAGCGAATTGACGTTCTCCTTCTTGGGAACGAGTGACATAAACTTGTCGAGTTGGGGCAGTTGAATGACGTTGTATTCCTATTAAATCAACCCCCATTTTTTTCAAAATTTCAACTAACTCATTTCCTGGTTTATCCTCTCCAATACAACCGATAAAAGCAGCAGAAATCCCTAATTTAATTAAACCACAAGCGACATTAGCTGGCGCGCCTCCTGGATAGGCTGTCCATGATCTAACTTCATTGAATTCTTTACCCAATTGATCAGCAAGACAGTCAAATAATATTTCACCGATACAAATAACTTGTGGATGTTTCATTATTTTATACTATTGTATCTGGGCGCGGGTTTACTTATTGGTTAGCATTATCTCTACCGTTAGGCTGATCTCACAGTCGAAGCCTAAAATGTTGATCTTTTTCTAGTATGTTTAGGTAAGGAATTCTGCTAAGATTCTCTTAAAGTTTATTATAAATAATTTTTCCGGTTAATATAAAAACTGCCAAAAATATAGCAGTTCCCATACTTAATTAAATAATCAAAAAAACTCCCTAGTCTAACACCAGGGAGTTTTCCAATGAGTAAGGTCAAGAGACTATTTGACGCTAACCTTAGCACCAGCCTCTTCAAGTTTCTTCTTGATCTCTTCAGCGTCGTCTTTTCCTGTACCCTCTTTAATAGGCTTAGGCGTAGATTCCACCATATCTTTAGCTTCTTTAAGCCCTAAACCGGTGATACCGCGAACGACTTTAAGAATGGCAATTTTCTTGTCACTGGGAACCTCTTCGAGAATGACATCAAATTCAGTCTTCTCTTCTTCAGGTTCAGCGGCCGCACCACCACCAGCAGCCCCACCAGGAGCCATCATCATCATGCCACCAGCAGGGGCAGAAGCACTGACCCCAAAGGCTTCTTCAATTTGTGTTACCAACTCAGAAGCTTCTAAGAGGGTCAAAGATTTTAGCTTTTCGAGAATTTCATCAGTTGCAGCAGACATAATTTAACTCCTTGAAAATGAACGAAAAAAGTGGATAATTTAACAAACAAGATCAATCGATTGGGGAATCGGTTTTAGAGTCTCGACTTTGCTCAAATTCAAAATTGAGCGCAGCCGAATTTTTAACCATTCCCTTCTTCTCTGGCAGCCATAGCAGCCATAACCCGACCCAAAGAGTTCGGGATGTCGTTGATACCCCGTCCCAAAGAACTCGGTACTTCGTTGACTCCAACGGCTAACTTGGTAGCGATGGAATTGATCGCTCCAGCAACCTGTCCGATGAGTTCTTCTTTGGACGGTAAATCAGCGATCGCCTTAACCTGATCTTCGTTAAGGGCTTGCCCTTGCATGACACCCCCGCGAAACTCGGTTTTTTTGGTGTCTTTTTTGAAGGACTGATAAGCCCTCACTGCGCTACCTACGTCATCTTTGACGAGGACAAAGGCCGATGACCCTTTTAAGAAGTTGGTCATGGGTTCCCATGCTTCATCCCCAGTAATTGCCTGTTCCATTAAGGTGTTTTTGGTCACCTTACAGATAGCCCCACTGGGCCGTAAGCGGTTGCGCAGTTCTGTAATTTCGGCAACGGATAAGCCTTTGTAATCAATGACAAAGCCCAATTGTGCCTCTCCCAAGAGTTCCTTGAGATCAGCGATCACCGTTGCTTTATTTTCCCTGGTTCTCCCCATTCTGCTCTCACCTCCTTAATTTTGGGAAAAAAATAAACCCCTAGCTTGTTTGCCGGGGCTGAAGTCGAATCCCAGCACAAAAACAGTAGGTTTTACCAACTATTTTTCTGGGTTTTATGGCTTCAGGCTTCAACCTCGGCAGGACATTTAAGCAAGTTTTGCCCCTGCTGTCTTCGGAATAAACCAAAGTTTAATTTTTCAGTTGTTAGGCTTGGCCTTCGAGGTTTAAGTCTCGTAAAGCACTAATATCGATTTGGATCGATGGTCCCATAGAAGCAGACACAAACACACTACGCCAGTAGCGGCCTTTTGCCCCAGAGGGACGTTGTCTGTCAATGGTTTCTTGTAAGGCTTTGAGATTAGCCAGCAAGTCTTCGGGGGAAAATGATGCCTTTCCAAACATAACATGAACAATGCCGCTTCGGTCAGCCCTAAATTCTAATTTCCCCGCTTTAAATTCGTTAATGGCGGTTTCGAGGTCAGCGGTAACGGTTCCCCCTTTGGGTGAGGGCATCAAGCC
>JBFRWG010000055.1:0-25361 GCA_051439445.1 Crocosphaera sp.
ATTTAAAAGAGTTTAATAATGTTAGTTGGAAAACTTGGCAAGAAATAACTGATAATTCAATTATTGGTTGTATTTTTAGTAATGAATTAATCGATGCTTTTCCTGTGCATCGAGTCACCATAGAAAATAAAGTTTTAAAAGAAATTTATGTTACTTGGGATAATAATCAATTTAAAGAGGTAATTGAATCAATATCTACCCCAGAATTATTAGATTATTTTGATTTAATTGATATAGACTTAACCAGAGATGAATATCCACAAAATTATCGAACCGAAGTAAATTTACAAGCATTAAGTTGGTTAAGAACTATTTCAAAAAAAATAAAAAAAGGCTATTTGATAACTATAGATTATGGTTATACTGCTGCAAAATATTACCATTCTCAACGCTATCAAGGAACTTTAAACTGTTATTATCAACATCGTCATCACCCTAACCCTTATGTTAATTTAGGAGAGCAAGATATAACAACTCATGTTAATTTTACTGCCTTAGAAAAGCAAGGAAACTTGTTAGGATTAGAAAAAGTAGGATTAATACAACAAGGTTTATTTTTGATGGCATTAGGGTTAGGCGATCGCCTAGCAAACTTATCCAATGGTAACTATCAATTAGCAGAGATTTTAAAGCGTAGAGATGCACTACATCAATTAATTAATCCCACTGGTTTAGGAGGGTTTAACGTATTAATTCAGAGTAAAGGAATAGAACAAAATAGAATATTAAAAGGACTATCTGTTTAATGGAGAATGGAGAATGGAGAATGGAGAATTAATTTTTAGTCTAGTTAACTTTGTCTCTATTGAATAAGGATTAAGGTGGTAGGTTTTTGAAGAATATAATAAACTTTTCCTATGTTACCAAAATGGGTTTTAATTTTCCTGTAATAAACTCTTTCAACTTGATATATAATTAATAATATAAATGTTCAAATTATTGCTTATATAAACATGATCTCTCATACCCTTTTAGACTGGATTACGGTTTTTATGTATATTGGATTTACCAGTTTTATTATTTGGGTTGTTTGTTTTAAGCGATAGCTCAAGGATCTAACATTAGAGAAAAAAGAGCAATGCTGAGTCAAAAAGTAGCTCTATAGGATACAATAGAAAATGCAAAGTCAATCCCCAATTACTTGAAACCATAACACAACCAAATATATAGCAATGTTGAATACGGAAACCATCGCCAATTATGCCCAAACAAGTGCAAAAGAACTTAACATTAATAAATATGACATTTATGGTTCTTCTATCGATGAAACCAGTGTAGAAGTTGATAGTGGAGAACCAAAACAAGTACAAGCTTCTAACCGTTCTAGTGTGATTGTTCGAGTCTGGAATGAGAAGGGAACCGTAGGGGTTACAACCACCACAGATTTAGATCAGATCGGGATAAAATTAGCCCTAGAAACAGCAAAAGATGCCAGTGTTTTTGGTAATAGTGAAAATGCACCAGACTTCAGTCCTGAAGCGAAAAATACGATTGATAATACTTCTGATGAGTTGGTAGAAGCTGCTCCAGTTTCTACTTTAATTGATAGTTTAATTAAAGCAGAAAAAAATCTCTTAGAAGCTCATCCAGCGATTAAAGGGGTTCCTTATAATGGGTTATCCCAAGAAGATATTAAAAGATTCTATCTCAACAGTGAAGGTTCCCTACGACAAGAAGCGCGTTCCTATGCTGTTATTTACCTCTATAGTCGCACAGAAGAAGAAGGCAAAAAACCTAGAGGTGCCAGTGCGATGAAAATAAGTCGGGGACTAGAAACATTAGATATTGAGGGTTGCTTACAAGAAGTCACAGAGAAAACTATTAGTCATATAAACTATCAACCCATTGTATCAGGAAAGTATACAGTTGTCTTTTCCCCGAAAGCATTTTTAAGTTTAATTAGTGCCTTTTCTAATCTTTTCAATGCCCAAAATATTCTAGATAAACAAAGTTTATCTGACCCAGATTCTTTAGGAAAAGAAGTAGCTTCTACCTTACTTTCTCTCTGTGATGATGCCCTTCACCCTGATAATATTGGGGCAGAAAGGTTTGATGGAGAAGGGACTCCCACCCGTCGTGTAGAATTAATTAAAGATGGGGTTTTAAGTGGTTTATTACACAGTTCAGGAACCGCTAAACGGATGAATACCCAACCCACAGGTAACGCTAATATTGGGGCAAAGGTTACAGTAGGGTCTCATTTTTATCATCTGTTTTCTAACTCAGAAAGTAACCCCCAATATAATCTTAATGAGGCAGAAAATGTTATTTTAATTGACAACTTACAGGCCCTTCATGCAGGGGTAAATTCACTACAAGGGTCTTTTTCTTTGCCTTTTGATGGTTGGTTAGTCAATAAAGGAAAACGAACCAGTATTGATGCTGCTACCGTTGCGGGAGATTATTTAACCTTATTGAAGTCTATTGTTTGTGTGGAGTCAGAAGCTGAAGTCACTCCTGGAGGAGTTTGTCCTCGTATTTGGGTTGAGGGTTTGTCTGTGACAGGAGAGTAATTTGAAATTTTTTTAGGACTAATGTTCTAATTAAGAAGGCAGGGAGAGTCTAAAAAAAGCAGACTATTTTCCCTGCAAAACCTAAAAAAATAGATTAGGATAAAACCTTTTAATCCTGATTATCTTCACATTTAAGCAAAATTGGTTCATATTTAGTCCGCCAGCTTTGTGTATATTCAATGGCTTTGAGGGTTTGTATCGGTTTGGTAATCTCATATTGTAATTGTTGTCGCCACTGTATCTGGTTTTGCTCTTGATAGTTAAAATTGCACACAAACAAGTTGATGGATTAACTTAAGATTGTTTTTTTAATATTCTTCTAACTCAATATGTTTAATTTTATTTTCCCTCTAAAACCCAACACCTAATCTGTAACATTCAACCCTTCAAAACATCGCTTATGGTCATTTCTATCGCCCATCTCGGTCCCATTGGTACCAACGCAGAAACCGCAGCCCTCGCTTATGCCCATTGGTTAGAAGACACCCAAGGGAAACCCTCCTTATTGTGTCCTTGCCCCAGCATTGCTCAAACCTTGAATTCTGTGGCCAAAGGAGACACCCAAAAAGCAGTAGTCCCAGTAGAAAACTCCACCGAGGGCAGCGTCGCCAGTACCTTAGATAAAATCTGGCAACTCGATCACCTGAAAATACAACAAGAGTTAGTCTTACCCATCATCCATGCCTTATTTTCACGGGGGACTTCTCTGAGTGGCATCAAAACCGTCTATTCTCACCCTCAAGCTCTAGCCCAATGTCAGGGATGGTTACAGCAACATCTCCCCAATGTAGCCCTGATTCCTACCAATTCTACTGCAGAAGCCTTACAAAAAATCAGCCTTGAACCCACATCAGGAGCGATCGCCGCCCCCCGTGCTGCAAAACTCTATCATGTCCCCATTTTGGCCAACCATATTAACGACTATCCCGATAACTGTACTCGTTTTTGGGTAATGACCTTAAACCCAACCCCAACGGTGGGAAGTCGTATTTCTCTCGCGTTTAGTGTAGCTGATAATGTACCCGGTTCTCTGATGAAACCTTTACAGGTATTTGCTTGCCGAAATATTAACCTAAGCCGCATCGAATCTCGTCCCACCAAGCGATCGCTAGGGGAATATGTATTTTATCTCGATATTGAGGGTAACCATAAAAATCCCAACATAATTGATGCCCTTAACGAGCTCACCACTCATACAAACGTTATCAAGATATATGGTAGTTATCCCGTTCTCTCCCTCAAAGAAAAGGATATGGAGCAACTTTAACCTGATTTCACTAAAATTCCCTCATCTTCTACAAGTTTGGCCAGAATAGGGATTAGAAACCCCATCGGTCTTACCTAAATAATACGGGAGCATGAAAACCATTGTCTTTTAAGCAATGGATGAAATGCCACTCGACGGGTTTCAAGCCGATGTATCTAAATCCAGCCTTTTAGATATATAATTGGGAGTATAATAGAACGTTCCTGTTTAAACAAGTCCGGTGTGCCAGTCGCTCACATATCGCACCTTATGGTTAGTGAGCAATTATCAACTAGACTGGTTTACGAGTAATGCAGTCGAGGCTCAAAATAGCTTGTCTATCAACTCTTTAGAGGCTCTTTCTTGTAATGGGATTGATTGATTTGATAGATGCGGTGAATGGGACTCCGCAGAACGTAAGTTCTCTGATCTTGTAGGTAATTGTAGGATCAGTAACTAGAAACGGTCTTGAAGACGTGGATTTATCCCGTCTTTAAGACACGACTAGAATCCCTGTGGTTTTAACCCAGGGAGTCTCAAGGTGGGGTTGTTTATTTGAGAACGTCCTTGAGGGCAGTACGTGCAGCTAAATGGTTGCGAGTGGAGGTTAATATTTCTACCTCTCTATTTAAGCGTTCTTGGGTGTCTTGCATTTCTAACAGAGCTTGCTGTTCTGCGGCCACACCGTACAAGTTACCAGCCACCCAATAGGATAATTCTACAGGAAGGTCGGGCAAATCATCAGGTAATTCAATTTTTTGGTCTGTTAACTTAGCAGAAAGACGCACCACATCCTGTAATAGCTCTCCTACTTCAGTAGCTAAAGGATAGAGGTTTTCAGTGGTTGGTTGATCTTCTATCCACTCCACCAAACCCACCCGATAAGGTTTTTCTCGCACATATTCTAGAACACGGAACCGTTGCTGTCCCATGGTTAAAACTTTCATGCGGTCATCAGGAAGACGCTGAAAACGGAGCAATTCAGCACATGCCCCTATTTTAGAAATTTCTCCATTGACCGGGTTTACCATCAGCACCCCAAAACGGCGATCTTCCTCTAAGATAGTATTCATCATCATGCGATAACGAAATTCAAAGATATGCAGAGGAAGAGGACGACCCGGAAATAAAACGACTTCAGGTAGAGGGAATAAAGGGAGTTCTCGAACTGCAAGAGAGGATGATGTCATGATAATCAGGTGTGATTCTTAGCTTTTATTTAATACTTTAACTGATTTTTCTCAATTAGATCAGTCTGTTTGACTACATCCTCTCAAGTTGAAGTTTGATTCACAATGTTAAATAATTTGTTACTTCATTAAGTTAATCATTTACTGCTTGTTGAGCTACCATTAAAGAAATTACTGCTAAATCATCTCTGCTTAATTCCTTAACTGTTGACTACAGATATAGCATTTACATTTGAGTCGTGAAGGTAACATAAGTTTCCTGCTTAGAGTGGCCTATAAGGGAAAGTTACTGTTTCTAGAGCCAATGTAAATCCTATACCCAGCAGACAAACAAAAAGCCTAAAAAGCGAATTAAGATGAAAAAACAGGTTGCCATTGGCATTCTTTCTCTATCTTTGGGATTATTTCCCTTTCAACCCCTGCGCGCAGCTTGGGACCCCCCAACCCTATCCGCTATTAGTGATGGACTGGACACATTTTGGGGAGGGATATTACAGCGTTTAGGGATACGTTACTCTTATCCCATTGTTTACCCCCATCGTAATGTAGAACCTACCCCCTGTGGACCTTCAACGTTAGCCCATTATTGTTCTGGATCTAACACCATCCACCTGAATATGACACAAATGAACCGATTAGTCAATCGTATCGGTGATTCTGCTGGTTATTTCGCCCTAGCTCATGAATACGGTCATTCTGTCCAAAGACATCTTGGTATTCTCGACAAAAATTTACCCCTTGTCGTCATAGAGTTGCAGGCCGACTGTTTAGCAGGGGCGTTTTTTGCGGCATCGGATAAAATCGGAATCTTAGAACCTGGAGACTTACAAGAAGGGGCGATGACTGCCATGATCACAGGAGATTACGATTATCATCATCCGAATCATCATGGAACCCCTGAACAAAGAGGCAGGGCATTTTTAAGCGGTTTCAATGATCCTCAATCTTGTTTTAAATAAAGCATAAAACCCTTATCAAAATTGTGTTTATTTATCAGGTAACTGATATTGAGACACAATTTTTTTTGCGTAGTCAGGAACATGAGCGGCTAACTTTTCTGGATGATGTCTTTTAACATATAAATAATTGCGAGTAAAATGGGAATCGATGGAAAATCGGGCATATTCTAGCCCTTTTGGTCCCACTCTTTCAATGACAACCCCCATGAGTTTTGCAGCCCACATGGGTAATGTTACCCCTTTATCATAAGCAGGAATACTTTGTTGAACCGCCTGTTTGCGATCGCCTTGAGAGATGACTGGTTTGGTATTAATTTGGTCTTCAACTAAGGCTAACATTTCCTTTCCCCTCTCATTACGAACCATGATCCATTGCCAACCAAACTCTGCCCCCATATAGCCAACCACTAAGTCAGCTAGAGAGTTAACATAATCAAAACAACTCATACAAGACGGGGCAAAAACATCCTTTAACTTGTTAGTTTTTAAGCCAAAAAAAGGCACTTTTTCCAGGGAACCATCTTCATGTTTAAAATGAACCCGAAAATCTTGCATAAATTCATAATGAACTACGGTATCAGGCGACTTGCTAGTAGTTTCTAGAAACTTTTGTAAGCCTTCACGGCTAACATTATCCACACAGGGAGTTCCTAATACATAAAGCTTTTCTAAACCTAACTGTTTTTCCACCGCCCGTAACGCTTGAATTTGACAACCCACTCCGATAACTAATAGCCGTTTGAACTTCGATGTTTCAATTTGTTCTAGAATAGATAAGTTGGGAGATAAAGTTGGTTTATTGACTCTTGCTGCCAAAATCTCTTCAGAAGTTGTAGCGATTACTGGCATGGGTTGAAAGCGATCTTCTTTTGTATTTTGCACACAAACTACCCCTTCAACTAACCCCTTTTCTAACATTTCACAGGCAATGGTACTAACAATACCTGTCCATTGTGCGCCTGGAATCGGTTCTTTTTTTCGGGCTGCCATCATCTCTTGATGAACGCCAAAATAGCAGTCATTTTCATCTTCTAAATTGCGACTTTTTCCATGTGCAATCATTTCTAAGTCAGCAATTTGTTGATTAAGAAAAGCACAAGCTTCTTTGACATAATGAATGTAATAAGTATCACATAATCCACACTCACTACAGAGTTCTTTTGCGGGACGACGACTACCTGGTTTAAGGGCCTTAGATTTGCTGTGAGGGTAAATGGATGTCATAGAGTAAAGTATTGTTAAATCCGCATCATTACAATAGTTGAGGTTACGCTATTATCAACAGTTATGGTCATTTTTTTAAAGTAATGTAACAATTGAACCAAAGAGAATACAGAAAAGAAAAAAATATAGAAGTAAGGGCAAAATTGTTTCTAGAAAATCTCATTTTTCTGTCTAACTTATGCGAAAAAGAGATAAAATCAAAGTCTAGTTATTCGCTATCATCAGTATCAGGGCTATTTCATGGCAAAATAGGAAAGATTGACCAGGTAAGCGATCGCATAGCAAAATTATACTAAGAACAAATCGAATAACATAGATGACTGCAACCTTACAAGCACCCCCAAAAACCCATCGCGTTGTGTTTCCCTTTACGGCCATTGTCGGCCAAGAAGAGATGAAACTGGCCCTACTCCTCAATGTCATTGATCCAAAAATTGGCGGGGTGATGATCATGGGCGATCGCGGTACAGGAAAATCAACGACTATCCGCGCTTTAGCCGACTTACTCCCAGAAATTGAAGTCGTTGCCAATGATCCCTTTAATTCTCATCCCTCTGATCCCGATTTAATGAGCGATGATCTTCGTCAAGTCCTAGAAGAACAAGGATCGTTGCCAGTTGCTCATAAAAAAGTGATCATGGTGGATTTACCCTTGGGTGCGACAGAGGATAGAGTCTGTGGCACCATTGATATTGAAAAAGCCTTATCAGAAGGAGTTAAAGCCTTTGAACCTGGTTTATTGGCTAAAGCGAACCGAGGTATTCTTTATGTGGATGAGGTTAACCTTCTTGATGATCACCTCGTAGACGTACTATTAGACTCAGCCGCTAGTGGTTGGAATACCGTAGAAAGGGAAGGTATTTCTATTCGTCACCCGGCTCGCTTTGTCTTGGTGGGTTCAGGAAACCCAGAAGAAGGGGAGTTACGGCCTCAACTACTCGATCGCTTTGGAATGCACGCAGAGATTCATACAGTCAAAGAACCTGGCCTAAGAGTACAAATTGTAGAACAAAGATCGGAATTTGACCGAGATCCCCAGCAGTTCTCTCAAACCTATCAATCTCAACAAGATGAGTTACAAAATAGTCTAATCAAAGCACAAAATCTACTACCATCGGTGAATATTGATTATGACTTACGGGTAAAAATTTCTGAAGTTTGCTCAGAATTGGACGTTGACGGGCTGCGAGGGGATATTGTGACTAACCGTGCCTCCAAAGCGTTAGCAGCCTTTGAAGGGCGTACAGAGGTCACTGTAGATGATATTCGTCGCACCATGGTTCTCTGTTTACGTCATCGACTCAGAAAAGATCCTTTGGAAACCATTGACTCAGGTTATAAAGTTGAAAAAGCTTTTAATCGTGTTTTTGGTTTAGAAACAGAAGATTAAGACTTATCCCGCAATAGCATCAGTTGAACGGAAAATTTCTAAACTACCCTAACGTCTCAAAAGTCAGGGTAGTTGGCACAACTATTGCCAAAACACTATTAATAGGGTTTGGATATCTTTTTTTCCAGTATATATTCTGAGAGCAAACTACAAAAAACTTGCAACGCCAAGCAAGGCAGTACAAGAAAAGCGGTAAATTCTACCGCTTTTTTGCTTGAAAAGGAGATCGCCATCTCACAATCAACACAGTAGAAATTAATTTTATTTTAAAGTGGTTGAAAGTATTTTCAATTCCTCAACTTTCTTTGGGTTTTCCAAGGCTTATTGCTAAAATCAATGAGGTTGACTATTGACATTACTGAGTCTATCTTTGGGATGACTTTTGTTATTCTTCCACCTAGAGTGATGAAAGAGAGATATTCTATTACTTCTTGAATCGCTTTTAAAGGTAAATCCCAATTATACACAGCATCATATTCAGTCATTTCGTTAATAATTATGTCTGAATAAATAACAGATGCTTTGATTTTTGTCCCTTTTATATAAAGTTGCTTGCGCTAAGAATCAGGACGTTTTTCAAGGTATTGTCACTGTGTTTTTGGAGACTGATTTCTCATCATTATTCACTTAAATTACTATCTACTCTATTATGATAGGAATAGGGTATCATTAACTAAGTATCAAGTAATGTTTCCTGGATGAGTTGCTGACATTCTTCTACTGATGCTCGTTTCTCCATCAGTTTTACTAATTTTTCATAAGTTTTTTGATGACGAATGAGTAAATTTTTGGCTTGTAATAATGCCCAATTTTCTTTTTGTTGATAAAGATCAGCGCGAAGTCCTAAAACTCTCATGATTTCTCTTAAATTTTGTTTATCTTCTTCTCCTCCTTCAACATTATCATAAACTATTCTTTCTGCTGCGATCCCTGCCATCAAAACGGTGAAAGTTCGCTCAATAATTAAAGGATTTTTAGTAATTTTTTCTGCATCAGACAATAAACTAAAATCTAATTGAACTCCCCCGATCCCCGCTTTTTCTCCTTGTCTAAAGGTTTCCCATGCAGTTAACGTATAACCAGTAACTGGAATACCTAAACAATAAGCTGCTAACAAATGTCCCGCTTCATGATGAATAATCCGTTGACGTTCCTCCGCCGGGGTAAATAGGTCTAAAAACAAGGTTAACCCCTTCCCTTCCCAACTAAAACTATCCAGGGTCGCTAGTCCTAAAATGGCTAATGTGGTTCCTGCCGGGATAAAAGGAGATATATTCAACACAGGACTGAGTAACGCTGATAGGGTCATGAGGAAAACAGCGATCGCTACCACGTTTAATGAGGTTTGTTCCATAGCATAAAATCAAGCAATAGGTTTAATATCTTAATTTTATGTTACCAAAGGTGAGGAAATTTGTTACAATTCTTAATGTGAAGCCAAAGCAAGGGAATGAAGTCGTGAAAACCATTAACCTCACCAAACCTGTTATACAGCAGTATTTCGAGACCCTAAACCGAGGAGACTTTCAAGAGACAGCGAACCTATTTACCTCTGATGGGGTGTTAAATCCTCCTTTTGAGTCTCCTGTGGTGGGATCAGAGGCGATCGCCGCTTATTTACAGCAAGAAGCGACACAGATGACACTTTATCCCCTCAAAGAAACCGTAGAAACCAGAGAAACTGGGGAAATCGAGGCCAAAATTAATGGTAAAGTGAAGACTGCTTTATTCAGCGTCAATGTAGCTTGGACGTTTCTACTGGATCACAACCAAAGAATTATCTCAGTGACGGTAACACTTTTAGCGTCTTTAGAAGAATTAGTTAATTTAAAACGCTAAACTGCGTAAGCTGGCTGTTCAAACGACATTTCTAGCACTTTACGCCCTAATTCTACATCTTTTTGCGAGGGAAACCAATCTGGATGGCTAGTGAGTAGTAAACTTTCTAGGGAATCTTTATCAAATAAATGCCAAGTTAATGCCCCTTTAACCCTTCCCTGGATAGCATAACAGTTATTACTTATACATTGAATCACTAATCTGCCAACTGTACGCTTAATGACCATTTTTTCCTGGGGTTGTAGAGAACGCAGTTTTAAAATGGTTTCTTTTAATTCTTGGATGGAGGGAACACATAACCCAGGAATAATAACGGTTAAGGTCTTATCTCCGTTGACAGCTAACCAATAGCGTCGTGAGGGATCGACTCCTTCTAACCAAGTTATATCATCATCTAAACGATAGCGGGGAGAGAGGATCAATGGTTTCATCATCATATTTGTTCTTATACTAACGGTTGACTCTGGTTTAAATGGACTTATTATGTTCTTGTCGTTTCAGATTCTAATAGGGTTATTCTCAGACTGTCAGAAAAATTTACAAAACTTAATTGTTAGATAGGTATTACCTATGAATTTCTAAATTATAAGGAGCGATCGCTGTACTAATGAACTACATGGGTAGCGCGGGTGGTGGGAGTTGTCAATGATTGATATCCTGAATCTTGACAAGCAGATCGGGCCAAATGCGTTGATTATCTATATCGAACTGCGCACCCTGTTCATCTGCCCATTTAAAGCGTTTAAGAGCTGGTGTTTGACTGGTTGCCTGATACAACCAATAAGCTTCTGCCCGCAGTGCGTCTTCAATGGGCAGATCGATTGACTCATAGACAGCCTGTTTAGTGGCATTAATAGACTCAGATGGCCATAGTGCAATGCGTTTTGCCAAAGCATCAACAAATGATCCGATTTCATCTGGATCTAATGCGCGGTTAATCGTACCATAAGCTTCTGCTTGATCAGCATCAAAGTCCTCTGCACCCAAAACAATCTCAAGCGCACGACCAAGTCCCACCTGTCGTGCCATACGTGATGCACCACCGCCGCAAGGTAGTATCCCCATACCAACTTCCATTTGCATAAATCTGGCTTTTCCCCGTGCTGCAAAACGCATATCGCAAGCAAGAGCAAACTCATGGCCGCCCCCTCTGGCAAAACCTTCGATTTTGGCGATAGTGGCCTGAGGGAGTTTGCTAATGCGCTCTAGCACAACCTGCAAATCGAGTAATTTTACCTCTTGACGAGAAACGGCGACCGCAGACATATCCTTAAGAAAATTCGTATCGGCATGGGCTACAAAAATCTCAGAATGGGCGGATTGAAACACAACCACCTTGATATTACAGTCCGTTTCGAGCTTTTGCGCCAATACATTTAAGTCAGCCAGCATCAGCAAGTCTTGAATATTGACGGGTGGATAGTCAAACGTAACCCATGCGATCGCATTTTCAGTTTTGACGTTGAAAGTAGTGAAATTGTCGTAGTTCATTCTGTATCTCCTCTTTGTTTCAATGTGGCGGTTCATTTGCGTCAGGGGACTCTTGGCCTAATTCTCAAGTAGCACCGAGTCCAACACTAAACCTCCCTACGCGGACCAAGCCATTGTAGTTTTTGTTGACTGGCATGAATTCAGTTGTGTCAGCAATTTCGGCCATTAGTTTTTAACGACTACCTTGCCTATGGCTTGTCGGCTTTCCAAACGAGTATGTGCCTGTAAGGCTTGTTCAAGGGAATACTGTTCTTCATCAAGTACAGGCCTTAATCCACCTGAGTCTACAATCTGAGTTAAGCTACGAAGGATTTCCCCGTGTTGTTCTCTTTTGAAATTGTGCAGCATCGGAATGAGCATAAACACGACGTGCAATGACAGACCTTTGAAGTGAGCTAACGTCAAATCCAGCTCACACATCGAAACGGTTGATGCAACTTGACCATTAAGTGCTGCTGCTTCAAATGAATTAATCATGTTTGCACCACCAACAGAATCGAAAACCAAATCAAAACCTTTCCCCTCCGTATGTTTGGAAACGTACTGTTCAACTGATTCTGTTTTGTAGTTGATGCCGATTCCACCCAGTTGTTCGATTAGGGCCAACTGTTTGTCACCGCCTCCTGTGGAATAGACCTCTGCACCAAAGTGTTTTGCTAGTTGCAAAGCGACATGACCAACGCCACCAGAACCTCCATGTACGAGAACTTTCTGGCCTTGCTTTATGCCCGCACGAGTTAGGCCTTCGTAAGCTGTAATAGCAACCAGAGGCAAGGCAGCGGCTTCAAGCATGGACAAGG
Organism: Crocosphaera sp.; assembly: GCA_051439445.1. Lineage (GTDB taxonomy): Bacteria > Cyanobacteriota > Cyanobacteriia > Cyanobacteriales > Microcystaceae > Crocosphaera. The sequence continues at coordinate 12,653 of JBFRWG010000055.1, forward strand.
TTTGTGGTTTATGGGCAATCAGGTTGGCATCCGCCACTATGTAGTCAGCTAACGTGCCTGGTAAGTCGGCTAATCCACCCGCACAGCCGTAAACTTCGTCGCCAATTGAATAGGTTGACACGCCCTCGCCAACAGCCTCGACCGTTCCGGCGAAGTCCATGCCCAGAATTGCGGGTGTCTCAGGGGAGAGTGGTAACTCCTTGCCCATCTTACGAATCATCGTATCCACCGTGTTTACGCTTGATGCCAGGATCTTCACGAGGACATGCCCCAATTTGACTTGAGGTTTTTCGATTTCTGTCAGTTCAAACTCTGCGTCTTCACCGTAAGATTTTATGACCATTGCTTTCATGATTCTGTCTCCTTTCAGTTCGTGGAAGCGATAACTACATATTAATCATTCGGATTGAAAAGATAAATGGGCTTGAAGCGAAATGATAATTCGGATATTTTTAATAAATGGATATTCTATCGCTCCGCTTATTCATCAGAATTGCAGAACTCGGTGGTGTCACGGCAGCAGCACATCACCTGTCACTTTCCCCTGCAAGTGCGAGCGCACGCTTGGTTAAACTCGAAGAAATCCTAGGATTTCGCTTATTCAACAGAACAACCAGAGCAGTCTCACTGACGACGGATGGAGAGCTGTTTTTACCATACGCTCAACAAACCTTAGAGACATTAGAAACAGGTTTTAGCGCAGTCAGGGGAAAGAGTTCGGAACCTCAAGGTTTGCTGAGAATGACAATGCCAGGTTCCTTTGGACGGATGTATATTATCCCTCTCCTGGCCGAATTTCAGTCTCGCTATCCACAAGTCAAGCTTGATTTGCGACTATCTGATGAAGTCCTTGATGTCGTTGAAGGCGCTTATGACCTAATTATCCGAAATGCAAGTTTAGCAGATAGTAGATTAGTGGTACGTAAACTAGCTTCTGACAGGCGGCTGCTTGTGGCTTCTCCTGACTATCTTGAACAATATGGTGTTCCTACTACACCAGAGGATCTCCGAGCCCATCGATGCGTCACACTTGGAGAAACAAGATGGAAGTTTGAAGACGGACAAATCATTAGCGTTTCGTTCTCAAACACCGTTAACGATGGCGAGGCAATGCGAAAAATGCTTGAGGAGGGAATGGGTATTGGGATGAAGTCCTTTTGGAATGCTAGGGAAAGCCTAAAGTCCGGGCTTCTTGTTGAAGTGCTGCCAGAATTTCCACTCATCACAGAAGCCTCTATCTGGCTCCTTTATCCAAGTCGCCGAATTGTTGCACCAAGAGTTCGTGTCATGATTGACTTTCTAATAGAACAGTTCCAGCCGATTCCACCCTGGGAGTGTTAGACTAATGTCTCCTGTCTGTTAATATTTTTTTAACAGAAATTCCTGTATTAAATTCGTGAATTTGTATCGTAGTCATTTTGAATTATTGGGGTTGATTTCTACAACTGGGATATTGATCATTTAAGGCTAATTCGTCGACTACTTTACATTGAAGAAGGTTATAAGTTCCATCATCTTGTTTCATATAACCAGACTCATCAATTAAATTTTCTTCTTGAAACCTCTTGATTTTATTGACCCATTGCTCCTCATTATCTTTCATGAATTGATAAGGATAACCTTTAGCAATATTATTAGTTATTGCTGTTTCTACTTGTTTTTTAGTGATACTTTTTGCTTTTCCTTTAGCAATAAATTCATTTCGCATTGCATCTAAAGCTTTAACAGTTTCTTCCCAATATGATAATTCTCTGGTTGGGGTTGGTGATGGGGTTGGTAGTGAAACAGTTAAATCAACTCCATATTCCTTACAATAATTGATTTTATACTCATAGACTTTTAATTGTAGTTGGTGTGTTACTTCACATTTTAAGCGTTCATCTGTTGCATCTTTTGTTTTAATTACACCATTTTCTAGAAGTTTTATAGGAGGATTAGTTTGATTGACTCTTTTTTGATACTCTTTAATTGTATTAACCCATTTTACTCTTTCTGCGGGTTGATCTTTTGTATTAAAATCTAGTTTTATATCTGAATCAGGAGGAGTTATTATATTAGTGATTGCTTTTTGAATTAAAGGTTTTCGACTGTTTCTTAGTTTACCATGTTCATTAATATCTATTACTATACTATTCAATGCAGGAATAGTTACGGTACTATAAATTTGATTTTCTTCCTTACTTAATCTAGTCAGTTGTTTTTCAATATTCATCACAGCATAAACAAAAACTTTACTTGAACTTTTGACAGCACTTTGCACAGTTTGAGTGGGTGAAAAGTTAAATACATCAACTATCAATACTGAGATAATAATTAATATTAAATATCTCCATAATAATGCTTCTTGTGAGCCTTCATCATCACTATTTCTATAGGGTTCAGTCCAAAATTTATCAACTAGGTTTGATGTCTGAATAATCAAAGCTAAAATTGGTTCCCACCATTCTAACTCTCTTGTGAGTTTTATCCTAGGTGCTTCTGGTATATTATTGAGCTTTAATTTATAAGTATATTGTCCATAGAAATGGCATTTTTTCCAGATTGACGTGGGAACTTCACCACTTGCTAAATGATAAAATATAGCTGATAAAAAATTATTTCTTGAATTTTCATCATTCTCTCCCATTTGTTGAAAAAATTGGGCTAATTGCAGATATTTCTTATTGGGTTGATCATGTTTTGAATATTTCCCAAACCAGATTAATTCAATAATATCTGTGGTTATAGCTTTCCAGTTATCCTGACCTAAAATTTGTAGATTTTCATAAGCATATTTTGAGTAATAAGTTTCTTGTTGATTTGATTTTTTTTGGGGTTTTAATTTAGATTGTTGTATTGTTGTTTTTAACAGTCTTTTTATCTCAGTTTCAGACGATAAAAGATTCTTAGATGAAATTTGGCGATAAGCTTGAATTAAAGAATTTCTAGCTGTTATATAATTATTGCTGATTTGTTCAATATCCTCCCAGAGTTGATGATAATATTGTTTATAAACTGTTTGCCATAGTCCATCAGTATCCAGTTTTAACCAATTTTGTAATAAATTCTTTCTAGTTTCTTGCTCAAACTCTATTCCTTTTAATCCTTGTTCTAATATCAAATGAGAAATAATATAATCTATCCCCTGAAATGCTTTATATTCTATTGTTTTAAAATAATTTGGTGACTGATTTATTTCTTTTTGAATATTTCTACTTAGTTCCGAAGCAATTTGATAATGTTGCTGTTCAAAATCTTTTTCTTGCTTTATTTCATCTAATTTTAACCATTTTAGAAAGTTAGGAAATTCTTGAGGTAAAATTAATCCATATAATTCATAGAGTCGAATAAATAAATGAGTATCAAAAGAGCCACTTTTTGCTCCTTTAATATCAAGAGGTTGAAAAATAGATTTTTCCCAAGTGTCATCAGTATAAGCAAGAGATAAGTTTAAGGCTTTTTCTATCTCATTGAGAAAATCATATTTAACACCTGATTGATTAGATAAAGTTTTAATAGCTTTTTTAATTGGATATTCTCTTTCAACAATTGGCGCAAGATTTTCTCCTTTTTTAATTTTCTTTTCAATGGTTTCTTGTGCTTTTTGACTAGCAGGATAAATGGCTTGAAAATACAAGGGTTTGGTTAATCCTTCTACTTTATAGGCCCAAGCTGTTAATTGATTATCTCCTTTTTTTCTTGAGGCTAATTCATTAACAATAATTGGAACACATTTTAAGTTATGAGGCACAATAATAATATCATCTTTGCTGTTTAATAAATCTTGAAATTCCTGTTTAGCTAAAGGATTTCCTCCTGTCAACTTATTCGTATCATATTCATAAAATTCTCCTATTTTCTTCTCATCAAACGGATCAAAAACAGGTTTTTTTGCTTCAATGATGTACCAATACAATAAATGTGCTAAATTCCCTATATTTTGAGTTAAAAAATAACGATAAACCGGCACGTTTCGTCCTTTTTCATCTTTAGCAACAGTAATTACTGCAATGACAGACCAAGCATCGTTTTTCTCTTTAACTTCTCGTCCAATAATAGCGGGTTCTCCTCCTTGTTCAACACTTCCTTCTGCTGCTTTAAATAAACCATTAGAAATGGCATTTTGAACCGCAGGAGGAACTTGAGATAAGGTTAAGTTCATATAACCTGTAAATCGATTTAACCACCAATTTTCAGGGGTTCCTTGTACAGAAATTCCTGTACTAAATTCGTGAATTTGTATTTTAGTCATTGTTTTCTCCTGACATCATATTCACCGAATAAAAACTATCTTATTATCTACCTAAAACGATTTGACAAATTTCATCTCGTTCTGCTAACTCAATCGGAACATTATCTGCAACTTCGCATTTTAATACTTTATAAGTATTTCTATTATATGTAATCACACCATCTGCACTCCAGTTTGTCCATGTTTCACCTATGCTTTCTCTATATGTTTTTTCCTGGGTAATAATATTCTTTTGATATTTTATAATTCCTGGTATCCATTGATTTTGATTATTTTCTTTTTCGTCAAATGCTTCTCCCGAAGCTAAAAGACTACTTATTTTATTTTTAATTTGTTCTTGTTTGGTAGTATCACTTCGGAAATATGACGCTAATTCCTCATATAATCTATCCAAAGATTCAACATTTTCCTTCCATTGTTCTGCTGTTACTGTTGGTGATGGGGTTGGTGTTGGTGATGGGGTTGGTGTTGTTGTTGGTGTTGGGTTTGGTGATGGGGTTGGGGTTGGTTTTACTGGTGGTGAAACAGTTAAATCAACTCCATACTTATTACAGTGTTTTTCTTTTGTCTCATCAAATTCTAAGTTGAGTTTTTTGATTATGTCACATCTCAATCGGTCATTTGTCAGTTTGACACCTTCTGTTTTAAGTTGAATAACACCATCTGTCGCAAGAGTAGAAGTCGGTTTTTCCCCATTAACTCTTGTTTGATATGCTTTAATTGCTTTGACCCATTTTGATATTTGTACCTTTTCATTTTTCTTATCAAAATTAAGTTGATTATTAGAATGAGAATTCTCTATTATCTGAATAATTGCTGTTTTAACTATTTCTTCAGTCAGACTCTCTTTATTAACTTTATCTCTTGTTTTTCCATATTTAACAAAGTCACTTACCATTTGATCCAATGCTTTAATAGTTGTTTTGCTATACTTTTCTTTGTCTTCTTGAGTTAATTCCAAATCTGGGCCGCTCAAATTATGAACCCAATTTTTTCCTTTGTTGACTAAACTCATCAAACCTGTTCGAGATTTAAAACCATCAAAGAGAATTGTTGCAAATAAGAATGTTAAGAAAATAAGTAATATATATGTTAAGAATAATCGCTTTTTGTCTACATTTTCATCTCTAGCCGGATAAGGTTTAGACCAGAACTCATAAAATCTTATTATTGCTATAATAATAGATGATAAAATTGGTTCCCACCATAGTAACTTCCTCGTTAGTTTGATACTAGGTGCTTCTGGTATATTATTGAGCTTTAATTTATAAGTATATTGTCCATAGAAATGGCATTTTTTCCAGATTGACGTGGGAACTTCACCAGTTGCTAAATAATAAAATATAGCTGACAAAAAATTATTTCTTGAATTTTCATGATTCTCTCCTATTTCTTGAAAAAATTGGGCTAATTGGAGATATTTCTTATTGGGTTGATCGTGTTTTGAAGATTTCCCAAACCAGACTAACTGAATAACATCATCTGTTATGGATTTCCAATTATCCTGACCTAAAATTTGTAGCTTCTCATAACCATATTTTGATTCATAAGTTTCTCTGAAATCTGGGTTTATTTTTTGTTTCAACATTCTCTTGATATCAGTTTCAGAGGATAAACTATTGTTAGATGGAATTTGGCTGTAAGCTTCAATTAAAGCATTTCTAGCTGTTATATAATTATTGCTAATTTGTACAATATCCTGCCATAGTTGATGATAATATTTTTTGTATACTGTTTTCCACAATCCATCAGTATCCAGTTTTAACCAATTTTGTAATAAATTTTTTCTGGTTTCTTGTTCAAACTCTATTTCTTTTAATCCTTGTTCTAATATCAAATGAGAAATAATATAATCTATCCCCTGAAATGCTTTATATTCTATTGTTTTAAAAGAAGTTGGTGACTGATTTATTTCTTTTTGAATATTTCTACTGAGTTCAGAAGCAATTTGATAATGTTGCTGTTCAAATTTATTTTCTTTCTTTATTTCATCTAATTTTAACCATTTTAAAAATTCAGGTAATTGGTGAGGTAAAATCAATCCATATAATTCATAAAGTCGAATAAATAAATGAGTATCAAAAGAGCCACTTTTTGCTCCTTTAATATCAAGAGGTTGAAAAATAGATTTTTCCCAAGCGTCATCAGTATAAGTAATAGATAAGTTTAAGGCCTTTTCTATCTCATTGAGTAAATCATATTTAACACCTGATTGATTAGATAAAGTTTTAATAGCAGCTTTAACAGGATATTCTCCTTCAACAATTTTCGCTACATTTTCTCCTTTTTTAATTTGTGCTTCAATGGTTTCTTGTGCTTGTTGACTAGCAGGATAAATGGCTTGAAAATGCCAGGGTTTGGTTAATCCTTCTACTTTATAGGCCCAAGCTGTTAATTCATTATCTACTTTTTTTCTTGAGGCTAATTCATTAACAATAACTTGAACATATTTCCGAGAATAAGGAAAAATAATAATATTATTATTAGTATTCAATAGGTCTTGAAATTCCGGTTTAGCTAGAGGATCTGTTGGCTGCTTAGTTTTATTCGTATCATATTCATAAAAATCTCCTTGTTTTTTCTCATCAAAAGGATCAAAAACTGGTTTTTTAGCTTCAGTAATGTACCAATGCAATAAATGTCCTAAATTACCGATATCTTGGGTTAAAAAATAACGATAAACCGAGATGGTTCGTCCTTTTTCATCTTTAGCACCAGTAATCACTGCAATAACGGACCAAGCACCCGTTCTTTCCCTAACTTCGCGTCCAATAATAGCGGGTTCTGGTGCTTCTCTAACGCTTCCTTCTGCTGCTTTAAATAAACCATTAGAAATGGCATTTTGAACCGCAGGAGGAACCTGATGTAAAGTTAAGTTCATATAACCACTAAATCGATTAGACCACCAATCTTCAGGGGTTCCTTGTACAGAAATTCCAGTGCTAAATTCATGAATTTGTATGGTTGTCATAATCTTAACTCTCATCTAAACTTGTGTGACGTTCACCGGTACATAACCAATAAATAGGGGAAACTAAACCAAAAGGTCGCCATAATTTTGGTTTACGAATGACACAAGATGATCCATTTTCATCTCGTTGTAAAATCTTGGTATTGGGTTCGGGATAATCCTTCCCTAATGTTCCAAAAGCAGAGGTAACAAAATAGTCAACCTCTCGTCCTTGTTTATCTTCCCAAATTTTTAATTGACGTATGGTTTTAGGGAAAAGATTTTCGATCATTTCTCTGGGATCATGACGATTAACCCATAATTGAGGTAACTCACATTTACTTAACGTAAAAGCAATACGTCTTTGTTGAGAGACATCACCGAGATGATCTAAAGCTTTAAAAAAATTGGCTAACCCCTGCGCATAGTTAGCATCATTAGCTTTTGCTGTTCCATCAATTAGGAATAAAATACCTCCTGCGGATTGACAATCTTCAATATAGTTATCGAGGTAAGGATCTCCAATATGGTGAATTAAATCGTAAAAAAATTCTCCTGAATAATCTTTACAGGTGATGGGAAGTTTCACCTCTTTAAAACTAGGTTTTTTTGACAAATGACTTTTTAGAGTAATATTTAAGCCATAAACCCTGACATTAGCTGCATTGGGATCATTCTTATCGAGTTCAGTCGCTTGAAGTTCTAATCCCTTTTCGAGAATATTTTGAGCATTATCAAGTAATTCCTGACTCGCGTCTTTCTCTCCAAAAGGAGTAATAGACTCAATGGGACTGTTTACATTAGGATTAGGACATTGGGTTAAATAAGCTAAAGAAGCTAAATAAGCGGTTTTTCCAGAACCCCGATCGCCAATAATACGAAGATCAGCATTTCGAGAGGAAGCAGAAGACTCTTTTGAAGATAACCAAGGTATTTTCATCAGCAGTTAAGGATAAAGTGAGTTCAAACTAAGAGGTCATTAACCAATATAAAGGTTCAATCAAATTATAGGGTTTCCATAGTTCGTCAGTGCTTTTTCCCCTGTCATTGATTCCTTCTCCATATTGAAGCAAAACTGATCCAGGTTCTTTTCCCTGTGTTACTAAATCAATGCGATTAGGACGAGGATCTTTATCACCTCTTATCCCAAAGGTAGATAAGGCGAAAAAAGCTAAATTTTCCTGAGCAATTTTCTGACGAAGATATCTCGTTGTTTTCTTTAAATGAAGTTGAAATAAATCCAATTCTGGTTGATGTCTTCCTGGCCAAATTTCTCCCCGTTCACATTTACTCATGACCACAGCCATTTTATAATCGTTGATCTTTCCTTCTGATTCCATCAAATCAAAAAAGTTTTGTAACAAAGATAGATAATAAAGATCGCTCCCCGATTCCCAAGCCGGAAGCATCATTACACAGCCTCTTTTATCGTCAAAACAATCTTTAACAAAGGCTTCTCGATAATCTCCTAATAGATTAGAGTCAACTAAGGCATCAAAAACTTCTCCTGGATAATCTCTTGTCGTAATTTGGAATCTTTCAGCTATCTTTTCTTTCTTAAATAGTTTTCCAAATCCACTAATTTCCCGTTCAATAGTAAAGGAATAAAAGGGTAAATCATAAACATTTTGTATTTCATCTCCTAGTTTCGTTGCTTCTAGTCCTAGACCCCTTTTTAATAAGGTTTCTGCTTTTTCTTTGAGTTCACGGGCCTCTACTGTTTGTGCTGTTACTCTATAAGAGCTTTTTTTATTCTGTCTAACTCGATGTTCTTCGTGATAAAGTAAGGCTGCTAAATAAGTGGTTTTTCCTGAACTTCTCGGTCCGATAATACAAACATTGTTAGTAGTCATTGTTTAACTCCTCTTGTCAAAAAATATAGATTTAGTCAATAACATCTTTTCCTAAATAAGAGCCTAAATAAATCCAAGGTAATTCTAATAATTCTCGACTATAAATACTGGTAATAAAACAACGAACAGAAAGGCCTCGAAAACTTTGATTTAATCGTTTAATTTGACCATGAAATGGCGTAAAATAACGTCGATAGACATATTCGTGTTTTGCTTGCCAACTTAATCTTTCATTCCTATGGTCATAAGCAATTTTTTTGGCTTCATCTTCATAGTTACCTAAACAATAATCGACCTTATTTAGACAGAGCAATAAATGACGCACTTGAGGACAATCTTGTTGAAAAAAGCGAATCCATCGCTCAAATCGATTTGTCCATTGTTTACGGGTAATATAATCATCTCGATTGGCTTTTTTAGGATCAATAATCTCTCGATAAGGGGGTAAAATCAATAAGACTCCTTCTACTTCTTGAATAGAATCTAAAAAGATTTTCCATTGATCCGAATGTTCATTTTGCCATCTCTTGCGCCAGATTTCTCCAGGAGTATCAATCCAATCGGAGGAGATGGTTTTTGATGTTCCTACTCCTAACTGAACTCGTACCTCCATGTATTCTCTATAAATCGAACTATCATCGTCTGTCGCTCTGGTTGTTCCTGTACTTGAATCATAGAGATAACTTTTGAGGATGTCATAATCTAAAGTGGTTACCTCAACATATTTTTTATTCGCTTTATTGGTTAACTCCATCGCTAGATGGGTTTTCCCTGTCTCACGATCGCCTATGTAGATCACCCCTCCCAAGATCCATCACCTCCTTTCAATGAAACTATAGCAGTTAGATCCTGTAGGCGGGCATTGCCCACCCTACTTTAGTGATAACGTATATTTCTAGATCGATCCATCATCAAGAGTTTATACAGAGGTGTGAGGAGTGGAGAATCTACCAATTTAATTGTTTCTACATTCTAAATTTCTCTAATGTGTTAAATTTATCCTTGATTTGCTAATTAAAAATTTTATGAAAAAAGTAGAAATCTACACAGATGGAGCCTGTTCGGGTAATCCTGGAAAAGGGGGTTATGGGGTTGTTTTAATCTATAATCAACACCGCAAAGAACTCTCAGGGGGCTATCGCTTGACGACTAATAACCGTATGGAAATGATGGCGGCTATTATTGGCTTAGAAACATTAACAGCCCACTGTGATGTTAATTTATATACTGATTCCCGTTATTTAGTGGATGCTATAACCAAAGGATGGGCGAAAAAATGGCAAGCAAACAGTTGGAAACGGAATTCCAAAGAAATGGCTAAAAATCCCGATTTGTGGCAAAGATTATTGGATTTATGTGAACACCATCAAGTGGAGTTTATTTGGGTTAAAGGTCATGCTGGCCATGCAGAAAACGAACATTGCGATCGCTTGGCCGTAGCGGCCTCTCAACAAGAAGAATTATCCATTGATGAAATTTATGAAAATAGTTGACATTTGGCTATCAATTTTTGTTCCTATTTCTATAAAGAGGGTGATTTTTTCCGACAAATGTTAAGATGTCTCAAAGATTGCCCATAGTGTCTTTCTATCTTTTTGTTTTATTTAGTTATCTCATGTTAAAATCTAACCTTTTTAGCCTTAGTGTACCGACCCTGATGGCTGTCTCTTGTGTTCTAGGGATGACTGTCTCAGAATCAGTTTTAGCCCAAATGGTAGCCCAAGATGGCCCCGCAGAAACAACGGATGTTCCCTCGGATGATCCCTCTGATCCCAGTAACCTCCGTCCCCTGACTCAAGCGGATAGTCTCTTGAGTTTACAAGGGGGAGAAAAACTAATGAATGATGCAAGTGAAGCGATCAATGAGGAAAACTATGACCTTGCTGTGACTAAATTACAACAAGCTCGTAAAGTTTTTAACCAATTATCTAACTTTCACCTACAATTAGCCAATAGCTTCTCTGGAATTGATACGAAGGTCTATGATGCTCAAAGAGAAAAGGCCTTGACAACAGGACAAATGCGAGATTCTGCCACCTATCAATTAGCTTTAGTTCATCGCGCGCAAGATCAAGCGGAGTTGGCGGTTCCTCTGTTAATTCAGATCATCCGTTCTCAAAACCCCACCACAGATTTAGGGAAGAAATCCTATCAACAGTTATATGAGTTAGGGTTTGTGGATGTTCCCTTTGCAGATGAATCACAAGCAGCAACTAATTAAGAATGTAGAATTTAGAATGGAGAATGGAGAATTTTTATATTTCTGCATTCTCCATTTTTTTTGCTCTCCACACTCCCTACACTTTTCGTTGAGAAATCAGTCTATTTTTGAACAAATGTAACAGAAATATTAAGGAGTGTTTCAAGTTGAGGAGATTTGAAGCGATCGCCTACTCTAAAGGAAACGTCTATGATACGATGCAACCCATAATCCCTTCTGGAAATTAGGAGAATAGCTTTGGTTTTACGGGTAGCTGTCGTCGGTTCAGGACCTGCCGGGTCTTCTGCAGCAGAAACATTAGCAAAAGCTGGCATAGAAACATATTTATTTGAGCGCAAACTCGATAATGCTAAACCCTGTGGGGGTGCTATTCCCCTATGTATGGTAAGCGAATTTGATTTACCCCCCGAAATTATCGATCGCCGGGTGCGGAAGATGAAAATGATCTCCCCATCCAACGTAGAAGTTGATATTAACCTCGATCGCCAAGACGAATATATTGGAATGTGTCGTCGGGAAGTTCTCGACGGGTTCCTACGCGATCGCGCTGCCGGGTTAGGGGCTAACCTAATTAATGGCACAGTTTATCAATTAGACCTTCCCAAAACAACAAACGGTGCTTACACCCTGCATTATGCGGATCATTCCAACGGGAACTCTGTAGGAGAAAAGAAAACCCTACAAGTAGATGTAGTGATCGGTGCAGATGGTGCTAACTCTCGCGTTGCTAAAGCTATTGATGCTGGAGATTATAACTATGCGATCGCTTTCCAAGAGCGTATCCGCTTACCCCAGGATAAAATGGCTTATTATGAAGACCTAGCTGAGATGTATGTAGGGAAAGATGTTTCCCCCGACTTCTACGCTTGGGTATTCCCCAAATACGACCACGTGGCCGTAGGAACGGGAACCATGAAGGTTAATAAGTCTCTCATCAAAGAATTGCAGGCCGGAATACGGACTCGTGCAGCGCGCAGACTCGAAGGTGGTGAGATCATTAAAGTAGAAGCTCATCCTATCCCCGAACATCCCCGTCCCCGTCGTGTAGTGGGTCGTGTGGCCTTGGTTGGAGACGCTGCTGGTACTGTTACTAAGTCTTCTGGTGAAGGTATCTATTTCGCGGCAAAATCAGCCCGTATGTGTGCTGAAACCATTGTGGAAATGAGCAACGCTGGTCAACGCATTCCCACGGAAGATGATTTAAAAATCTATCTCCAGCGTTGGGATAAGCAATATGGCATGACTTACCTAGTCTTAGACATCCTACAACGGGTATTCTATCGTACAGATGCCACTCGTGAAGCGTTTGTGGAAATGTGTTCTGATAAAGATGTACAACGGATGACCTTTGATAGTTATCTCTACAAAACCGTTGTCCCTGCTAACCCCTTAGTACAAATGAAAATTACCGCTAAAACCATCGGTAGTTTATTAAGAGGTCACGCTTTAGCTCC
>JBFRWG010000056.1:0-25502 GCA_051439445.1 Crocosphaera sp.
CCCAAACTAAGTATTTCTGAACTAAAAATAAGTAAAAATACGGGGGTGAGACAGTCCAAGTCTATCTAGTTTTGTCCTAATTTTTGCCAAGGGAACAGGGAACGAGGAATGAATACAAAAATGTCCTAATGTATTTGCGTAAGGCTATAGTAACCCTTGAGACTTGGTATGACATAGTATTTGGGGGGAATTAGAAACTATTTTAACTGTCTAAAACTTACCTTAAAGAATCCATATTTTCTAAATATTCATTAATTTTTAACAAATCAACTCTAAACCCTTTTTGAATTTTATCAATCTTTTTGCGATCATTTAAAATGTATTGATAATTATGATTAAGACTTTTACACAAATAATAGTAATGAGGTCTAAATTCTTGATCACAAAATAATTCTAGAACATGAATCTTATCTGAAAATATTAAATTTGCTAATCCAGCACCATGAGGAGCAATTACTATTTCCGCATCATAAAATAACTCAATTTGTTCTTCTATTGTCAAATCTTCCAAACAATATTTTTTAAATCCATAATCTTCCAGGAGATTTAAAAGTTCTTTTTCATTAATAACTTTACGACTCTGAGCTTTTGAACGTGAAATTAAAATACGATTTCTCTTATCTCTTCTTCTTGATGGAGCTACCTTAGATACTAAGTGATCAATATAACACTTCGGCAAGTATCCCGCTTTCCTTCGACTCATGATACTAGGAAAAATCAATCTTTCTAAATGATATAACTGTTTTGGATTGACTAAATTAGTTCTAATGTTACTGGGTAATAGTTTATCTAAAAAAAACTGTTCTACTTGATTGAGCGGTTTAGATATCAGTAATTTAATGTCTTCATTTTTATACTCAGATTGATTTAATAAATATATTCTAGGAATTTGATCAATTAGAGAATGATAGTAATTAGAAGAGGTTGTCATAGTACGAAAAACACTATAAGTTCCCAACAACTTTTTAGTTGCTCCAAAGTATAATTTTCTCAAACTAAGTTTGTCTACTTTTGAAAAATGCCCAGAAGATATTACTGACTGGAAGATAAGTTTTTTTGAAGTGCTAAACAAAGAATTATATTGACCATAATAAATAATATCTCGAAGAATAGCTGTATAAATAGGAGGTAAAGAATAAAATTCCCCTGAATCTTCAGTATCAAGATAATTGATTTGTCTTTCTTGAATTTCTGGAGTCAATATCTTCTGCTCTGATAAAGTTAAAAATTTAACCTCTTCAGCAATCTTATTAATATCAACTTGTTTTATGAGTGTATTTCGTAGTTTTTTCTGAAGAAAAAATTTGGCTTGTTTTAAGTTTTTAAGACCTGACATCGTTATTTTTTTATCTTGTCTTAACATACCGGTTTATTAGATCAAATTTGACCTTGGCATCAGTTGACATACTGCCATCAGGAAAAAAATAAGACCCCGTCGGGAGGGACGGGGTTTAATAAATTAAGCAAGGGCTGCTTGACGTTCTTTCGTTTCTTTGATGACCTCTTCTGCCACATTAGTAGGACAAGGGGCATAATGAGAAAATTCCATAGAAAACTGACCCCGTCCGGATGTCATGGTGCGTAAGTCACCAATGTAACCAAACATCTCACTTAAAGGAACATCTGCCTTAATACGAGCCCCCATAGGAGTGGAATTTTGCGACTTAATCATGCCACGACGACGGTTAAGATCCCCGATAACATCTCCCATGTAATCTTCAGGGGTGAACACATCCACATTCATGATGGGTTCCAATAACTGGGGACCGGCCTTAGGAATAGATTGACGATACCCTGCTTTGGCTGCAATCTCAAAGGCAATAGCTGAGGAGTCAACGGGGTGGAAGGCCCCATCGGTTAAAGTAACTTTCAAATCAACACAAGGATAACCAGCTAATACACCCTTATCGATGCTAGTTTGAAAGCCTTTTTGAACTGCAGGCCAAAATTCCCGCGGAACATTACCCCCAGTCACCTTAGACTCGAACTCAAAGCCACTTCCAGGTTCTCCAGGTTCAATGACATAATCAATCTTACCAAATTGACCCGAACCCCCAGACTGTTTCTTGTGGGTGTAACTATCAGTAATCGCTTTTGTAATGGACTCGCGATAAGCGACTTGGGGTTTACCTACTTCAACTTCGACCCCGTGAGTCCGCTTGAGAATATCCACTTTAATATCTAAGTGTAATTCTCCCATCCCTTTAATAATGGTTTCACCACTTTCTTGATCGGTTTCCATGTAGAAGGAAGGATCTTCTTGCACCATTTTGCTGAGTGCAATGGACATTTTTTCGTTGTCTCCTTTCTTCTTCGGTGACACAGCCACGGAAATCACGGGATCGGGGAAAACCATCGGTTCTAAAGTTGCAGGAAAGTCAGGATCACAAAGCGTGTGGCCAGTTTGGACGTTTTTCATGCCCACAATTGCCACAATATCACCGGCTTGAGCCGAGTCTATTTCTTCACGGGAGTCAGCGTGCATTTCCACTAAACGACTGACTCGTTCTTTTTTTCCTGTCGCTGTATTGAGTACAGTGTCACCCTTAGAGACGGTTCCTGAGTAGATACGGGTGAAGGTTAAAGCCCCAAAGCGATCGTCCATAATCTTAAAAGCCAACGCACGCAAGGGCTTTTCTGCGTCGACAACAGCATAAGTTCCGGTTTCATTCCCTTCCAAATCCACCTCTGGTTGGGGTCTAATTTCGAGGGGGTTGGGGAGGTAGTCAACCACAGCATCGAGAACTAACTGCACCCCTTTGTTTTTGAAAGAAGAACCGCAATAGGTGGGGAAAAAGGCTAGTTCACGGGTTCCTTTGCGGATACAAGCTTTAATTTCATCGATGGTTAATTCTTCCCCTTCGAGATATTTTTCCATCACTGCGTCGTCTTGTTCAATGGCCAGTTCAATTAAAGTTTCTCGATATTCTGCGACTTGTTCGGCCATGTCTTCGGGAACTTCTTTAATTTCGTAGTTCATGGGATCACCGGAATCATCCCAAACCCAGGCTTTTTCTGTTAATAAATCAACGACACCGCAAAACTCACTTTCGATCCCAATGGGAAGTACCATGACTAAGGGTTTAGCGGCCAAGATTTCTTCAACTTGTTTCACCACGCTAAAAAAGTCCGCCCCAGTTCTATCTAACTTATTGACGTAGATAATACGAGCAACCTTAGAATCGTTAGCATAACGCCAGTTGGTTTCAGATTGAGGTTCTACTCCTCCTGAACCACAAAACACCCCAATACCACCATCTAAAACTTTTAGGGAACGATAAACCTCAATAGTAAAGTCAACGTGGCCAGGGGTATCAATAATATTGAGTTGATGCTCGTTCCAGAAGCAACTGGTGGCGGCAGACTGAATGGTAATACCCCGTTCTTGTTCTTGTTCCATAAAGTCGGTGGTGGCTGCACCTTCGTGTACTTCACCAATTTTATGGATTTTCCCCGTCAATTTGAGGATTCTTTCAGTTGTGGTGGTTTTTCCGGCATCTACGTGAGCAAAGATGCCAATATTTCTATAAAGGGTGAGGTCTTTTTTCATATTTGTTTCTAGCGTTAGGTTTGACTAATGGTTAGCATCTAGTGAGAGAATGAGGCTCACAGAAGACTCAGCTTTGCCTTGGATAACTTGCTTGAGCTATAACTAAACCACTTCGCAAGATGAGTCTTGAGTCTTGAAGTTCTTGCTATCTCAATTTTAAACGAGTAAGTGAGGGTTTGTTTTTTGCCTTCTCCATGACTAATTGTAATTAGTCTACGATTTTTCGGCTATAACCACCACCAATGAAGGGGTGAATTGTCCTCCTATTTTTTTTGACACTCTCCCGTTACAATCTGTGATTTAACGGGAGATTCTTGCTTCTTTCAGATTGCCTCGTAACTAGATGCCAACTTCTTAACACCCCCGTCCGATCGACTCCACAAGCGTCTTGATGCACTTCCTCCTCGACGGGAACCGCCAAGACCGGAGTGCATCGCTTTTTATGTTTTCTGGTTTCTCCCCAGAACACGGACTGCCCGACCGCAAAAAGTATCAGTTTTTCTAGTCCCTCAAAGTTTTACATAACCAGGGATTGGTAGTTAAAACCCCATACTTTGACTGTGAAAGTTTTCATGGTACTTTTTAGTTTTTGGTTTATTAACCGGCCCACATTACTGGTTACTCGGTTACAATGATTGTAGCACTAAATTAACTACAATGGCCAGAAGCAAGATACTTCGAGTTCGACTGTCTGATGAAGAGTGGGCAAGACTAGAAAGTTATGCCAAATCAAAGGATTATACTTTAACTGAGGTTATTCGTGATTACATCAAACGCTTGCCTAAAGTGGACTTCCTTCGGTCGATTATTTTATTGGTTGCCATTCATCTCACCGTTAACCTCCTATCGTCGGTGTAACGGGAGTCCAAGGCGCAACATTCAAGATAGATGCTGTCATTTATGTCTAAGATACGCCCCAATCAGTTCTTTGAAAAGAATCCCCAGTCAATTAGATAAATTAAACTCATAATGACTACGAATTTTCAAATAAATGATAAAGAATAGTGCTATGGAGAAGGAGCGATCGCTTGACGATAAGTGCGATCGCCCATCTTGTCGGTTGGGTTTAAGGAACAAAAACCCGACAATTATTAACTATTTTTATTTTGACTTTGAACTAAACTGACTCCGTGAGAGGTTCCTAATCGAGTTGCACCTGCTTCTATTAAAGCATAAGCTTGGTCTAACGTTTTAATCCCTCCGGATGCTTTAATCCCTACTCTACCCTCAGCAATTTGATGAAGATAGCGTACATCAGACACCGTTGCTCCACCAAACCATCCACTACTGGTTTTCAAATAATTTGCCCCTGCATCCATACAGATTTCTGCTGCTAACCGCTTTTCTGTATCCGTTAATAAACTGGTTTCTAAAATGACTTTAATGGTTTGTCCCGTTGCTTCACAAATAGCTGAAATTTCGTTATAAATCGCTTCAGCATCTCCTGCTTTTAATAACCCCAAATTTATCATAATATCCAGTTCTGTTGCCCCATTTTCGGTCGCTTCTTGGGCTTCATATAGCTTAACAGCCGAAGTATTCGCTCCAGTAGGAAAACCAACAACGGTACAAACGGCAATTTTTTGACCATGAAGTAACTTAACTGCTTGAGAGACAAAACTGGGATAAACACACACCGTTGGAAAACCAAAATGTTGCGCTTCATAACAACAGTTTTCTATCTCTTCTGGTGTAGCAGTAGGTTTGAGTAGAGAATGATCAATATAAGTGGCAATATCAATGGTGAAGTCTTTTTCTATCATGTTACTTATTCGTCCCAAATTCCTAATTCTTTTAAACCATTGCGTAAATTATCGGCCGCAACTTGATTATTTTGGGCTTCATATAAACTCACAGCTTTCTTAAACGCTTCGTTACTTTCAGGAAGTTTCTTCAACTTAAATAAAACCACCCCTAAGTTTTGATAAGCAGCAGCATAATTAGGACTTAAAGAGATTAATTTCTCATAAATAGCAACAGCATCAGCCAACCTTCCCATTGCACTTAAAGTCATGGCAAAATTATAATAACCTGTGATAAAACTAGGGTCAATTTTTAGGGTTGTTTCATAAGCATCTGCTGCCTTTTTTAGGTCTCCCATGCTTTGTAGAACAACACCAATATTATTGTAAGATCCTAATTTTAAAGGACCCATAATGGGCTGATCAATGGCTTTTTGATAATGTTTAATAGCTTTTTCTTGTTCCTGCTGTTTAGCCAGAAGATTTCCTAAATGATAATGCAGTTCATATAAAACATGGCTATCAGCTTTATTAGATTTTAATCCCTGTTTTAATAACTTCATTCCTTGTTTTTCTTTACCTATTTGAGCATATAAAGCCCCTAATTTACTACAGGTATAAGGATCATTAGGATTATCTTTAAGAAAACCCTCCATCGCTTTTTGGGCCCGCTCATACTTATTCAAAGAGGCGATCGCACCTGGTGTATAACCATAATGAAACACAGTAATAGCGGGAAGATCAACAATTTTCCAATGGCTTTCTTTTTTTAATAAGTTAGCGACACTGTCATCAATAATCGCATGATAAGGTCGGGAAAAATTGACTTCTGGATGCTTGCGAAATAATCGAGAAACCAAAGAATAAGGTGATTGAGAGGAACCGATTTCATGGCGAATTAAATTGACCACTAAATTCTCATCTTTGTCGATTGCTTCTTTAATTTGTGAGGAAACCTTTTGATTTAAAACCTCATCAGCATCCAGAACTAACACCCAATCTCCTGTTACATACTTTAACGCTTCATTGCGGGCCTCTGCAAAATCGTTAGTCCAGGCAAACTTAGGAACGACAGCCCCAAATTGTTCGGCGATTTCCACAGTTTTATCCGTTGAACCTGTGTCCATCACCACCATTTCATCAACAATGTTTTGGACACTTTCTAAACATTTGGATAAGATTGCTTCTTCATTTTTAACGATCATGCAGAGGCTAAGTTTGGTCATGTTCACTCCCAATAGTTCTCTTATTTACGTTGGGGAAAGCGCTCAATTTTCGCCATACCATAAAAAATAAGTTCTTTTTTACGGATACGAATCCGATCCACTCTCAGTTGTGTTCCCTCTAACGCAAATTTATCTAAGTCTAGCAAGTGATTGACATGATCAATCAAAGCCTTTCCTAAATCTTTGGCTTTCTCGTCTCCCTTATAGGTGACATTAGTAAATTGAATCTTTCGACGTTCCTCAACATCTACTGTTGCAGTCATATCGAGGTTAATGGTTTCACTGCTTTTCCCTAACTTGATTTGACTTTTAATGGTCAAGGATTTATCGTCGTTAACTAACATTTCTGTATTCTGGAAGTTTAACGCCTCTCCTTCGTACTGCAACCTTTGTAGCTTTTCTACCACAAAGGGGGTATTAAAAGAGGTGGTTAAGTCTTCTTCTGTGAGAACAACCCGCATCGTTGCTTGAGTGGGTTGTCTAAGTTTAACTTGTCCTTTGAAAATGGCGCTGAAGTCGATGGAAACTGCTTGTAAATAAAGTTCCATCCCTTCGATGCGTAAGCCATTGTACATCAACATTCCATTGCCAATGAAGTCGAAACCGTCCACACTGCCTTGCAATAACTTGGCAACGGGTTCGGCTCTTACCATGGCTTCTATTTTACCGGTTCGCTTGAATAGAGCGGCGATCGCTGTACTCACGACCTTGCTGACGATCTGATCGCCACCTTGATTGGGGAAGGGAAGGGTTCCAAACACAATTGCTGTCATTTCCATTACTGGGTGGTACGCTATCTTATCTTAACATTAAGAAATATTAAGTGCCGTAATATTTCTTTACATTCTGAATACTTAATAGGCATTACAGGATAGTCAATCTGTATTATATCAGAGTTATCACCTAGAACAAAAATCATCAAAATCAGTAATTTTACCCTTGATTTTCTGGAGGGTTTGTAATCGTTAAAGAAATTTTTACAGACTTATCTAAAACTTAATAAAAACTTTAAAATAATCATCTTTAAAAAATTCAACAAACAAAGATCAGTATATACTTGCAAATTCATAAAAAACTGATAAACTTGTTTTCAGTAAATACCTCATATTCAACTTTAAAAAACCTTATGAAATTATCATCACTCATTAAAAAAGACAATGGCAATGCTGGGTACACCTTGACAGAATTATTAATCGCTTGTTCTGTCACTTCTGTCATAGTAGGAGTGGCCGGATTTACATTAGTTAATACCCTATTACTCGATCAAAAAGCATCGGCAAAAGGAACCATACAATACAATGCCGATCGCTCCCTAGAATTTATTACCGAGGAAGTTAAATTAGGTAGAAAAGTTGAGGCTGATGCTGTAGCGGCCATAGATGAAGCCCCTGATTTTACCCTTCCGGAGGGGGCAGAACCGATTTTAGTCATTCAAGTTCCCGACGTTCCGCAAAGGATTATTTACTATACAAGACCAGCACCCGATGTCTGGTTCGGTCCTCATGTAATTGAAAGGTGGGGACCTAATTTTAATGCCCAAGGACAATACGAAGAAAGCGAAATTAATAACCCAGAAACGTGGCAATCTCAGGTGTTAATTGACAACATTGATGATAGGTCTATCACCCCCACTTGTCCTGAGGATTGGCAATCAACGAATACTAATGCTCTGCAAGGATTGAATGCTTGTGTTGATCCAACAGAAAGACTAGTTAAAATGAATTTAGCCACCACAGCGACTAATCCTACTTGGAAAAAAGATATCAATTATGGAGCATCAACCATGGCTTTTACGAGAAGCAATGTTGTCCAAGGATTTGATGAGAATACCTCCAGTTTTACTATTACCAATAACCAGTTAATCCTTGATAAACCAGGTAATGTAAAGTTTGAAGTATTAGGGGGAGAGATTACTTGTGGTGCAAGGGGAGAAGACATTCCCGTTGAAACCAAGCTTTACATCGATGGAAACGAAGAAACATGGGACAGTAGTTCGGCCCTCGATTTATCCAATCAACCCGCCGGAACAAGCTATGATGTGAAATCCATTGCAGGGGATGGTTCAATCTGTGGTGGACGCAAGATGACAGTTTCTACCACTCAGACGAATAGCCCACAACTTCAGGTTTTGGTTAATGGGGATCCCATGCCTGATATCACTCCTTTTAATAATCAACATACGATTGAGTTCTTTTTGCAGAAGTACATTGAAGACGGCAAGGTTAAACTTGCCCATAACCAAGCTATCTATCTATTTGAGTTAGGAACAACAAATCAATCTCGTCCAACATTTGATATGCAAGATAATGTTGTCCTAGCAACGGTTGAAAATGCTAAGTCATATTAGCTAAGAGTTATCCCTTAGAAAAAAAGCATCAAAATCCGTAATTGTACTCTTGATTTTTTGATAGATTTTAATAGTTAAATCAATCTTCATAAACGTCCCTAAAACTTCATATAAACCTTATAAAATCAATTTTTTACAAATGTAAAAAAACTTCAGTAGATTCTTGCAGATTTCCAAAAAAATGATAAACTGGGTCTCAGTAAACACTTTAGGTTGAAGTTAAAGATTATTATGAAGTTAGCATCTAACTTATTATTATTTATCAAAAAAAATAGTGCTGATTCGGGTTATACTTTAACAGAATTATTAATAGGTTGTTCCCTCACCTCTGTAGTAATAGGATGTGCTAGTTTTGGATTGGCTCATTCACTCTTATTGGATCAAAAAGCATCAGCCAAAGGAAGCATACAATACAATTCCAATAGCTCCCTAGAATTTATTACCGAGGAAGTTAAATTAGGTAGAAAAGTTGAGGCTGATGCTGTGGCTGCCTTAGATGAAGCCCCTGACTTCACCCTTCCGGAGGGGGCAAAACCCATTTTAGTCATTCAAGTTCCTGACGTTCCACAACGGATTATTTACTATACAAAACCCGCAACCGATGTCTGGTTCGGTCCTCATGTCATTGAAAGGTGGGGACCTAATTTTAATGGACAAGGACAATACGAAGAAAGCGAAATTAATAACCCAGAAACGTGGGAATCTCAGGTGTTAATTGACCAGATTGATGATACATCTATCACCTCAACTTGTCCTCAAGGTTGGCAATCAACCAATAGTGATGCTGTCAAAGGATTTAATGCTTGTGTTGATCCAACAGAAAGACTGGTTAAAATGAATTTAGCAACCATAGCGACTAATCCTACTTGGAAAAACGATATCAATTATGAAGCATCAACTATGGCTTTTACTAGAAGTAATATTGTTCAAGGGTTTAGTGAGAATGCTGCCACTTTTACCATTACTGATAAACAGTTAGTCATCGATGGACCAGCTAATATCACGTTTGAAGTATTAGGGGGGGAGATTACTTGTGGTGCAGACGGAGAAGATATTCCCGTTCAAACCAAGCTTTACATCGATGGAAACCAAGAAACATGGGATACTAACGCATCCTTAAACCTATCCAATCAACCTGCAGGAACAAGCTTTGATGTCGAATCCATTGCAGGAGATGGTTCAATCTGTGACGGACACGATATGACGGTTGCTAGTAATCATAGCAACAGTCCACAGCTTGAGGTTCTGGTTAATGGCGATCCCGTACCTGATGTTACCCCTTTTGCTAATCAAAATACCATTGAGTTCTTTTTGCGAAACTACGTCAAAGATGGCAAAATTAGCATTGCTAACAATCAAGCCATCTACCTGTTTGAGTTAGGAACAACTGATCAAGAGCAATCAGCCTTTGATTTACAAGATAATGTTGTTTTAGCAACTGTTGAAAATGCTAATTAATACGTGAGTTCGACAGAACATAAAATCCATGTTGTAAGAGTCACATCGTTAACTCGAAACCCTTATTCTTTCATTAAAAATGTTCCAACTCCGAACCCCAAAACCCGAAACCCGAACTCCGAACTCACGTTGTATCAGAGTTATCTCTGAAAGAAAAAAACGAAAAATATGTGATTTTACCCTTGACCTTTTCCAAGAAAAAATATAATAAAATCGACTTTTAGAGAACGAAATCTTCTGACATAAGAACGGTCAAAAATACGTGATAAAAATCACAGAAAATACTTGCAGATTTCACAAAAAATGATAAACTGGTTTTCAGTAGGCACCTGATCTCCTTGAGTGACAAAGTCTTATGAAATTAGCTTCTAAATTATTATTTTTGAGCAAACAAGATAGCTCTAATATCGGTTACACATTAACAGAATTATTAATAGGTTTTTCTTTAGCTTCTGTCGTTATTGGGGCGGCTGGATTTGGATTAGTTAATACCCTATTACTCGATCAAAAAGCATCGGCAAAAGGAAGCATACGATATAATACTGATCGCTCCTTAGAATTTATTGCTGAGGAAGTTAAACTAGGGAGAAAAGTTGAGGCTGATGCTGTGGCTGCCTTAGATGAAGCCCCTGACTTTACCCTTCCGAATGGGGCAAAACCCATTTTAGTTATTCAAATTCCTGACATTCCACAACGGATTATTTACTCTATAGAACCAGCAACCGATGTCTGGTTAGGTTCTCATGTTATCAAACGGTGGGGTCCTTCATTGAATCTAGAAGGACAATACGAAGACAGTGAAATTAATAACCCAGAAAATTGGGAATCTCATGTCTTAATTGACAACATTGATGATACTTCTATCACCCAAAATTGTCCTGAAGATTGGCAATCAACCAATACTGATGCTCTGCAAGGATTTAATGCTTGTGTTGACCCCAACGAAAGACTCGTTAAAATGAATTTAGCCACCAAAACTACTAATTCTACTTGGAAAAAAGATATAACTTATAACGTAGAAACTATGGCTTTTACTAGAAGTAATATTGTTCAAGGGTTTAGTGAGAATGCCCCTAGTTTTACTATTACTGATCAACAGTTAGTCATCGATGGACCAGCTAATATCACCTTTGAAGTATTAGGGGGGGAGATTACTTGTGGTGCAGACGGAGATGACATCCCAGTTGAAACCAAGCTTTACGTCGATGGAACCGAAGAAACATGGGATACTAACGCATCCTTAAACCTATCCAATCAACCCGCAGGAACAAGCTTTGATGTCGAATCCATTGCCGGAGATGGTTCAATGTGTGACGGACACGACATGACGGTTTCTAGCAATCATAGCAACAGTCCACAGCTTGAGGTTCTGGTAAATGGCGATCCGGCACCTGATCTTACGCCTTTTGCTAATCAAAATACCATTGAGTTCTTTTTGCAAAACTACATCAAAGATGGCAAAGTTAACATTGCTAATAATCAAGCCATCTACCTGTTTGAGTTAGGAACAACTGATCAAGGGGACTCAGCCTTTGATATGCAAGATAATGTTGTTTTAGCAACCGTTGAAAATGCTAAGTAACAAAAATGTCAATCCTCTTCCCCTGCATGATAAGAACTGCGAACCAAAGGACCAGAGCGAACTTGAGTGAAACCAAGGGATTGCGCTATTTTGCCTAATTTTTCAAATTCTTGAGGAGTCCAATATTTATCTACTGGTCGATGATCAAGAGAAGGACGCATATATTGTCCGATGGTTAAGCGATCGCATTTTACTTGTCTTAAGTCTTCTAAGGTAGCAATAATTTCGGCTTCAGTTTCTCCATGACCCAACATCAATCCTGATTTCGTGGGAATGCTTGGATCAAGTTCTTTCACCCAGCGTAACACATCGAGCGATCGCTCATATTTGGCTCCTCGTCTGACAGGACCTTGTAAGCGTTGCACAGTCTCAATATTGTGATTATAACAAGCGGGTTTAACTGCAACCACTGTCGCAACCCTTTCTTTTTGACTGGTTTGACCCCCTTTTCCTCCCCAAAAGTCAGGGGTTAGCACTTCGATCTGGGTTTGGGGGTTCAGGGTGCGAATAGCTTCGATGGTTTTAACAAACCATTGCGCTCCTCCATCGGCTAAGTCATCGCGGGCCACAGAGGTAAGGACAACGTAGGTGAGTCCCAATAGTTTGACGGATTCTGCCACTTTTTGGGGTTCTTCTGGGTCTAGGGCCATGGGAGCATGACCTTTATCCACTTGACAAAAAGCACAAGATCGAGTGCAAATGGAACCCATTAAAAGAAAGGTAGCTGTTTTCTTACTGTAACATTCTCCTCGATTGGGACAACGACCTTCTTCACAAATGGTATGAATGTTGCGGGTTTTAATAATTTTTTGGACAGCAGAAAGCTCACTCGCTTTACCAATAGGACGTTTTAACCAAGAGGGTATGGGGGTTAAATTAATATCCTTGTTTAGGGTAGTTTTGGCCATATTATGTATTATTTCTTTGTTTAGCTAATTATATCAAAAATTAATTCTACATTCTTAATTCTTAATTCTCAATTTCCTCTTACTCCCAATGCTCTAATTCTCTCATCCAATGGTTAGCTAAGGTACTAATTTGACTCCGTCGATTTTCAAAACTAGCAGCTATCCAAATAAAGATTAATCCCATCAACAATCCTAACATCCATTTTAAGAGGGGATAGGAAAAACTTAAGATAACCAATTGATAGAATATATTAATCATAAAAGTCAAGGTTCCTATAAATAAGAAAGCACGAATTCTTAAGGAAAGTCCCATGATAATTAATATTAATCCTAAGATTCCTGGGATTATATTTGTATAAGACAAAAGAGTATTAATACATAAAATACCTGTAGCAATTAAACCTAGATAATATCTGATATATTTTCCTGTTTGTCCTTGACAAAGGGGTTCAATGATAATAACTAATAAAAGAGATAACCAAAGTACAATAGAATGTAGTAAAGA
The DNA here is from genome assembly GCA_051439445.1 of Crocosphaera sp. Taxonomy (GTDB): domain Bacteria; phylum Cyanobacteriota; class Cyanobacteriia; order Cyanobacteriales; family Microcystaceae; genus Crocosphaera. The sequence continues at coordinate 13,319 of JBFRWG010000056.1, forward strand.
TTGAAGTATATTTAATTGCTTGATCAAGGGATAAGCTGCAATATTTATTAACAATAAACTCAGATAAAATAACCGAGGTTTTTGGGCTATTTTAGCAAGAACTCCATAACAAATAGCTACCAGTAATAAATTGAGATAATTAAGAGTAAAAAGGGTAGTCAATCCTCCCATTAACGGTAAGAGAAAAGCTAATAAATTCCAAGGTCGTCTGGACCAACCCCATTGTCTCCAAGGGACAGTATAAACGACGACTCCTAAAAGAGCAAGAAACGTTCCTATCCAGTAGTTTAGAAGATGATTAAAATAGGTATAAAAAGAGAAGTTTAACAGTCCATAACTCATTACAATTCCAGCTTCCAGAAAGCCTAAATAGACCCAAATTTCTCCTCGAATGGGTTCTCGAAAATTTCGCCCTTCTAAGATAGCATATTGACTTAAAAAGAGTCCTGAACCTAAACCGATTAATGGTCGTGATATAAGGGGATATAGTAAAGAAAAACCTAGAAAAATACTACCTAAGATCCAGTGTAAATGGGCAATAATTTTTAATTCTCTTGTGGTTAAATGAAGATAGGAAGATAACCAAGAAGAAGAAAGACGATAACCATACATAATCGTTGTCGCTAAAGCTGCCATACTTAGATATTTATCTCCCCAAGAAAAAGAATAAATTTGATAGAATAATAGTTCGTAAGCTGACAAAGAAAATAGGATAAGTGATAAATAAATTAAGGGTTTAAACTGTTCTTTTCTACGACCAATACCAATAATGATTAAAGCAAAACCAAGGGATGTTAGACCTGTCCAACTATTGAAAAAATTCCATCTTAATGCTGTTCCCAATGCACCATATACAAGGGGTAAAATATGCCAACTGCTTAAAAATTGGACTTTTCCTGTTTTTTTATACCACCATTCTCCTAATATTTGTAGCATAAAACCTAAGATAATATTGACAACAGCTAAACTAATTAAAGACTGATCAAAAATGGCTATCAGATTAATTGTCAGTAGCTCTAAAGCCCAACCTAATGAGTAAAATATCCAATTATTGGCTTTTTTCCATGTACGATAAACGAGAGCAAAACATAATAAAAAGATAGCTATCATTGACATGATAGAAGGTTCAATATACTGCCAATAAATAGCCACTGAATGTAGAGTAAGAAGAACTAAAATGATAGTACAAAAAATAATCCCCCAGACATCGATTGCTTTTGTATAGAGAGTAGCTAATCTCTGATTTTTTTGTTGTAAATAACTCCACAATAACCAAAGAGTAATTAACGTACAACTATCACTCATTATCCAAAAAGGAATCACTGATATTTGCAAATTGGTACTTATTAAAAGTAAGATAATAGAACGAAAACTCAAACAACTACCAAGGGTAATAAATGCTGTAAAAAAGTTAGGCAAAAAGTAACTTTGAGCAGAGAGTAATATGGTTGCTATTCCTAAAGATATCAATCTTAAAATCAAAACATTAGGAACTAGAGTTTGTACTATTAAAATTATGATAATATTGAGGACTATTCCTAGGGTATTTCTCTGTTTTTGCCAACTGCGATAGGCAGTACCTATCATAATTAGATTGAGGCTAATAAGAAAAATAAAATCATTGTTTAAAAGATAATCTGTTGTTAAACGAAGTACAAAAATAGTGGTAATTTCTAATGTACATAAGGTGGTTGCCCATCCATCCAATGCCTTTTTATAATAATCAATAGAATCAAGTTGATAATAATCAAATAAGTGATAAAATATCCAAAAAACAAGAGAAACAATTGAGACAAATAATAACCAAAATACCCAAAACTCTTCTGAGTATCTTAGTCCATTATCTTCTAAAATAACTATGATTAATTCTAAGATAAACCCAAGGGTGATAACAGCAGAAATAACTTGTTTTAAAATCTGGGTTTGTATCACCATTAAAACAGTAGCAATAGCCAATTCTATCCATCCCCATGAGGGTAAAGATAAGGCAGGAAGGGGAACAATTGCTAAAATAAATATACTGTACCATAATGAGAATTTTTTACCTTTTTGGCAGGGTTGCCAACTCCGATAGGTGACATTTCCCATGAGAATAATCGATGAAATCAGGGTATTTGTTGCCGATGTATAAATTAACGCTACATCAATTAATCTAACTAAAAGAATCAGAGATAAAACATAAGCATAAACATCAAATCCTTGGGCATATAGTAAGCCTAAATCTGATGTATTATCACTCAATACATGACGTATAAACCATAAAAGAAGAGTAATTATAACACCTGAAAGTATCCATAAAGAAGGTTCTAAATTAAGGTAATATAAATAAAAGAAAATAGAACCAATCCCCAAACCAATGTTCATCAAAACAGAAGTAAAATGACGTAAATAGCGAGTATTTATAACCATTAAAATTGTTCCAGCTATCAATCCCAGTAAGCGAGTTTCTGGAAAAAATATCGTTAATGCTTGGGCAATGGATACACTAATAACACTGAGTTGACTAGCAACTTGTCTTTTGGATAAATAGCAAGTTGCTATGATGCTTAAAAATAAGGGAACTATGAACCAACTTAGGCCCCAAAAAGCAGAATTAATAGTAAGATTAAACCAAAATAAACCATAGGAAATGCTGCCAAATAATATTCCCAGATACCAAGAACTTTTATTAAAGTAATGAAATAGGTTATTGTCAGGAAATTCAATAACAGAAAGAAGCATTTCTCCTATCATGAATCCCAACAATAGTATTGACCATAAATTAATAGATAAACTAGGTAAAAAATAATTAACAGCAGATATTATAGTTAGTAAAAAGATGATATGGTTTAACAAAGCTAACGGATTAAGAAAATATTGATTTTTATTGAGTTTTTGTGTATTTTCATAAGCCAGTATTGAAGTTGATAATATTAAATTAATGGTTCTAATTAAAGCATTCGGCAAACTAATAATTGTTAAAGTTGTCCCTAGTAAAAAAAATAATTGATTACTAAATGAATATAATTTGCTTTGCTCATTTAAAATTAATAATTTTCTAGAAAATCTTAAAATAAGTAAATAAGGAAACCCCAAAATACTAAATAAAACAAAAGGATAATTATTAGCAGCAGTAATATTAATTAAACTATTCCATAAATCATCAAAAATCATCCAACGAGATAGTAACCAATGAATTTGTAGACCAATGAGAAAAATAACTAAATAATCTCGTCTTGAATAAGAATATTTTACTCGTCTTGCTAACCAAAGTATAGCCAATAAACTAATAGCGATCGCTTGAGAAGGAATAGTCAAAACTGATAAGAACCAACCCAAAATTAATAAACTACTTCCTACCCATTTCCAGAGAGTTTTTGGGGGTGTTCTCCAACCCATTAACCAACCACAAAGACCAATAGCTAAAGCTAGTTGAAAAACATTAACTTGCGTCATAAAAATAACCCTAACAAGCATAATAATCAGAGCATAAAAAATAACCCCTTCTGTTAAACTAAATTGCAACAAGCTTTGATTATCTTTCTTAGCATTGTTAGGAGACAATAGGGTAATAATTGTTGTCCCAATTACTGCTAGATAAGTAGCAATAAGAGGAATCCCTGGAAGAGTCCAACCCCAGTGTAAATAACTTAACCCTAAATAATTTAATAAAGGCAAAGAATGGGAAGAAGAGGAGGATGGATTCTTAAAAAATTTAAGAGTTAAAAATGTTAAACAAAAACTTCCCAAACCCATCCCTATTAACCCTGAAATACTATACCATAAGGGGAAGCTATCCATCGCCCAAAAATTAATAGGGACTAATAATAAAGTAATAATGCGTAGTGCTTGAGTTGTTAATTGTAAATTAGGTTTTTGACCAGTCCACCAACTAGCAAAACCAAAGCCTAACGTATATACTAAAAGAACTCCATACTGTAAAATAGCCGAAAATTTTTGCCACCAACTTGCGGCTAAAACCCCTGAGGAAATCACAACCATGAACCCCCCTAATAGCAATAACCAAATCACACTTATTTCTGCCATTAAAGATTGCAAAAGCTGCTTAAATTTTGGAAATACTTGACGATTTTTTCTAAGTTTGGTAACCTGAGAATGATGAGAATTAGAAGTTTGTGTCCCCCTTATAGAAAGAGGAGATAAGGGTTTTACAATTGAAACAGAACAAGTTAAATTTTCAGAGGCAATCTCTTTAATTTGTTGTTCATTTAATAAACCTAAGACTAACCAACGATCCAATCCTTGTAATAACTGAGGATGAGTGGTTTTTACCTTAACAGTAAAAGCCAATTCTGTCTGCTCATAAAATATATCTGTAGCTTGCCATAATTGTAACTTTTGAATTAAACTGGTTAGGGTTAAACGGGTCTTAAAATCAAGCTGAAACGTTTGATTAGCACTAACAATTCTAGCATTAACCCCTTCCTCAGAAATTAATCCTAACTCTATCCAATATTGCCATCCTTCTAAAAGTTTAGGGATAGAAGTTTTTTGTGTCAGTGTAAAGGAGAGAAAGCGAGCGCTCGAAGATGACATAAGACAAACCTAATCTTGGCGGATTAAAGATTGCTGAATGGGTACTCATAACTAATCTTTGACTTATTACCGAAATTTTGGGTTTAAAGTCCCGTCCTGGAAAGACGGCTTTTCTAGAGTCTTTATGTAATCCCTAAGAACTTCAGACATAGGGATTTGTTTGGATTGTGCATAGGATTCAAGGATTTCATACTCAAGCTCAGATAGTAAAAGTTGTAGTGGTTTAGTCCTTGCCATAGCCTCTAATTTTATATATAATCAGATTATAGCAACAAAGGTAATCAACCTCCTTTCTGATATCAATTGTAATTTTCTAAATCCTACAAAAAAAGATAGCTATAAATCGACTCTAATTTTAAAAAAATAACCCAATTTATTCATAAAGACTTTGAGGATGGTAATTTAGAAATAGGTGTTTCCGGAGCTTTATCTAAAGTTTTACAATCAGCTAAATATTGATCAATTACAGTTTGCAAAGCTTCTTCTAATTCATCCACAGAAAGACCTTCAAAAACTATTATATCTTTGATATTAATCACTCGACCAAAAAATAAACGATCATCTTCATCATATTCAATGACTGCTTGATATCCTTGGTATTTCATGGGTTAATTCTTGCTTTAAATAAAAATTCACGAATTGCTTTAACTTGGTATCTTTTTAATTCTTTTTGAGGATGGGAAGCATAAATATTGAGAGAAAGATTCTTAAGGTCAAATCTAACTCTTGAACCATCTGCTTGACTAACTTCTCCTCCTAGGGCTTTAATTAAGGTGACTACATCATCCCACAGAATATTACTTCTAATGGGTTCCGCAAAGATAACATCATAAGTTTTACTCTGTTTTTTCTTCATTCGCTTATCTCCTTCCCGAAATTCATCCCGTCAGCATAGCTGACGGGATGAATTTCGGGGCAACAGTTTAATTTTACAATTAGAGGTGCTGTTTTGTAAATCCATGCTATGATTGATGTACAAACCCAAGCATGAGGTCGAAATGCTTAATCTAACTTACAACTACAAGTTGCAACCAACACAAAAACAGGTAGAAATAATTGAACACAATTTAGACGTATGCAAGTCTGTTTGGAACTATGCTCTCTATATTAGAAAGCTATGGTTCAACTCCCGTAGTTGTGAGATTAACAAGTGTTCACTTCATTCTGAATACATTGTTGAACCGTTTGAATACCCTAATTACCATTTTCAATCTGCTGAATTAACTAAGGCTAAAAAGACTAATCTTTTCCTTAAATCAGGTAATGCTCAAGCCATGCAACAAACATTGCGTAAATTGGACAGAGCATTTAATGACATGAAATCTAAAGGAATGGGTTTTCCTCGATACAAGAAGAAAATGAAATCTTTTAATTTAATTAGCAACAAAATTGAGTTAAATGGCAATCATCTTAAATTACCTTTACTTAAAGATATTAAGATAAAGAAATCTAGGGAGATTCCTGATGGTTTTAAAATTAAGCAAGCCCAAATCATTAAAAAAGCATCTGGGTATTATGTTAATTTAATGATAGAACTTGATGTTGACGTGCCATTACCTACTCCTCATGGTCACGCACTAGGGTTAGACTGTGGTATTCAAAGTATGATAGTAACCTCAGATGGTTTAACTATTCCTAGACCCAAGTTTTTAGACAAAGCACTGCGTAAGATTGAATTACTACAAAGAAAGCTTAGAAATAAAACGAAAGGTTCCAATAAATGGAAAAAGTTAAATCATAGAATTGCGTTACTACATGAAGCCGTAGCTAATAGAAGGAAAAACTATCACTTCAAACTGGCTCACCAACTAGCACAAGAAAATGGAATGATATTTGTAGAAGATATTAACTTTAAATCATGGTCTAAAGGGCTGTTTTGTAAGCAATCCTTAGATATGGGTTTAGGTCAATTCTTTACTATATTAGAATATGTTTGTAGTCAAACAGACACCTATTTTGCAAAAGTTGATAAAGATTACACATCACAAATTTGCCCTAATTGTGGGACACATACAGGGAAAAAAGAACTAAATATAAGAGTTCATAAATGCCCTGAATGTGGGTTTGAATGTGATAGAGATTTAGCAGCTTCAATAGTGGTAAAACAAAGAGGTTTAGAACAAATTGCGGTGCAATCGCTCATTGGGGAAACCCCATGAGCGATTGCACTCCTGAGCGGTCGGTACGCCCGTGATTAAACAGCCCAGTAATGGCGGTCTGACGGGGACTATTTCGATAGTCTAGTTAAGGGTCTATATGGGAATCCCTCACGTCCCGTGAAGGGAGGTTCAACATACTATCTTCTGAAAAAATTGTGAATTCATATTTTATCAAACTTTATTTTCTTTGTTTGTTCTTGACAAGGTTGTGTCATTCTATTCATTAATGAGAATTACCTTAAATATTCCGTAATCCCATTAGCGATCGCCTCAGCCATTTTTTGACGATAACTGGTACTACTTAAATTACGATTATCCACCCTTCCTGTGACAAACCCCACCTCCACCAAAGCAGCCGGCATAGAGGTTTTTCTTAACACATAAAACCTCGCTTTTTTTACCCCACGGTTACGAGCAACCCTAACCCTTCGCAAAATATTACGATGAATGTTTAGTGCTAAACGATAACCCGAAGAAAAATAAAAAGTTTCTAACCCATTGACATGAGATTTATTTCCCCCCACAGCATTAGCGTGAATACTCACAAACACATTACCCTTACTGTTTTCACCCCGCTTTACCCGTCCTCTCAAAGACACAAAGGAATCGCCAGAACGGGTCATAACCACATTAAACCCCCGTTTTCTCAAAATTCTCGCTACTTCAGTCGAAATGGACAAAACCACCCGTTTTTCCTGTAACCCATTTAGTCCGATCGCCCCAGGATCTCGACCTCCATGGCCGGGATCAATAATCACTGTATAACGTCCACTTCCCCTAGCAATAGGACTCCCAGGGTTGGGTAAAGGAACCACGATCGCCACAGGTTCTTCTTCTGCAGGTAAGGAATAGACCGAATGGGGTTGAAAGTCCGATAACTGCACATACCAACGGTTGGGGGCTAAACTACGCACCTTGACTTCCCAAGGACGCATGGAATATTCGTCTCCTAATTCCACGACAATGCGAGTGGTATAAGGGTTGAACTGCCCCACTCGGACTTCTTCAACATAACCACTGATGTCATCTTGACTCACACTAGGTTTTCCTAAATTAACCCCAGGCAAATCGATGATCAAACGAGTCGGGTTAGCGATCATGGATGCTTTCGGACGAACCCCGTCTTCTGTGACGATCTCCACACGGTTTTGTCGAACATCAAAGTCCCAATATTCTAAATCATTGGCTTCTACTGTAACTCCTACCGCTTGAGAAGCGATCAACCCCCATAAGATGCTTTTGAGTCGTTTCATGATTCATCCTCACCCACTTTGAAAGCTTGTCTGGCTAAAAAAAGACTGCCACATTCGGATTTTAACAAGTCAAGTAAAGATGAGTAACTTGCTGATCCGATTTCCTAATCAAGATAACTTATAATAATGGTCAGTTGAGCTAGGGAGAAATGATGATGACCTCTTTAAAGGCAACTAACCGCCAAGAACTCGAAGCCAAAATTATTAATAAAGCGCGAAACGATCAAGCTTTTAAGCAACAATTATTAGAATTTCCCACAGAAACAATTCTTCAAGAACTGGGACTCGAATATGAAGTCAATGGTTTCAGGTATGAGGTACTTGAAGAAACCAGTGATCTCTTCTATCTTGTCCTTCCCCTTAGTCCGGGTAAGATTGCTACCTTAGTTAATGATGGTAACGGGATTTCTGATCAAGAATTAGAAAAAGAAGTGGTGCGATCGCAGTCTCAGGTGAGGCAAAAATGTTCCGAACACTCCATTGAACAAGATCCACAACCCCAGGACCCTTCTCCTGCACCCCCAGAGGATGACCCAAACCCCCCAAGCGATCCAGTAGAATAACACGATGTCAAAAGTGGTTGTTTTGCTGTCGGGTGGAATAGATTCTGCTACGGTTGCAGCTAAAGCGATGGCCGAATGCCATGAGGTGATTGCTTTAATGGTTCGTTATGATCAACGCAATGTTAAAGAATTGGCCTCTGCTGAAAAAATTGTCTTTAAACTAGGGATTAAACAAAGCTTTGTGGTAGAGGTTAATTTAGGTCAATGGGGAGGTTCAGCGTTAACCAGTACATCAGAAGACAACTCTAGTGACTATGTTCCGGGGAGAAATACAGTATTTATTGCGATCGCCCTTTCTTTAGCACAGAGTCAAGGAGCAGCGTATATTTATTTAGGGTTTAATGCTGCGGATACCCTTTATCCAGACACCACGCAAGCTTATATAGACGCTTTTAATCAATTAATTCAATTATCACCTCACCAGGGCGCAACTTGTCCCCAATTAATCGCTCCTTTGTTAACAGATGACAAGGTTAGCATTATTCGTCAAGCTCTTGCGTTGGGGGTTCCTCTAGAAGATACTTGGTCTTGTTATGCAGAGGAGGAGCAACCCTGTGGGTTATGTAATGCTTGTCGTGTGCGAGATTTTGCTTTAATTAAAGCAGGGAGACCTGATTTAGCGACGGTGAAGGGGCGAGAATTTTACGCAGAAGGGAGTGAACTAACCACCCGTTTATTTTGGCGTTTTATGAGTCGAGGTTAAGATCATGGAAGCAGCTTATGATCCCAAGATTTATCAACAATTACATGACTTTGGGGTAGCTAAACAATGTCTTCAACAACATCAAGATAAGGTCAATATTCTTGGGGATCTAATCTGTCAATATGAGATGGAGGAGAAGGTTGGTATTTCTTTATTACATAAACATTTCCCGTTACAACCCCATGAGCGTCTCATTAAAACGTTTACAAGTCATGGTTTTTCTCTAACAGCAAAACCAAAAGCAGATTTACATAATTTAACCCCTGATTTATGGAAAGTTAGTCAAAATCAAAACACTGGGGAATGGCAATATTATCCCTTAGAGTTTGTTTCTGTGGGAGATGAGGTAAAAAAAATCCAGATATTAGCTGAAGATGTGATGAATAATCATAATTTTCTCTCAGCTATGGCCATCAAGTTAGGGGAGTTAAAACTAACTAATATTTTCGGGATTGCCCTTCTTTACGAGTGTTCCCATCATTTAGAAGAAGGAGAAATTATGATGGAAACAACAGAGCATGAGACTCGCATGAATCATTGTTCACCTATGTTTATTCGGGATCTGGGTTCAGAGATGAAGACACCCACCTTATGGCAATTTATCGCGGTTAGTTGATTACAAAACTTTGAGAAAAAGTGTAAAAAATAGTTAAATTGGCATTTTCTCTCTTAATATTTAACTACAATTAATAGGTAGTGTATTAAGGGGCTTGAATTGTAACGTTTTGGTTAATATAGTTATATTTTTTTATCGTAATTTTAAGAAAAATGAAGAAAAAATGGTTTCAGTTTGTAATTATCTTACTGATTAGTATATCGGTCATTTTAGCCTTTTCTGAGTCTGTTAAACCGCAAACAATCAATCCGTCGGAGTTAGAAAAGTGGCAATTGTCCATTGATTTAGATGTCGATAAATGCTCCTCAGATCAGCAAATTAAAATAGGAAATGAACCCTTATTCTGTTTAAAAGATGTTGCTGAATTACCCCACCCGGATTCTCCTGACTATTGGCAACAACACGCAGACAAAGTTAGGGCAAAAGCTCAATCTTTTTCAAAAAAATTAACTGACTTTGCCAATACATCAATCCCTGTTGAAGAATTACAAATAAGTGGTAAGCTATCTCCTATTAGTCGAGAGTGCAAAGAAAAAGATGAGCAAAATATTTGTGAACCCCTTAGATATTTTTTCTCTAAAGAAATATTTTATTATGGAAAGAATCAGTATTTTAATAAAAACTATAAACATCAACTTATGGCAATTGGAATTACACCAAAAGTAGGATACTACATTGACGATTTAGCTACTAAAATATTAGAAGATACATTAGAAAAAAAATGTATGGGCAAGAAAGATAAACAGAAACAAAAATGTATAAACAATACATTAACCAAGACAACAGAATTAGAAACAGAAATAAAAAAAGAAAAAGAATGCCAGGATCAAAAGAAATGTCAAGAAAAGATTGAAAACGCATTAAAATTTGCACAAAAAATTAACGATTTAAAAGAGTTAAACAAGTTAAAAAATTCTCAACCAGAAGAATTCAATAAATTTAAAAAATCCAACGAGTTTTACATAAAATTCAACAATCAATTAACAGAAAATTTAAAGATGCAAGCAGTAAAAACCAAATTAGAAAAACTATGCAACAATGAAAATCAAGATAAGGAAAGACAATGTAAAAATGATCAAGGAACACAAGTAAAATCAATTATAGAAAATATTTTAAAAGACGAAACTTTAATTGAACAAGAATTAGAAAAAAAGTGTCAAGAAAAAGATTTAAAAAAACAACAACAATGCAAAAAAAATAATGAAAAAGAAATAGAAAAACAATATCAAGAATATGAAAATATTTTTTACTATAAAAACCTTGAAAAATACATTAGATTTAAGATTGAACAATACAGGAACAATTATGGGTTGAAGTCCTCAAAAAAACCGTTGAAAGATCCAGAAAAAAGTCAGGGTGAACAACAAAGTTTAAATGCAGAAAAATTATCAGGACTAAGTAGTCAAGCAGTAAAAGTTGGGGATCAAACAATCTTTTATATCAGGACATGGCATAAGGGAATATCTCCCCAAGAAAGGGCTAAAAAAACTAATGAAAAAATTGAGAAAATTTTGAACAATGAGATAGATATTCAAGGTCTAGGGATTTTTGGTGAATTTAGTGGAGAGAATAATTCAACTAATAATAATGGTTCCTCCTCCAAGGAAGAAGAAAGTTCCAAAGTCATTAAAATAATTTCTGATTATCCGTTTTTTACAGAAGAAGACAAAGCCATTATTCAGATTAATAAAAATGATGCCATATTAGAAGGCGTAGACAGTACAGAAATTTTAGCAAAACGACGCTTAGAAAAAATCATGACATCTATCTCTGAATACAGGGAGAAATTGCTAAAACAAGGTTATAACTATAGCAATGGTTTAGTGGGTTATTTTGTTAAGCTGAATGATAAAAGAATTTTCTATATAAAACCAGATACAGATAAAGGATTATTTAACTCAAGTTTTAGAGCAACTGAAATCTCTAAAAGAATTAATCGTATTGCCGACAAACCTTTCTTTAATCAAAATGCTCTTATGGTCGCTTATCTTATCGTTGATGCAGGAAGAGAAGAGCAAACAGTATGTATATTACCAGAATCTTGGCAGTTTCCAGTAGGAAAATCAAGAGAACCCTCCTCAGAGAAGCAATGTACAATCAAGAACCTTGAAGAAAATAATAAGAATTTAGCTATTATATATAGCCCAAAAATTTACAGTCATGTCAAAAAAAATAAACTCATAAAAATCATACAAATATCTGATATTAATATAGATAAAAAAAATAAACTGATTAATTTTTCTTGGCTTTTAGATAAAAGAAAAGAAAAACGACAAGTAAGTAATAAAAAAATACAATAACAGTGAAAAATAATCAAAAAATATTTCAACATATTATCTGTCTCTTATACACAT
>JBFRWG010000057.1:0-3141 GCA_051439445.1 Crocosphaera sp.
GTGGGGAACTGGTGGACAAAAAGGTGGGTTTAGTAATGAAGTCGGGGAAACTCTACAACGGTGTGTTAAAAGTGTCGAAGCAATATCATCCGAGTTACAACCAGGAATAACACCCCACTTTTTTGAACAATATTCCCTCACAGACTTACAACAGTTAACCTCACAAGAAGCAGATAAACTCGGCCGTTTAACGTTTCCTGTTATTATACGCAAGGGTGAAACTCATTATCAACGTATCAGTTGGGAGCAAGTTTATAACCTAGTTGAAACAGCATTTAAGAAACCGTCTGATCGCATTGCTTCTTATAGTTCCGGACGTTCATCTAATGAAGCAGCTTATCTCCTACAGTTGATGATGCGATCGCTTGGCTCTAATAACTTAGCAGATTGTTCTGATTTGTGCCATCGTGCCTCAGCAGTAGGGTTAAAAACAGTGTTTGGTACAGGGACATCTCTAGTCAGTTTAGAAAGCTTAAAAGCGTCAGAATGTGTGGTTTTGGTGGGTTCCAATGCACCAGCAAACCACCCTCGGTTGATGAATGAGTTGATTAAAATACGTGATCGCGGGGGAACCGTTATCGTTATCAACCCCGTCGAAGAAATAGGGTTAAAAAAGTTTGCTTCTCCTGCATTTCCCATTAAGTCTCTCCTCTCAGGATCGGATATTGCATCTTTATTCTTAAAACCTCATCCCGGTAGCGATCTTGCTATCTTTGTAGGGATACAAAAGTCTCTCATAGAAAGAGGGTTAGTTAAACAAGATTTCTTGCAAAATTATACGGAAAATTGGCGGAAAATTCTACAACAGTCTCAAGCAACTTCCTGGGAAACCATAACAGATACTTGTGGTGTTTCCAAACAAGACATAGAAACTGCTGCAACTCTCATTAGTGAAGCAAAGGGTGTGGTGTTTGCTTGGGCCATGGGTGTGACGCAACAGTTACACGGTGTGGAAACTATTTTTAGTATTGCTAACACAGCATTAATGACCGCAAATGTGGGAAAATTAGGTGCAGGGTTAATGCCGATTCGTGGTCATTCTAATGTACAGGGTTTCGGATCGATGGGAGTTACCAACAACCTCAAAAAAGAGATCCAAGAAGCATTAGAAAGGTTATTAGGGCGATCGCTTAATCGTATCCCAGGATATGACGCGCGATCGCTGATAGATGCAGCAGATGACAACAAGGTAGATAGTTTGTTATGTTTGGGAGGAAATCTCTATGCAGCTAACCCTGACTTAACCCAGGCAAAACGCGCATTAGGTAACATCGAAACCGTTATCTATCTCTCCACAAAACCTAACTTAGGTCATTTTCATGGCCTCGCAGCAGAAAATACCCTCATTCTTCCTGTCTATGCAAGGTTTGAAAACCCCCATAAAACTACTGTTGAGTCAGGGAATAATTTTGTTCGGTTGAATGATGAGGGTAAAACTCACCTAAAAAATGCTGATCTTGTCTCTGAAATAGACTTTATCACAGAATTAGCCCATCGTCTCTTAGGAGATAGTCCCGTAGACTGGCGCAAGTTACAAGATACTCGTTATGTGAGAAAACTTATCTCTAAAACCATTCCAGGTTACGAAAAAATTGCACATATAGACGAAACGAAAGAAGAATTTACCATTTCAGGACGCATTTTTACTGAACCAAAATTTTCCACAGCTTCAGGTAAAGCGATCATGCAGGAAACTCCTTTACCCACCATTACTTTACCCCAACCCGAAGAGTTTGGGGTTTCTCAACCCTTTTCTGGGGTGGTGGTTGCTTTAATTACGGGACGCAGTTATCGTCAACATAACACAGTAGTCTATCGCAACGATGATCCCTATCGGAATATGCCTCACCGTCATTGTATCTTAATGCACCCCGAAGATGTGGCAAAAGCAGGGTTAAATGAGCATCAACGGGTAAAAGTACAAGGAGATGGGGGAAAATTGCACAATATTGAGATTATTTGTGGTGAAATTAAACAAGGTGCAGCGTTGATGTTTTATCCTGAAGCTAATATCTTGATGAAAGCACATTTAGATCGGCGATCGCAAACTCCTGCTTATAAACGAGTCCCCGTCTTGGTTTACGCTGTTTGCTGAATAGTACAAAAAAATCATTTTTTTCGCCTTGACAAACTAGCTATCTTCATATTATACTACTAATAATATATGTTTCATAATGGAAGTGGTAACTCAAATTTTTAAATTGCACAGATTACCATTATTAACCTTACTTTTTGTATTTTACGGCTATGGGGCGGAACTTGTCAACCCCTATTCATTAATGATTTCGTTAAAGACATAGTTTGATGACTTGTAGGAGCATAATCATACTATGGCCATTTTTGAGTGATATGATACCTCTAATACATTTAATACGTTAATGGTATTAGAGGTTAAAACCATGAAAATCAAAAGACTAGAATATGAAGATCGAGAGTATCAATGGAAGCTTAATCCTGTTGAGTTTTCGCCTAATATAAATTTATTGGTTGGTATTTCTGGTGCAGGAAAAACTCAAATCCTTAATTCAATTAATACACTTAAAAAAATTGCCAATGGAGGATCATTAAATGGAGTCTGTTGGGATGTAACTTTTTCGACTAAAGATGATACTATATATCATTGGAAAGGAGAATTTGAAACTAAACTATCGAAAAAGCTTGTTATTCATGAAAAAGAGGAAGAAGAAGTTAAAATTTTGTCTGAGTCTTTGGAGCGCAATAGTGAAAATTTAGTTACACGCAGTGAAGAAGAAGGAATAATTTTCAAAGGGAATAAAACCCCTAAATTATCTCCTTTTCAAAGTATTATTGAATTGCTTAATCAAGAAGAAGATATTAATCCAGTTCAAACAGTATTTGATAAAATTGTTAAAAGTAAAGACATTTCACTTTCTGAATCCATATTAAGACTACCTGCTAGTATTTTAGAAAAATATAGAAATTGTTCTTTGAAAACAATAAAAAATAGTGAATTACCAACTCAAATTAAACTTGCTTTAGTTTATCGTTATGATAATCAAACATTTGAACAAATAAAAAATGTTTTTACAGAAATATTCGCTAATATTGAAAACATTAAAATTGAACCTCTAGAACAAGATCACTTACCACTTGCTTTAGCTGATTTTCTTAGAGAAGCAA
>JBFRWG010000058.1:0-3039 GCA_051439445.1 Crocosphaera sp.
AGAATATATTGGGATTGATTATTCTGCTGCTATGATTACCGCTTGTCAAGAAAGATTTATTAATGAAGAACAAAAGGTTAAATTAAAGGTAGGAGATGCTAGAGATTTAAGTCAATTTGAAGATAATTATTTTGATTTTATTTTATCAAACAAAGATAATAAAGCCACATATCCTTACAGGATCTCATCTCATTTTCTGTCCTGAGTTCTAATCCAGTTTGCCACGAATAGACTTGAATCTTATCAAAATTAGATTGTAACTGTTTAATTTGTTCTGAGGATCTAATATAATAAGTTTGTAAGTTAAAATTATGAGATTCATCTCTAATGATAGCATAAGGTTTGTCTTTGATTGTTTGGTAGTTCAATGAAGGATTAAACCCTCGTACAAAAGCATACATTACTAAATCAATATAGGTTTTAAAGGGATTAAACTTGAGATGATTCTTCCAATTAAATACTGGTTCTATCCCTTGAAGATTATGGGTAGAAAAAAAGAAATAACTCCCCGATTTTCCTATGCGACTAATTTCTTGAAACACTTTTAATCGATCTGCATGAGAAATATAATCAATGCCGTTAAAACTAAATAAAATAAAATCAAAATAATTATCTGAAAATTCACTCAAATCTCTAGCATCTCCCACCCTAAGTTTGAAGTCGTCATTCTTATTATTCATAAATCTTTCTCGACAAGCTGCAATCATAGCAGTGGAATAATCAATGCCGATATATTCTTTAACTAAGGGTAAAAAATACTTTGTTGTTCTTCCACCACCCACACCTAGATCCAACATTTTCATCTGAGATAAATTTTGTTCAAGCCGTTTAATAATTGTTACTTCAGCAGGCTGTAATTGTTGTAATTGTTGATAATAATTAACAATGAGTGGTCTTGAATAGGTTTGATGATTTTTATCGTTCATTATGTTATAAAAATGAAGTCTTCTCAGGTCTGTCTGCAAATCACTATAATATGAAAAATGGGTTAATTTCCTCTCCTGCTCCCCCTGCTTCCTCTGCCTCCCTTGCTCCTCTCAACTAAGATTTTTGTAACAAAAGCAGACACCCCCTAGGGTCCCCCAAAGTCGTTCTTAATTTCTACAAAATGCTTTTTCAGCAAACTAAAATTCGGATTGGAGGCACTATTCTTCAGCTATGGCTGAGGGGATGCCAAATAATATATCGTTGCTCTTTTCTAACTGAGAGGCTAAGGTAATCAAGGTTAACTCATCGGTTGGTTTTCCTACCAACTGAATACCCACGGGTAAGCCCTTCTCATCTTTTCCCATAGGCAGACTAATAGCAGGTAAACCACTAGCGTTGAAAGCGGGACAAGGAGCAATCCAATTGATTATTTTATCAAGGGTTTCTGGAGGCGATAATTGCGCCCATTCACCTACTTTTATGGGTTGATGTAAATAAACAGGTAACAGCAGAACATCAAACTCATCAAAAAAAGCCACTAATTCACGGGAAAAAATCTGCATCTTATGGACGGCTTGTAGGTATTCTCCTGCAGTGGGTTCTTGTTGTTTGAACCAGTTATTTAAGGGACTGAGTATCTTTTCAGGTAGTCCTGATGCCCCAATACCTGACTGCCAAACCTGGGTAAACGGTTTGATTAATGCTTCGACTGAGGGACATTTTTCTTCTAAGTGATGGCCTAAAGATTCTAATAATTGAGTAGTTTTTTGAACGGTTTCTTTAACGATGGGTTCACTGTTGGTAAAGGGAGGTATATGATCACAAAATGCGATTTTTAAGGGGGTTAAGCTGGCTTGAGTGGCTGCTAAAAAGGAGGTTTGTGGAGGGGGTAACCAATAGGGATCCCCCGTTATATAACCTGACATGACATCTAATAAGGCGGCTGCGTCAGCTACGGTTCTAGCTAAGGGCCCATTGGTGGAAATGCCGCTTTGATAGTCTCCCACAGGGGCGTTAGAAACCCTCCCTTTTGCTGGTTTTATGCCGACTAAACCACAACAAGCTGCCGGTCCACGAATCGATCCCCCTCCATCCGATCCTTGGGCTATAGGACAGAATCCTGCGGCTACTGCAGCCGCAGCTCCACCACTTGATCCCCCTGGGGTATAATCCAAATGCCAAGGGTTACGGGCTGGAAGAAAGTTGGGGGGTTCAGTATAGGGAAATGATCCCAGTTGAGAGGTGGCGGTTTTCCCTAAAATGATACATCCTGCTGCTTTAAGACGCATGGTTACCCCATCATCGTATTTGGAGATGTTATCTTTGAGGGCAGCAACTCCGTATGATAGGGGCATTCCTGCCACTGCATTGAGATCCTTGATGGCTGTAGGAACCCCAAAAAACGGCGGTAACGTATGAGGATCAGAGGTATTAGCTAATTTTTCGGTTTTCTCTTTGGCTTCTGTTAGGGCAGTTTCAGCAGCAACATGGAAAAAACTGCCCAGTTGAGGGTTATATTTTTCGATTCGGTTGAGGTAAAGTTGGGTTAATTCTAGGGGGGAAATACTGCGATCGCAGATTAATTGGGCTAGTTTTAGGGCCGGGGTAAAGGCTAATTCAACCGAATTCATTTTTTAATGATATTTACAATTTTAATCCTGATTATAGCTTATTGAGGTCGATTTAAGCTAACCTAGCGTCTCATTAATTCAACGGTATAGCTATAATATTCTTCATTTTTTTTGCTAATATCATGTTCGTGTCAGGTCTTTCAGGCTTGTTGAATAATAGACGTATTTAATTGAGTGCGATCGCTTTTTATTGGTTTATTTTTTGACAATTCAAAAAAATTCTTTTTTGTCAATGCCAATATCTTGAATCATTCCTATCAAAGTACCTTACTTTAAATTTTTACCTGAATGAATAGGAACAACAACTCTATTCTCATGATTATTTTTATAAATAGCATGACTTCCTTTTTGACGATCAAGAAAAAACCCTAACTTTTCAATAACCTTAAATAAAATCTTTCGCTTTAAAACTGGAAAAATTGCTCATACTAAAATGCTTAATGGTTTAACAAACAAATCTTCTTTAGGTATTGGTTGATTA
>JBFRWG010000059.1:0-54176 GCA_051439445.1 Crocosphaera sp.
ACCAGGGGTTAGAATTGTACTAATTACCTGACCCTTGGCATCAAGAGCCTCAATTTTGTATTGTTCTCCACCATCAATATCCCAAAGTTGACCAGACGCACTCTGAACGGGAGTTCCAGAATAAACCACCAAAAAATCTGCCTGTTTTTTTGTGCCGACATTTTTAAAAACATTGAACCCATCTGGGGCGCGAAGTAACCAGTTTCCTCCTTCTTTAGTGGTTGTTCTGTCGATATCCGCAACACCTTTGCTAGTATAACCAACAACCGATCCCTTACCATCTTTACGGCTTTCCAAGACAGCATTCTTATCAATCGTTAAATCGTGATTGCTATCAAACCCAAAAGTAACAACGGTTCCTTGATCATTATAGGAACTGGTTAAAGCAGCATTATCTTTAGGCGTTGCTCCATCAGGGGTTGTTTCAAAACCGATGGTGTTTCTCGCAATGGCTGTATTGGGGTCACAGGGGTTGGAAGGTTCACAAGGTTTAGCACCAGTAGCATTTAGTGGCTCCTCAGGATGACAGATGTCATTAACCGTAATTTTGAAATCCGTACTAATCAGACCTTCCTTACCATCATCAGCCGTCACTGTTAAGGTAATTACTCCCACATCAGGACGCTTAGGAGTACCACTAAAGCTATTGGTTGCTGGATCAAAGGTCAACCAATCCGGTAAGGGGTCGCCGTTGGATAAAGTAGCACTCAGGGTCAACTCATCCCCATCTGGGTCACTAAAAGTATCGGCAGGGATGGGATAGCGGAATAAAGACTCTTCTGTGGCCACTTGATCAGGAATAGCCGCATCAGTCACAGGAACACGGTTAATTTGTTGTAATGAGGCTGCTGTTTGATTGGGGAGGTTCCAAGATCCATAACAACCTTTGAGATTAAGACCATTGAGAGCAAAGTTAGCTGCGGTGCCGACTGCGTTAGGATTATTAACCACACTCAGCGCAGGTTTATTTTTAGCTGTCCAGTAAATTTTGCCATCGGGAGCTAACTTCGGACCACCAAAGGCAGTGGTGGTGCTTAACTTTGTTTTGACATCAGTATTGAGATCAATTTGATAAGGAAGTCCACTGTATCCCTGCCCTCCAAGAGCATAGTAGAGTTTGCTGCCATCCGAAGAAAAGGCCGTCGCATAACCCACTGCTCCCGTAACTTTCTGAGAGATATTAGAAATCATCCCTGTGCTGCGATCAATCTTAGCTGTGGCAATACGAGATCCTGCCCAACCTAAAGCTAGGGTATTGTAGTCAGGGGAGTAAATGATTGAAGCGCGACCTAGATTTCCAGCATAGCCGGTGTTAGAAGAAACAGGGGTACTTGCAATCCCCGATGGGTCCACCTTGTAAGC
Source organism: Crocosphaera sp. (assembly GCA_051439445.1). Classification (GTDB taxonomy): domain Bacteria; phylum Cyanobacteriota; class Cyanobacteriia; order Cyanobacteriales; family Microcystaceae; genus Crocosphaera. The sequence continues at coordinate 1,363 of JBFRWG010000059.1, forward strand.
ATCCACTTTGGCCGCTGTATTGAAAACCAAAACCCAGAAATCTGTCCCGTTGCTATGAGGAACAATACCGAGTGCTTCTCCAGTATTTGTAGCCAATGGTTCGTTTTTAACCGTAACAGTGCCGTTAGTTCCTTGGGAAAGATCGGCCATAGAATAGGAGACACTGCCAATACTATTGGTAAAGATGTAGAACTGATCTCCATCTGCCCCAGGAACCGGTACAATCATGGCTGCTTCTCCCGCACTGGGTTTCCCATTTAATCCCGTTCCATTGTCTAAGACTTGATTGGTTTGTCCATTAAACACTGAGATCCCATCGGTGTAGAGTTTGAGTTGACCAGAGTTGGGATCGGTAAAATTAGCCGTTCCTTCATTACCTGTAGACTGACCGACTGGGGAACCACAAGTTACCGTTGGGGGTTCTGTGGTGAAGTCTAAGAAATATTTACTGTTGGACTGTCCAGAATACCAGGTTTGTTCGAGAGGGGTTTCTGTCACAGCAGCATAAGCTGTTAGGGTCATTCCCAGGAGCAAAACTAAACAACAAAGGATGATCTTGCTGATTAGTTTGCCCAGAAAATGTTTAAGTTGATTGAATGTTTTTTGCATGGTTACGATTCATCAATTGAGTGATTTCAGGAGCGATCGCCTTTCAAAAAGCGATCGCTCCACTGTATTAGCAATGTCTCAACAAATTATTAGGATTGACTAATAACCTCTAAAGAGACACCACCTTGGTTATTAGAAACATCTCCATCGTCTACCACATAAAATACCACTTCAGTTTCTTCTGTGAGGGTAAGGGTAATATCTTCAGGGGCGTTTTCTAGAGCTTGTTCAGCCGTTGCATAGCGATCAGTGCGATCCACTTTAATGCGATCAGAGTTGCCGAGTTGGTAGAAATATTTGTGTTCCCAACCTTTGCTGCAATGTTCCCCATTGTTATCGCAACCTTCTATGCGCTCATTACGGGTCCACGCATCATAGTTGCCACCGTCTTTTTCACCAATCACATGAAGGGTATAGTTACCGGCTGGTAGGGTTAGCTTCACGGCTGTTTCTGGGGAAAGGTTCTCAGTGGAGTCGATATTGATAATATTGCCATTAACACCTCCAGGTTGACTACCTTCCGAACAGGGAGTTAAAGGAATCTCTTTCGTGGCGATTTCTGCAAAATCGAAGGCCAGAGTGGGTTCTTCGGGTGCATCAAAATCTACATCCAAATAACCAACCCAATAACCGGTTTCTCCACTGCCATCCCCATCACTAAACACTTGGTTAAAGTCTAAGGGAACATAAGAGTTTTGAATCATACCATCTTTGTCTCCTTTAGCTGAGGCAATGACATTTTTCGTCACGGTTTTACCATTACCACTCTTGAGGATGACTTGTATGGGTTCAACATCAAAGTCTCCGAGTACCACATTTAAGAACAACCTTGTCCCTTGGGGGAGTTTATCTTTAGCTACTTTAAAGCGGAACTCAAACCCAGGAGTATTGGGTAAGGTGTTGGGATCTCCATCGGGGAAGGAATTACCATAAGTAGGAGAATCCTTGTAACCAAACGCTTTACCTAAGAAGACATCGGTATAATCAGAACCGGTACTACCCATGTCTTCGTAACCATCACCGGTCAGGGAAGTACCAGCAACTTCTGCATCGGAACGATTATCAAAGGGATCACCGCCGTCACGGTTACTAAACTTACCATCTCCATTGAAGTCGGGAAGGAAGTCTTTGACAGAAAGAAGACCGCTACCATCATTGTTAACGGGTCCTCCATAGGCTGCAGTTAACCCTTCTCCTTCACCGAAACCAAAGCCGTCAAAGTCACCGATACGAATGGTACTAAAGGCTCCAGGAATGGGTTGATTGGGGTCACAGGGGTTGGAAGGTTCACAAGGTTTGGTTGAGATAACAGCAACATTATCTAAAGCAGGACCCTTAGCACTATCATTTTGACTAAGAAAAGTTAGGGTTGTAGCTGAATCTGTTGCCTTAAAAGTCCAGGTTTTGTTTTCCCATCCCATATTGGAGGTAGATTTACCAGTGATGTCAAAGGTAAAAGTAGCAGAATCGCCTGCTGCTGATACTGTGACTGATTTTTGCGCGCCACCACCAGGATTTCCTGCTAAATCAAAGGTTACTTGATAAGTTTCACCAGGAACGGTTGTGAAAGTTTGTTGAACTCCTCCAGCCTTATTACCAGATAAATCAAGACTGCGACTTCCTTCAGAAGCGTCCCACAATGAACCGATATAATCGACATTACCTGCACTTACAGACCAGTCCGTAATACCAGTAGAACCTGGAGCCAAGTTGGCAACAAACGATGAGTTGATATTTTGTCCTAATTCAAAACTCCCATTCTTAATTAAATTTTCTTGGGGACAATCAGGGTTAAGGGGTTCGACAACGGTTAAAGTCTGATCCGTCATGTCACTACTTTCCACCCCTTTCAGTCCACTGATGTTAGAGGCACCGTTGACATAGCTTCCTGGGTTGGCCGCAGTTACATCCACTGAGATAGAACAGTTGGGAGTTCCATTACTCAACACGGTATCGACAACGCTGATGGTTGCTTGCCCTTGGGTTGCAGTAATAGTCCCTCCTGTACAAGTATTTTCTACGTTGGCAGGGTTAGCAATAACCAGTCCGCTTTCTAGGGTATCTGTAAAGCTGACTTTGTTATTTTGACCATCATTACTGCTATTTTCCGTGATTGTTAAGGTGAGGGTGGAGGTTTCACCTTTTTCGATCTTGTTGGGGGAAAAGGCTTTAGTGAGACTGGTATCGTTGATGGGGGGTTCAACAACGGTTAAAGTCTGATCCGTCATGGCACTACTTTCCACCCCTTTCAGTCCACTGATGTTAGAGGCCCCGTTGACATAGCTTCCTGGGTTGGCCGCAGTGACATCCACTGAGATAGAACAGTTAGGAGTTCCATTACTCAATACGGTATTGACAACGCTGATGGTTGCTTGTCCTGGCGTTGCAGTGATAGTCCCTCCTGTACAAGTATTTTGTACGTTGGCAGGGTTCGCAATAACCAGTCCGCTTTCTAGGGTATCTGTAAAGCTGACTGTGTTATTTTGAAGGTCATTGGTGCTATTCTCACTAATGGTTAAGGTGAGGGTAGCAGTTTCTCCTTTTTCGATCTTGTTGGGGGAAAAGGCTTTAGTTAAACTGGTATTCTGGATGGGGGGTTTAATGGTAATCGTTGCCCTGGGGGTAGAAGGATAATATCGGCTCAAACCATTATTTTCCCCCCGCCAGCAAAATCGATCGCTATCACTGGTAGAACCTTCTCGTTTACACATCTGAAAGTCTGGATAGCTAAGGGGAGTTGTATTGCCACTGTCACGCACTTTGAAGAGAACAAGCTGCATGGGGGCAATGTTCATATTCTGATTGCCATTTGAATAGGAACGATAGAAGGGATAAGCTCCCGCACGACAGTCTATCGGGCTATTATTGTAACGCAGTTCAAACTCATAATCAGGATTCCCTGAAGCAATCCGTTTAGAATAAGACATGGCCGGAGAACTGTCATTACAATGCAGTTTAGGACTCCTGATATTACTGGAAGTATCGTCAGTAATCTGTATGGAATTAGCATTATCTGTTGAGATAACCCTACTTTGTCTCACCTGAAGGGTACTCAAGTCTAACCTGGATGGCACCTGATATCGATTGTCACTGGAATACCTCAAGTATTGATTGGCTGAGGCCGGAGCTACTACTGAAAAGATAAGAGCTAGTGCTAATATGCACGTTAGCAAGCTCTTGATGATTGTTCGTTTCACGATTATTTCTCCAAAATCATTAAGTTGTTCAAAAGGCGATCGCTTCTCTAAAAAGGCGATATAGCTTTTCTCACACTCATGAGGTACACCCAACATTTAAGTTGTCACTCCTGACTCGGAGACTCCTGGCTCCTAAAACTAGAAAATGTTGTACCCCACAAGTATGGGAACTGCTATAACCCTCTTCTGTCAAACTCCGAAAAATGGGGGTCAAACCCTGATTCTCTCGTTAGGTATCGTTGCCTGTAATGACGGAAATTCGTCAGAATTCAGGAAAGTGACAGAAGAGGGATAACATCAATGCCAACGTCCTTCAAATGATTTGAAAACTTCTAAAAATCTTCTGTTTTACCATTGTTTCTCCTGTGATAATTCCTGAGATTTTTTGCACATTTCCTTCAAGTAGGAAATGTCTTCTTAACCCATAAAGTTAAGGCGAGTTTAAGTGAGTAAATTGCCCAATATTTAGGCAAAAATAAACACTCTGTCATGGTTTCATGACCTAATAAATACCTTTAAACAAGACATTTTACCAATGTTTTTCAGGGTTTTATTGAGGATGATAGCATCTTATCATTTTTGGGAATATTTTTTTTACCTCAATAAAAATTCATAGAATTATAATGTTTTGTTAAATTATTATTGTGTTTTGTTAACTAACAATAAAAATCACCATTGAGTGATAGGATGAGCCGTAGAAACTTTTTTTACAAATCAATAAGAGGAACTCGGAATCATGGCACAAGATAGAGAATCTGTATTGTATTTTGATGGTAATGGAGACTACATTACTGTTGCCGATAGTGAAGCATTACGGGTTAATAATTACACTGTAGAAGTATGGATCAAAACCGATGGTGTTCCCACAGGGTGGCAGGGTATCGTGGGAAAACCTGGTCGCAACTATTGTGTTTGGCTAAATAGTCCCCGTTATCTCCATCACTGTTTTCACACAACTGAGACATACAGATCCTGCTTCGATACCGATAACATACTGGAGTGGAACAAGTGGCAACATATTGCTATTACTAATGATGGCACAACGGCAAAAACCTATCTCAATGGTGAACTCAAAAAAGAAACCCCCACAGAAAAACCCTTGGTAGTCGATAAAACTCCGTTGAGAATGGGGGTTAACCTAGAGGGTTCTGCTAAGGAATACTTCAAAGGCCAAATGACAGAAGTGCGTCTCTGGAATAAAGTCCGTTCCGAAGCTGAGATCAAAGATAAGATGTTTACTCGCTTAAAAGGGGATGAGAAAGGGTTAGCAGGATATTGGCCCCTCAATGATGTTACCAATAACACCGCCAGTGATGAAACGAAGAAGGAAAATCACGGTAAGATTTATGGGGCAGTGGTGGACGAACAACTCCCTTTACTGGGTAAGCAAGGAGACGGCCACAACGCACTGCAATATGTCTTAAAATTTGATGGTGATGGAGACTATGTAAAAGTTGAGAACCCTCCTTGTCCCACTGATAGCATTACCGTTTCCTGTTGGGCCAAAAATGCGGCTAATGCGACGGCAACTTCACGATTTCTCAGAAATAATTCTTACATTCTTGAGCAAAACCCACGGGATAAAACCTTTACGTTTTATATTTATTCAGGAACATGGTATTCCATAACAGCAAAATTAACTGATGTAGATATGACAAAATGGCATAATTACACAGCAACTTTAGATGGAAACATGATGCGTTGTTATGTTGATGGTGTAGAAGTCAAGAATACTAATTTTACTCGCAAAATTGATAAAAATACTAGCCCCATGTATATTGGCTCAAATAGTACATCCGATTATTTTGTCAATGGTAAAATCACCGAAGTACAAGTATGGAATAAAGCCCTTGGTTCGGATAAAATTAAAGCCAATATGACCCAACGTTTAACCGGCAAAGAAGATGGTTTAGTGGGATATTAGCCCCTGGATAAAGGATATGGGGATGTCGCGACTGATGGAAGTCCGAAAAAGAGACATGGAACCATTGTTAATGCGGTTTGGGATGAACAGTTTCCCATTGGTATTGTTCCCACCGTTGCACCTTTCACAAAAGTAGAAATTAGTAATCTTTTCTATAAAGCAAAAGATTCTCAGAAAGCGGATCAATATGTAGAAATTACCAATAGTGGCACCATTGCAGCCGATTTATCTGGCTGGAAAATTAAGTCTTCAGCTAAGAGTAAAAAGTATTTCTTTCCTGCCGGAATTAAACTCGAACCCGGACAGAGTATTAAAGTTTATAATAATGAATATCATCCTGAGTCAGGGGGTTTCTTGTTCTACTCTGAATGGGGTATTTGGAAAAATAAAGGTGATACTGCTACCCTAGTTGATGCAAAAGGTAACACAGTTTCTACTTTTAAGATTCCCTAAACTATCTTGTCGGGTGGGCAATACCCACCTTACTTTCATCAGAGCTATAATGGCCTAGAATTTGATTAGTAAATAGAGGTAATTAAATATGACTCAAAAAGAAATGATTAGAGAAATTGCCTCAGAACTTTCCTTTTTTCCCGAAATTGAACAAAAAGAAAATTTTTTATTTGTTTTAGGTGCTTTAGGAGCTAGGGTCATTAGCCTCCAAAAAGCAGCCGAAATTATGCAAATGGATAAAGATGTTTTCCTAGAAATTTTAGATTTAATGGGAATTGAGTTTTCTTATTTAGAGACCCCAGATATCGCTCTTGAAAGAAACTGGGAGTAAAGATATGAAAATTGTCTTTAATTCCTCTCCCCTTATTTTTCTCGCTCGTCTCGATTTTTTAGATAAGTTTATTGATGGGAGGGCTGAATTTTATTGTCCTGAATGGGTCAGAGAAGAAATTAATGATAAGTCGGATGTTGCTAGTCAGTCTATTAATTGCTTGATTGATTCTCATCGACTTATTAGTCGACCAACTAACCTATTTTCTCTTGCTAATCGTCTTGGTAAAGGGGAGTCAGAAGCTATTTCTTTAGGCATTGAAATCCAAACCGATTATATTATCCTTGATGACTTTGCTGCTAGAAAAGAAGCTTTAAGATTAGGCTTAAATGTGAAAGGCACTTTAGCCGTTATTAAAAAGCTTCACTTGTCAAATCAAATCAGTATTGATAATTTAGACAAACTTTATCAACAACTATTATCCCTAAATTTTCGAGTTAAGCGTGAACTGTTTGATGCTATTTTCCGCAATTAATGGATTGAAAAAAGAAGTAATTCTAAATTCGCACATTCTAAATTTGCGCATTCTGATTGACCCTTTTTATGGGCTAATTCTTATAAATTAGCTTCAGTTTCTTCAGCTAAATAAATGATTGTTTGTTTCATGATTTTCAGATTTTAATGTTGCTATTACAATAAGTTAGTAGCAAACATTATATTTTTTGTCAAGTCATTATTCATCTTTTTTTATCTATAATCGTAGCCGGTTTGGACAAAGAAGAGTAACACCAATCTATTTTTGATAAAAAAATTATCTAAACTTCAACAAATTTAAACCAAAAATATAATATTATTTTTAGATTTGTTTCTCAAAAAATAAGGGAAAATAAACGTCTAAAGGTTGTTGGTTTCATAGGCAGGATTTTTGAAGGTTTTATGACAGAATGTAACTCAAGCATTCAAACAATGAATAATCGATTAAACGGCTATCAATGTGGCCGAGCAATTCCCTATTTACCCCCTTCAAACTACGAAGCAAAAGACGATAAAACCTATAAACAGATGAGATATTTGTCCCTCTGTCATGATTGTCATGGGTTAATTCAAACCCAGAAACAAATCATTGGGGCCGGTGATTTAGGAACTCATAGCACTTATGGTGTAATTAATCCAGGGGTTTTGTATCGGGAGCAATCTTTTCAATTATTGTGTCGCGGAGAACCAGAGGAAACGGTTTGGTTTGGGGATTTTTTAGTGCATCAAGCGAGTCCTTTATGGTGTACTTTAGATGATAATTTAAACATCAAAGATAGCTTTTTATTGAGTTATCCAGAGTTCCCCCCCAACAGTCGTCCTGAAGATTGGCGTTTATTTGAATATGAAGGGAAACTGTACACCAATCATAGTATTTATATTATGATTGACCGTGAACAGTGGATTGTCCATTCTCGTCCAGGAATATCAGAGATTGATCTGCAAAACCGAACCTTAACCTTACGATGGATGTTAGAACCTCCTTTTGAACCTTCATCGGAAGAAAAAAACTGGAGTTTCTTTGTCCATAATGGTGCCTTGATGTGCATTTATTCCTTTCAACCCTATATAATCCTAGAGGTTGATCTGACAACAGGAAGAACCTACAAAATATTAGAAGCGCATCCTAACTATCAATGGTATGACAAAGGAAAATTTGTGGGCAATAGCACTAATTTAGTTTCCTGGGATGATGATCACTATATCATGTTTGTTCATGACTTCCTCGAACCCAAACATGAACAGCGAAACCGTGCATATATGCAATACGGAACCCTGATCAATAAACAGACATTACTTCCTACCAGTGTCATTCCTCGTCCCTTAATAATAGGAGGAGATGAACCTGGAAGACATCCAGGAGTGCATTACACCAGTGCATTAGTGAATCGAGAAGATGGTTTATACGGGTTTTATGGTCAAGGAGATACCCATACGGGAATTGTGGTGTTTAATAAAGAGCATCTTAATGGATTATTTGCTCAATATCGACTCAACAAGGGAAAAAATTTACAATTGGGAACTATGAAAGGAATTGATTCAAGAAAAGGTATTATCTTATCTTATCCTGCTAGTGGGTTTAACTGGGTTCGTTATTGTATCGAACATTTTACAGGACTTCGTACCGCAGGAAAAACGAAACTGGTGACGGAGGGGGAATTAGCGGTTTATCGTAGTCATTATGTGAAACAGTCAGAGGGGCCTGATTCTTGTTTTTGTCCCTTTTATGATGATCAAGGAAAACCTTTACATCGCAAAGTTGTCTTACTTTTAAGGGACTATCGAGAATCTTTTTTGCGTGCGGCCAAAGGAAAAGAAATCACCAATCTTAAAGCAGAAAAGATCAGGAATGGAGAGGTATTGGACTTTAATAAATACTTTGAAAATCTGCAAGCTTTCGATGAATTTTCTGGACAAAAGTTATTAGTCTATTATCCTGAAATTGTTAGTGATATGTCGGGGGTGACTAAGATTTTAGATTTTCTGGAATTACCCTATGATTTAAGTAGTTTTGATTTGGAACATCATCGTCAGAAATCAATCAAAATATATGACACTCAACATAAGTCCCACACACAAAATAATCTCTATGATTTTAAGTTTCATCAAAACGATGGTGATCCTGAGATTATTGAGGCCGTTGAGGACTTTTTTACTAAAAAATATGGTGATTTAATTGCTCGATACTTAACTTAATACACAGGAGAATGACCAAAAAAAGGTTTCAAGTCTAAAGAAAAATCTTCCTTATTCAAGCTGATCACTTCAGGGGTCGATAATTCTAAATTCGCGCATTCTAAATTCTAAATTCTGATTGACTAATCATTGATCATGCTTATTTCCCATGAATACAAATTTATTTTTCTGCACATTGGTAAAACAGGAGGAACCAGTATCGAGAAAGTCTTATGTGACTATCTCAATATAGATTTTAACGAAACAGAAAAAAACCCAGAAGGAGAATGGTGGAAGCATATCTGGGCCAGATATATGAAAGAATATATTGGGGAAGATATCTGGAATGATTACTTTACTTTTGCATTTGTGCGTAACCCCTTAGACATGATTTTGTCTTTATATTCCATGTATACTCAATACCCACAATACACAAATCCAGAAGTTCACCCAAAGTTATATCACCCTTGGAACCAATATCAAGATTTTGAAGACTTTATCTTGGCCATGGGAGAATGTAGACATGAATCCGATGAAAAATGGCGAATACAATTAGATACACTAGAAACGGAACATACTATGTATTTTTGGTATGATTTAGAAAACCTACAAACCAGTTATCTAACGGATAGTTGGAAAGGAAAAGAAAACGGTGAGGGGGAAATCTTGGTAGATTTTGTCGGAAAATACGAAAATTTACAGCAAGATTTTAACACCGTCTGTGAAAAAGTTGGTTTACCTCAACTTAATTTAATTCATCATGGTGCAACCACTCATCGACCTTATCATAGATTATATACAAAGAAAATGGCAGAGATTATGTATCAGCATTCTTCCCTGGATATCGAACGTTTTGGTTATGCAGAGTCCCTTAAACAACTTAACCTAATATGAGTAGAATTGAGGAAGGAATAGGGGGTTATCATGGATATCATGGCCGCAGGCCAATCTTATCATCATCTGTGTCAAATATAGTCGATGAAGATGCACATTATCAACGCATGAAACAATTAGCTTTATGTTACACCCATCCGGGTTTAATTAGAGCAAAAAAAAACATTATCAAAGCCGGTCAATTAGGGTTAGAAAGTGCTTGTAGTATCATTAATCCAGGGGTTTTATATAAAGATAATCACTTTTATTTGTTGTGTCGTGGAGAACCAAAAGAAACCGTTTGGTATGGCGATTTTTTAGCGTATCAATCCATTCCTTTGTGGTGTACATTAAACCCCGATTTAACCATAAAAGAAAGTTTCCCTCTTCGTTATTTAGAATTACCATCTAATAGTCGGCCTGAAGATTGGCGTTTATTTGAATATAAAGGTAAGTTATATAGTAATCATAGTGTTTATCAACTACTGGATCATCAACCCTATCGTATTCGCTGTCGTCCAGGGATTTCCGAAATTAATTTAGATAATAAAACCCTTAATTTAGTTTGTATTTTAGAACCTCCTTTTCAAGCTTTTTATGAAGAAAAGAATTGGAGTTTTTTTGTTCATGAAGATTCATTAATGTGTCTTTATTCTTTTCAACCTTATATTGTTTTAAAAATAGACATAAAATCAGGAAAAACTGAAAAATTTATAGAAGCTAATCTTGATTATGAATGGTATAATAAAGAAAAATTTATAGGTAATAGTAGTAACATTATATCTTGGGATGCCAATCATTATATCTTATTGATCCACGACTTTTTAGACCCCAAATATGACAAATATGAACCGAGAAATCGAACTTATTTACAATATGGAGTCTTGATTAGCAAAAAAACATTATTACCAACCCATATTATTCCTAAACCCCTACAAATGGGAGGAGAAGAAAAAGGAAGACATCCAGGGGTTCATTATACAACCGCATTAGTTAATAAAGAAGACGGTTTATATAGTTTTTATGGACAAGCAGATAGTCATATTGGTGTGATGATCTTTAACAAAGATACATTGAGTAAAATATTTAACTGGTATCATATAAAACAACGAAGTCAAATACTTTTGTCTTATCTCACAAAGACATTTCAATGGTTATGGACTTTTCTCCATAACCTAAGTTCGGTTTTAGCATCTCGCAGTTGGGAGTTGTGATATTTTAGCCAAAGAATGGGCCATTTGCCACCTGATGCGGACGGAGAGACTCGAACTCTCACGCCAAAGACACTAGAACCTAAATCTAGCGCGTCTACCAATTCCGCCACGTCCGCTTTTTCTTATCCGATTTACTATCGTAACACATTAACCGATTTCTGACCATCACTTGCGTCGTTTCCTTTGGGCTTTTTGTCTTTTGGGTGTAGACGTATCGGTCTTAGATCGATCAAGATAAATGGGAACCGTGAAATGAAACTGACTCCCGTGATCTTTTCCTTGGGACTCTGCCCAAATTTTACCACCCCAACCGCGAACAATTTGACGACAGATAGCTAACCCCAAACCCGTCCCGCCGGTACTGCGACGCAGGGCCCCTTCTTCCTGATAAAAACGGTCAAAAACTGTTTCTAAGCGTGTGGGTTCAATCCCCCTTCCTGTATCCGCTACGGTTACCTCCAAATACTGAGGATTCTGACAACTGACTTCAAGGGTAATTTTCCCTTCTTCACTGGTGAACTTGCAAGCATTATCCAGCAACTTGGCTAACACTTCAACCAACCATTCTCCATCTGCTTTAACCAGGGGCAGTTCATCCTTGACAAAATTGTCAATTTGAGGAAGTTTTGTCTTCTTATGACGGGCGCGGACATTACTCAAAGATAATTCTACACATTCATGCAAGTCCAACGGTTCAATATTCCACTCCACCCGTCCACTTTCTAACTGAGATAGGGTTAAGAAGTCTTGGACTAATTTTCGCATTCTCTCAGCGTCTTGGAGGGCCGTATTGAGCATGACTTGACGCAACTCCGGAGACATATCCGGTTCTGAGGCCAAACTTTCTAAACAAACTTGAATAGTGGATAAAGGGGTTCGTAACTCATGGCCCGTAATGGCCACTAGATTAGAACGAGTGCGATCGAGGGCTTCAAGTTGTTCATTAAGATCCTGTAAATTAGCATAAGCTTCTGCTTGTATTAACGCCACCCCGATCTGAGTAGCGATCGCATTAACCAAACCGACATCTTCTTCTTTCCAGGTAATAGATTTCGGACCACAATGATGTAACTCCAACATCCCCAAGAGTTCGCCTCGATACAAGATAGGAACTAACATCCAAGAGAAAATGGAACAACTCTTAACCAGGGTTTGTAATGACGGTTTTGCGGGGGTTTTAGTAACAATACGAGGATCACTAATGGCATTATCGATAGTTAAAGCATCTCTCAATTCAACCACTTCCTGAAATAAGGGATTATGTTGTAGGGGCCAAGTGTCTCCCTTAATGGAGGGAATCCCTTGATTAAGAAATTCGTGTTCAATGGTTGCGATTGTGTCGCTTTCTTTACAACGATAGACTAGACAACGACAAACCCCTAACCCTTCTCCTAGTTTTTGTACCGCAATTTGTAAAATTTCGTCAGGATCAAGGGAGAGACGAATCGCAGTGGTTACAGAGTTAATTAATCGTTCTTTATGTTCTTTGGATGCAAGGGAACGGTTAGCTTTTATCAGTTTATATTGTCCGGCTTGTAGATAGGTGACCAACCGTTGTACAAAGGGATCAGGATTATTATTGGTGACATCCCAAGTCGTATTATCAATATTGGTTTTTGCTGTTGCTGTTGCCGTTAAAATATCAGAGGGCAAGTATTTTTTACAGGCTTTTTCGATCTTCTCTTGCAGTTCTGGACGATAATCAACTATCTTATCAAAGAGAATCTGTGCTGCTTGTTGACTTACTTGACGATCAAAGGTCCAGATCCCTTCAAAACGACGATTATTATCGATGGCCATGGTTGTCGTTTGAGGATTAACACCCAGTTTCTCTTGACAAATTAAACAACTGGCATAGTTTTTTCCGATAACAATCAAATGCCATTCTTGACTTAGACTATCCGTCATCTCAAACGCAACGGTTTCGTAGTCTTGGGAAGCGTTTTTAAAATCCGTTTCTGGGGCCGCTAGAACATAGACTTGATCGCTTTTTTGCCCAATGCGTCGATATCTTTGGGCTTCTTGACGATAAAAACGCTCTCGTTGGAAACTGGCAATAACTAAAGGTGCGTCTGATCCTGCTAAAACCTGATCTTCCATAGCATGGGATAAGGCAGTCAAGGAAGCCTTAAAATACATTTGAGGCCGCCATTGGGGAAAGATTTGTAACAGTTGGGTTAGAGTCGACTTGGATCTGCTCATTAATGATTTTTTCCGAGATCGCATAGCAAAATCGATAGTATCTAGCCATTCTATGATAAAACTCTTAAAGATTATTGTTTTGGCTAAATATTATAGATCGTGGTTTCTCCTTAAATTCTATCCTACAAGAAAATGGCAGGACTGTGGGGAGTGGGGGAGAGCAGGGGGAGTGGGGGAGCAGTTTATATCCGCTTAATCAGTAAACGTTAAAATTGCTATTGTAAATCTATCTTCCCCTGCATCCTGGAGCCTCCTGGAGCTTACCTCATCCTAACGTATGGTATTCAACAGAATTTCATCTAAGCTCCTTCTTCGTCAATTGATGGAATCATGGGTACATTTTGTAGAATTTAAAGAGGGTATCATCATCGTAATATTGACAAGTTTTTTGATCTTTGATTAAGATCCAAAGTAATAAAAAATTTTTTTTGTTTTTAGGACTATTTTTATGGCTTTTATTCATCTTCCTAACCCTTGGAAAATTTCGGAAAATAAAATAACCCCTGAATCGGTTTATGTCAATCGTCGTAATTTTTTAAAGGGGGTTGTTACCACCAGTATTGCTGCTAGTTTACTTCCTTTAAACGGGTGTCAAAAATCTGCCTCTCAAACAGCGTTAGAAGCAACTTTAAAGTTACCTAAAATTCCTGATCTTAAAACATCCCCTAAATTTAATCAGGTCGATCGCCCCATGACAAAAGAAATTTTGGCGGGACAATATAACAATTTTTATGAGTTTGGCAGCACTAAAAAAATTTGGTTAAAAGCTCAAAACTTACCCACTGAAAATTGGAAAGTTGAAGTAACCGGATTAGTTAAAAATCCCCAAACTTATGATATTGATGATTTAAAAAAGAAATTCCCTTTAGAAGAAAGAATTTATCGTTTTCGTTGTGTAGAAGCTTGGTCAATGGTATTGCCTTGGGTTGGCTTTCCTATGAAGGCATTAATGGCAGCAGTTGAACCTAAAAGCGATGCAAAATTTGTCAGATTTACTTCTTTTTATGATAAAGAAATTACAACAGGTCCTAGTTTTCATGTCGGTTATTTACCCTGGCCTTATAAAGAAGGTTTGAGAATTGAGGAAATGGCTAATGACTTAGCTTTCTTTGCAGTTGGTATTTATGGTCACGATTTACCGAAACAACATGGCGCACCGTTACGGATGGTTATTCCTTGGAAATATGGCTTTAAGGGAGCAAAATCTATTGTTAAAATCGAATTTTTAAAGGAACAACCTGCTACTTATTGGAATACCATTGATCCCAATGAATATGATTTTGAAGCCAATGTTAACCCGTCTAAACCTCACCCCCGTTGGTCCCAAGCAACAGAAAAATTTATTAGTACAGGACCCGGTTTATCTTGGGAAATCAAAGAAACTTTACCCTATAATGGATACGGGGAATATGTAGCTAATTTATATACTTAACAGTTTGAAACTTGTAGGGTGGGCAAGACTAGAATTAAAATAAATGAATCTAGAATATGTATATCTTATCCATCCTACCCCCAGAGAAATATTGATTACTTAGACTGTAAAATAATGGTATGGGTAAAAATAAAGAAAACCGCAAGAAACTTGAAGGACAATATAAAGCATTGCAAGAACATTTACAAAAAATTGCCTAGGAGAAGCTAAAAACAATAGAACAGCAAGATCAAGGGTTAATTGCTTATTGGGAAAAAACAGTAGCAAATTGTCGTAAAAACATCGATAAACTAGAAAGGAGATTAAATCGATGACAAGAATATATACTACCCCATTTGAGAGATTAGAAGTGTTTCTCAATGAATATCAACCCCAACTAGAAAAAGCTATCAACGCTATCAAAATTCTTAAAAATACCGATCCTAACTCTGAAGAATTTTCTCAAGCATTAGCTGATCTTCATGTTTGTTCTACTGTACTTGAACCTTATTCAGAAGGAATCGTTGAGGCGATCGATCAATTTACAGAAGATAGACCGGATAACTAAAAAGTTCAATGAATTTAGAATTTAGAATTACCTCCACCTGTTTTTTCTGTCAGAAATAATACAATTTACACGGTTGTTTGTTTTCTGTTGCTCATTGTTTTATCCTCAACATTTTACCTAATGGTCATAAAAAATATAGCCTTTCTCACTGTCATGAGGTACACTCATGTTTTCTCCCCGAACTCCGAACTCCGAACTCCGAACTCCCAAAACTAAAAAATTTTGTACCTCACAAGTATGGGAACTGCTATAGCTTCTTTAATTTTTAGGTAATAACATCCGATTTTCAATCTCTTGCCAAACCTTCGGTTTCACCCGCACTGCTGCTTCTTTACAATCCACCATTAACTTATTAGCATACAAATAATTTTCTAATGTTTTTATCTCTGACTCTGAGAAATTAAGCATTTCTGGGGTTAGATGAAAAGCTTGTAACCAAACCCTATTTATCTTCTCAATAAATGCTTGAAAGTCCTCCACTGGTTGACTATAATTGGGAATCTCTGTTTTTAATTGTTTTAATTGAGTCATGATTTCAGTCAAATTTATCTGTTGATAAATTTCATTATCTTCTACCCACTCAGCGTAATCAATCATCTTATCAAGGGCATTAGCGTAGGTGTTGGTGTTGTCGTAGGAGTTGTCGTAGGAGTTGGCGACGGCGTAGGCGACGGCGTAGGCGTAGGCGTTGGCGTAGGCGTAGGCGTTGGCGTAGGCGTAGGCGTTGGCGTTGGCGTAGGCGTAGGCGTAGGATTTGGCAAGGGCGAGGGTATTAGCGTGGGCGAGGGCGTTGAAGAGGGCGTTGACTAGGGCATTGACTCTTTTCCCAACGGATTTAATCTCTCCTGAAGCAGGATTACTTACCTGTTGAACCCAAACCAATAAATCTTTTAACTTAGGAGAATCCATCAGGGAATCAATCTTTTCAGCCATCATTTGTAACAAAGAATCCGCTTTTTTTAACCCTGCCAAAATCAAAAATACTTCTCGCCAACGGGCATCACATAAATTCTGATTAACTAACTCTTTAATATCAATATCATTATCAACAATATGCTTCGCAGTGAGAAATTCCTGTAACGTTAAATGGGAAAAAGAGTAAATATTATCCCCTCGACTCACTAAAACCCCATGTTGTTCTTCAATTGCCCTGAGAATATCTCGCCCACTAATCAATTTCTCCTCTAACATTTCTCTTAAAATTCTTTCAATTTCTTGAGTAATTTCTAACTCTTGAAAAAACAAATTATCCTCAACAAAATTATCATAAGCCACCTCTGCCAGTAAAATCTCCTTACACTTAGTATCCATACCTTCATAGGGATTAGAACGCACAATTTCCTTAGAAGCATCCCACTCAGATAAAAGGGTCCATAAAGCATCATTATAAACCGTTGCTCGTTTATTAGGAAATTCCCCTCGCTTGCGAAATAAAATACAAATTAAAGTTAATAATAAAGGAGTTCTGGTTAACTCCTTCGTTGCCTGATGTTCTCCTCCATTTAACTTTTCCCAACATTGTTTTCCCCACTCAGACTGAGAATGGGACTCAAACCATTTAGCAATAAAAGTTTCAACCTGCTGATCATCAAAATCAGCAATAACTACATCCGTAAACCGTTGAAAATTATCAAAATTACGATAGGCAGCAATGCGACAAGAAGCAATAAAACGGTTCTTAGCATAACGATTAAGTAAATTACGAATACTGGTCGTCATCTGAGGTAACCGTTCACTGGGGACTTCATCTAACCCATCCAAAAGAATCAATAACTTCCCTTTCTCTAACAGAGTTTCAACACAATTTTGATACTCTGGTAAACCACAATTTTGAAACTCAAAAGCAATCTCTTTAACTAAATCAACCTCAGTTTGTTGATTAAACTTCCTCAACTCTAATAAGACTGGAATACAATCAATTTTATACCCTCCCTTATCTCCCTTTAACGCCTCCAAACCCACCTTACGCAAAAAGGTAGACTTTCCTGTTCCTGGCCCTCCTAAAACCATTAAATATTGATTTTCCCTAGCCATATCCAACCCTAAACGCTTCTCTTCATCCCTTAATACTCGCTGACGAAATACCTTTTCTTCATCATCAATTGACTGATAACAGAGAATTGTCTCAGGACGAAAATTAACCTGAGTATAGACAGAATCTAAACTAACAGAGCGACCCATTCCTAATACTTTAAGAACCCCGTGACGGTCATTATAGTTAATAACATAGCGACGGAAAACAGGAAATAATAAATTGCGAGCAGCTTCCGTTAATTGCCCCCCCGTATCAATTAAAGAAGAGCCTCCTTGTCCCAACAATTTAATCCCTTTTTCTCCAACAACCTTTCCAAAAACTGTTGCTAAACCCTTGACTGCTGCTTCTTGAATCTCTGGATTACTGATTATTTCTTGACCAACATTAATCGGATCAATCATTAATAAACCTCATTAATTGTTATTCATAAACTAAAACAATTCTTATGCAAATATCTCCAACTCAACAAATCCCCAAATTCTGAACCGCCCGCCGTTTTACCCCCTCCTCTATCATAGTCTATTAGGAGTTTCCCATTGACAGAAAATATGAAATATGAAGTCAGTTCAAAAAGTATCTCTTGATACTTTTTATGGTTCAATCAATATTGTAGGGTGGGCAAAGGAAGAATTTAACTCAATTAATCTAGAAAATAGATATCTTGCCCACCTAACACCTAAATAATAATGGTGGGCAATGATTTTGAGTTAATATGAAATAAAATCAATTATCTCATTTGCCCACCTAATAATACTAATAATAATGGTGGTCAATAATTGTCACTTAATGTTAAATCACATAAGTTACCCCATTTGCCCACCTAATCATAATGAAATTTACAGCTAATGATAATAATATCTGTCTCTGTCACCTTATAAACTAGGCGATGTTCATCATTAATACGTCTTGATCAATATCCTTTAAGAGAGTTTTTCAAAGGTTCAGGTTTTCCCAGTCCAGAAAAAAGATGACGGAGAGTATCATCAATTAATTGAACAATTTTTTTATACAGTTTCTTATTTTCCCTTGCCCATTGATTAAACTGCTTAAAAGCTTTCGGATCAAATACTATATTTCTCATGCCATTCTTCAGGTGTAATAGGAATTAGTCCCTCTTGTTTTTCGACTCTTTCTATCGCTTCTAATAACTCTCGTTTATTGGCTTCTGTAGATAGTAAATATTCCGTTGTATCAGTTTCAGAAGAAGTCACTAAAATAATAACCTCTACTTCTTTTCCTTCTTCAAGTTCAGGAGATTGAACTTCAATCTTGCCATCCTTATTAACAATTCCTTTTTGCTTGATCGCTTTAATCACTTTCTAAACGCCTTAACTACAGTCAATATTATTAGTTTAACGTATTCGATAATTTTATGGTGAGAATGTAGGGTGGGCAAAGCTAGAATTTAGGTAAATTAATCTAGAAAATAGATATCTTGCCCACCTAACATCTAAATAAGAATGGTGGGCAATGATTTTGAGTTAATGTTAAATAAAATAAGTTACCCTATTTGCCCACCCTACTTGGTTAATATGTTCGTTGTCATAAACAATAATCACAATTTTAAGCTAGAAAAAAGCACCATACTTTATCTCAAAATATGGTGCATTATTCATGAGTAATTGAAAAATTTAACAAAAACAACCTAACCCTCAACGTAAGCAAATGTTTGTTGTAAAATAGGCTTGATAATCACTTTATTTTCTGAAGAAATATCAACTATGATACTATCACCATCCTTGATATTTCCTGCTAAAATTGACTCAGCCAAACTATCTTCTAACCGTCTCATAATAGCACGACGTAAGGGTCTTGCACCATAACTGGGATCATAACCTTCCTCGACAATTAATGCCTTAAATGCGTCACTAACTGTGAAAGTAATTTGACGTTGTTCTTGCAATTGTTGGGCAATTTCAGCTAATAAGATATTAGCGATTTCTGTCACTTCAATTTTGCTTAACTGACGGAAGACAATAATCTCATCTAAACGATTCAAAAATTCAGGACGAAAATACTGTTTTAATTCCTCATTAACTGCTCCTTGAATATTTTTATACTGAAGACTCTCATCATCATTGTCTGTCTCAAAACCAAAATTATAACCACCCTTTTCAATCACTTTTGATCCAATATTAGAAGTCATAATGATTAAGGTGTTTCTAAAATCAACCGTCCGTCCCTTACTATCCGTTAACCGTCCATCTTCTAACAGTTGTAATAATAAGTTAAAGACATCAGGATGGGCTTTTTCGATCTCATCAAATAAGACCACACTATAAGGTTTACGACGGATTGCTTCTGTTAATTGTCCTCCTTCTTCATAACCAATAAAACCAGGAGCCGAGCCAATCAACTTAGACACCGTATGACGTTCCATATATTCTGACATATCTAAACGAATCATGGCATCTTTTGACCCAAATAAAAACTGAGCCAATGCTTTCGTTAATTCCGTTTTACCTACTCCAGTTGGACCGGCAAAAATAAAACTAGCAATGGGACGTTTAGGATTCTTTAAACCAATTCTGGCCCGACGAATCGCCTTAGAAACAGCTTTTACCCCTTCTTCTTGCCCAATAATGCGCTCATGTAAATTATCTTCTAAATACATCAAAGATTCTGACTCAGTTTCTGTCAGTTTATTAACAGGAATACCTGTCCAAGCGGTAACAATTTGAGCGATATCTTCCTCATCTACCACAGGAACCAAGGACTCAGGATTAATAACAGGAGCTTCATTTTCTTCCTCAAAAGATGGCTGCATTTTCATCTGTGAACAATGACGTAAATGAGTACGAGATCCCGCCTCATCCATGAGATCAATAGCCTTATCTGGTAAAAAGCGATCGCTAATATATCTCTCTCCTAAATAAGCAGCCGCTTCTAAAGCTTTTTGAGAAAATTTAACCTGATGGTGCGCCTCATATTCCTTACGCAATCCCTGTAAAATTTCGATAGTTTCTTCGACAGAAGGTTCCCCCACCATCACCGGTTGAAATCGTCTTTCTAAAGCTGCATCTTTTTCAATATACTGACGATATTCATCTAAGGTTGTTGTCCCTAGACACTGTAATTCACCCCTCGCTAAAGCTGGTTTTAATAAGTTAGAAGCATCCATGGCCCCTCCCATACTTCCGGCACCGACTAAGGTATGTATTTCGTCAATAACTAAAATAATATTGCCCGCTTCTTGAACCTGTTTAACAATGGATTTCAGTCTTTCTTCAAAGTCCCCTCTAAAGCGAGTCCCTGCCACCAATAAACCCATATCTAAAGCAATCACTTGCTTATCCTGTAAAAGTTCGGGAATTTCTCCCTCAATGATACGTTGCGCTAACCCTTCAGCAATGGCAGTCTTACCCACCCCAGGTTCCCCCACCAGTACAGGATTATTCTTGGTACGACGACCTAAAATTTGTACAACTCTTTCTATTTCCGGTGATCGCCCCACAACTGGGTCAAGCTGCCCTTCTCTAGCCTTTTCGGTTAAATTTAGACTAAAATCTTCTAAAGTAGCCTTAGACTGGGAAAACCCGTCAAAGGAAGAGGATTTTTGCCCTCCGGCAACAGGAATCGCTTCTTGTTCCCCCATTTTTTTCACTAGGGTAGTCCGTAACCCTTGAACATCAATTCCTTGATAAACTAAAATCTTGACAGCTACTGTGTTAGGGTCTGATAATAACACCATCAGTAAATACTCTGGGGTAACATAACTGTTATCCTTACGAGCTAAATCAAAGGATTTTTCGAGAATTTGCTTTACCGTTGGGGTAAAAGGCACATTAGCCGCAGGAAAACCCCCTCCTTTGCCCCGTAATTGTTGTACGGTTTGTCTAGTGGCATTTAGATTAAGCCCCATATCCTGTAACACTCTAGCCGCTAAGGAGTTTCCCTGTCCCAATAATCCCAATAATAGGTGTTCTGTCCCCACTAAATTTTGTCCCATACGTTGCGCCTCTTCCTGAGCAAGCATAATGGTTTTGATGGCTTTATCGGTAAAATTCTCAAACATAGGTTTTAGGTGACGGTCTGTTACATTTCTTAATACTATACTCATACTGTATCGTCTTTTGACAAGGGTAGTGCAGTGAGGATAGCCGTAATTTTAAGTTATTGATGTATTATCATAGAAACCCCGTTTTTAAAAACGGGGTCTTACCTAGTAGAAATTACAGAATGTTTTAGATATAATGACAGCACTTAATAAATGGGCAAATAAATAGATGATTAAGATCACTAACTAGTGGGGATTAGAATCACAACATTTCAGGTATTTTCTTGTTACAGTAATCACAGTCGTATTAGAAACTGATAACACAATAATCTAATATTGGCCTTACCGTTAACAGCATAATCGACTTAAAAAATTTTTTGATATCTACATTATTGCTATCCGTAGTGATACGGAATTTTGGGGGATGATACAAAGTACCAAGGAGAACTAACATGATCACTGCTACTCATCTACAAAAAGATTTTGAAAATTTAGCTAGAGAAGAAACCTTATTTGAAGATTATTTCAAGTATTGGAAAAATAAGCCGGAGACTTATCTAGATAAGCTCGAAGAATTGTTATTACAAGATTCTGGTAACTTGATCAAAATTTGTCGCAATATTCCTGAAAATATTAGTTATTTTGTTAATCGAGTTTGCTGTTATTTTGTTAACAATTTAGGATTAGACAGAAGGTTTAGAAATGATTTGTATGGCTCTCTTTCTAGATTAATTAATATTCTAGAAAATGCTGCCGACAAGAAAACTATTTCTACTTCTTTACAGCCATTTTTTATTAAAAATAAACAAGTTGAGGGTGATCCAGAAACACCAACAGCCTTTGAAAGATTGAAAGTTACTGTTGATAAATACAAGAAATTAGAAATAGAAGACACTGAACCTAACTGGAAGCGAAAACAACGCTTAGGAAAACGTTTAATTCGTTATCCTCACTTATATAGTTGTTATTTAGGAGCATCAGAAAACACCAGTTTTGGGCAAACAACCCAAGTAAGACAGGATCAATATATTAACAATTATTCCGTCGATTTACACCGTTATCTTCGTCAAGAAACCATGAAAGATAACAATAAAGATTTAGCAGGAGCATTCTCATCAAGAACAGTAGGCAAAGATTGGGAAAATCCGACACAATTAACAAAAGGAGCTTTATACAAATCTATTTGTTACTATAAAACCACGGAAAAGAAATTTAAAGAAAGATCCTTAATTGTGTCCAGCCATTATAACAAATCTTCCTTATTAGAATGCAAAATGATGATTTATAAGGTCATCACCACCCTCTTCCCTCCCCAATATCAAAAATCATTTGTTACTCAAAAACTCTTAGCTAACTTAGGAGGAGAAGAGTCCAGTTATAATGATACAAAAGCTGATTTAGCTCTGATTAAAATTGCCATTGATTACTGTTTTAAATTACTAATTATTGACGATGACAAAAATCATTTTTTCTTCATCGATATGTTGAGTAATATCGGCACTCGTAAAACCTTAAATATTCTTCTACAATTAATCCATTGTTATCCTATTGATTCCAATAGTCACGATAAGCGAGACAAAAAACAAAGAATGTTAGCGGCCCTAGAAAAACGTTTAGCCATCTTATTCAAAAATTACGAAGACTTCGATGAATCGGAGATGCAATGGTTAATTAATTTTTTAGAGTATTTTCACATTGCGACTGCCTTACAATTTGACGGATTAGATTTATCAGGTATTAAAATACCGAAAGAACTTCTTAAAAAACAAGCAGCATAGAGCAGTTCCATGGAAACTGTCATGGAATTCATGTTTCACCGTTTGCTTGATTCGTCATAGTTTCTTTAGCTAAAGACCTTTTTTGTTCAGGGGAGAGAGAGGACTGAGATTGATTTATTTTAGCTAGTTGACTTTTGATAGAAGACTCTTCTGGTTGCAGATGAATTTTTATGCTTGGACCCGAACTCGCTAAGCGAATGACCATACCATCAGTCGCCTTTTTTTCCGTAATTAGTTTTCCATCCAAATAAGTTCCATTGGTTCCTAAATTTATCACATCCCAATGGTCTTTTTCATACCTGATCTCTAAATGATGACGAGAAACAACCGCACTGTAGAGAACCACTTCATTATCCATCGAGCGACCAATACGAATGGTCGTTGGTGTATCAAATGTCCAACTTTGGATAGGTGTCGTTTTTGTCGGATGAAGTAAAGTTAGAGTAATCACCGAAATTTTAGCTCATGGGGGTTGTTTCTTGAGTGAAGATCCATCTAGTTCTTCAGAGAAGAGGAGGAGAAAGCTTGAGACACTTATTCCCATCATAAATCTTTCTTCAGACAACTCACTCAATCTTTGCCAAAACTATAGACTAGAAAAGACAAAGTTCAGGGAAAGTTGCTTGAGAACAACTCTATTACCCTGAATCACTGCAATCTCGTTAGAGAAGACCAGCATTCGATAGTCCTAAGATGATTCCTGCTCCTAGGATATGGCCCAAACTAGCTGTTGCCAATAATTCTGGTAGTCCAAATTTTTTCTTGGAAGCTAACTGGGGTAGAGGGAGATCCGGACCTGCCCCTGTTTTTTGGATGGCAAAATAACCTAGAATAAAGGTGAAAATATTGGCCGTAATCATAATCACCCCAATAGATAAATTCCATTGACTTGTCACGACTGGGGTTGTTTCGGCCAGGATCATCAGAGCTGATAACATGGGTTGAACTCCTGTTTCAATTAGTTAATCTAAACAAAAGGCATTATAGGTATTTTTGTTGCTCAAATTTCACTTTGTTTGAATATTTCGCTTCAATGTTTATGATACTTAACAATTAGAGGGAATTGAGGAAAGATGCGGGTTAAAATTTGTGGTATTACTCAACCTCAACAAGGACAAGCAATTACTGCTTTGGGAGCAACCGCTTTAGGATTTATTTGCGTTGAGCGATCGCCTCGTTATGTCAATCCTCAAGACATTCAAACCATTATTGATCTCCTTCCCCCAACGGTTGACCGTATTGGGGTATTTGCTAATGCTACTGTAACAGACATTGAAGGGGTGTTAACCTTGGCTCAATTAACCGGTATCCAACTGCATGGAGACGAAACCCCTGAGTTTTGCGCTCAAATCAAACAATTGTTTCCTGATTTGGAAGTCATTAAAGCTTTTAGAGTCAAAACGTTACAATCTTTGTCAGAGATTCCTCAGTATCTGGGGGCGATTGATACTTTGTTATTAGATGCTTATCACCCTCAGCAGTTAGGGGGAACAGGTAAAACCCTTAATTGGGACATTTTAACGACTTTTAAACCTGGATGTCCTTGGTTTTTGGCAGGAGGACTCACCCCTGATAATGTTGGCCAAGCTTTACGAATTTTAACCCCTGATGGCATCGATTTATCCAGTGGGGTGGAGCGATCGCCTGGAAATAAAGATATAACCAAAGTGACCCAATTATTTCACTGTTTATTACCACATCAATCCTAATCCAGTCTGTGTTTTATGTTACAAAAAATGTGAAATATTAAATAAATGCTAAGTTTGGGTTAACAATTCTTTCCTAAATGTCATAAGATGCAAATAAGAGGCAAAATTCTTTGGTATACATTGCTTCTTGCCTAACACAAAAATCTAATTTTGTCCAACTAATTTACAAAAAATTACCAAAGAGAATCAGCAACGGTTTCACTCTTCTCATGTCTTCGGTTAATCATTAGAAACTGTTGCTTTTGTAGTTATGAATGATCTGAAATAGTAAGGAATCAAACAACTATGACGGGACTACTTGCCGATGCTAGTACGAGACTAGAAAAAGCCTTAAAATATACATCAATTTCCGAGGATGCTAGTGAACGTTTAAAGCATCCAAAAACCAGTTTAAGTGTTTCTATTCCTGTGAGGATGGATGATGGTTCACTGCGTATTTTTCAGGGGTATCGAGTCCGTTACGATGATACCAGAGGACCTGGAAAAGGAGGTGTGCGTTATCATCCTAATGTTACCATGGATGAAGTCCAATCTTTAGCCTTTTGGATGACCTTCAAATGTGCCTTATTAAACTTACCTTTTGGGGGAGCAAAAGGAGGAATAAACCTCAATCCCAAGGAGTTATCCAAACAAGAATTAGAACGTCTCAGTCGGGGTTATATTGAAGCGATCGCTGACTTTATTGGGCCTGATATTGATATCTTGGCTCCCGATGTTTATACGAACGAGATGATCATGGGTTGGATGATGGATCAATATAGTATTATTCAGCGAAAAATTAGCCCTGGTGTGGTAACAGGAAAACCCCAAACCATGGGAGGAAGTCAAGGAAGAGATACCGCAACTGGTACCGGTGCTTATTATGTCATTCAGTCTATTATTCCTAAGTTTGAACTGATACCAGAAAAGACAACAGTTGCCGTTCAAGGGTTTGGAAAAGCCGGGGGAGTGGTAGCCGAATTATTAGCCAAATCAGGTTATAAAGTCGTAGCAGTTAGTGACTCTAGAGGGGGAATCTATGCCGATAAAGGGTTAGATATTCTCAGCATTCGTAACTATAAAAAAGAACATCAGGGGATTGCTGCCATTTACTGTGAAGATACAGTTTGCAATATTGGAGAACATCAAAGCATCACCAATGAAGAGTTACTTGCTTTAGATGTAGATATTTTGATTCCGGCTGCATTGGAAAATCAAATTACAGCAGAAAATGCCAATAATGTCAAAGCAAAATTAATTTTTGAAGTCGCTAATGGTCCAATTACATCGGCTGCTGATCCGATTTTAGAGCAGAAGGGAATTTATATCTTTCCTGATATTTTAGTTAATGCAGGTGGGGTAACCGTGAGTTATTTTGAGTGGGTACAAAACCGCAGTGGTTTATATTGGACCAGAACAGAAGTTAATGAACGAATGAAAGACAAAATGGTGAGTGAAGCAGAACAAGTTTGGTCTATTGCTCAAAAAGAGGTAGTTTCCATGCGAACTGCAGCTTATATCCATGCTTTAAACCGTTTAGGTGATGCTTTAGATGCGAAAGGAACAAGAGATTATTATCTCAATGGTTCCCCTCATTAACTTGATACACTGACTTTAATCAAAGATAACTATTCATAAGTCTCCTTATAGCAAATAAGGAGATTTTTATCATGTTGGAATTCATTGTATGAAAGATTTTTTTTGAATAATTTAATTGAATTGAAACAATTTATAATGATCCCATCAACTGCCTAGACCAAAATGCTGATCACTGATTCTCTATTACTAGATTATAAACGATGTTCACGCCGTGCCTTTCTCAATATTCATGGTGATCCCAGACAACAAGATGGGAAACGAGACTTTCTGCTAAAACTGCGCCAAGAAAACCAACGCCATATCGCCTCAGTCTTAGCAACGTTTTATCCCCATTATCAATGTCCTAACCCTTCTGGAAATAGTATTCTAGAAAAAGCCCAAGCCACTGAAGCTTTAATGGAGCAGGGAGTCGAATGTATCTATCAAGGAACCCTATGGTCCTCAATCTTATCCCATGAGTATCGAGGAAAACCCCATTTATTAATCAAACAACCAGGTGCGTCCAAATTTGGGAATTGGTGTTATTATCCCCTGAGTATTCATCTAGGCCGTCGTGCTAAACCAGAATATAAACTAATCGGAACCTTTTATGCTTACCTATTAGCCATTATCCAAGAAACCTCCCTACCTACAGCGCAACTGGTGATCCGCCCCCTAAAACATTTCTCAGTTGATGTGGTACAGTGGTTACCAAAGTTACAGCTTGTTCTCGAAGAATGTGTGTCCATTCTCCAGAAATCTCAAGACCCAGAGGTTTTTATTGCACGACAACGCTGCCATCTCTGTCAGTGGTACAGCCATTGTTATGCGATCGCCCAGGTTAAGCAACATCTCTCTTTAGTACCAGGGGTAACTCCAAGTCGTTATCAAACATTGCAACAACTGGGGATCACTAATACCCTTTCATTAGCCGAGGCCGATGTTCAAACCTTAGAGGAAGAGATCGGCAAAAGCTTGGGAATAAAACTACAACAACAAGCATACGCCCTAATTCATAATCTTCCCTTACCTCACCCCTCTTATCATCCTGAGATGGAAAAAAATCTTTCCTCTGCCACAGTAGAGCTTTATTTTGACATTGAAGCTGAACCGGAACGTAACTTAGATTACTTATTGGGTGTTGTGGTGGTTGATCACCTTGCTGATACCCAGACCTTCTTTGGTTTTTTGGCAGAAACTCCAGATGAAGAAGAGAACATTTGGTATCAATTTCTTGAGTTAGTTAATCATTATAAAAATGCCCCAATTTTTCACTTTTCTGCCTACGAAGTCGACACCATAAAACGCTTAGGAAACTTATATCAAACCCCTAAGGACGAGGTTGAGCATTTACTCTCTCGTTTTATTGATCTTCATCACTGTGTAATTACCTCCGTGATTTTCCCAGTGGAAAATTACTCTCTCAAGGCTTTAGCCAACTGGTTAGGATTTCATTGGCGTGATCCTGGGGTTAACGGGGATCAATGCGTTTGCTGGTATGACCAATGGTTAACCACAGGCGATCGCAGTTTCTTGGCTTCTATTTTGCGTTATAACGAGGATGATTGTTTAGCCACCTTTCACCTCAAAAATTGGTTGCTTGATTTCTTCCGTCAAATTGAATTTGATTTCTAGGAATAAACCCCTAAAAGTATTGAAAACTCTCAACATTTATTCACAAAAAGGGCTTATTTTCAGATTTCTTCCCGTGAAGTTTAAAGTTATGCAAAGATTTTTTACAAGATCCCCCCTCCCTTATTTATATTGGGGGGATTTGCAAAAAGGTAATGTTATCCTTAATATCAGGACGCACACAACTTGGGGATCAAACAAACAGAGATAACAGTTTCTGTTTTTGATCAATCCCGAAAACTAGAAGGTAATTGCTATGATACTCCCTATTTTTCCACTCTTATTATTAATCACTTCTCTTGGTAGTGTTTTCTGGTATCAACGAACAGGAAATGATATTTTTGGGGTGTTAGCTTTTGCCAGTGCTTTAGCTTTTGTCATCTGGGGTCTAGTTATTTCCCATTGGCTAATTCATATTCTAGGTTTAGTTATTCTTCTCAAATTCAAAACCCCCATTCTCAGTACCATTCAAGTTAAGGTCAGTAGTAAATAATTAACTTTTTTTAAATCCAATCAATCGAAAGCTGTTGATGACTCAGAAGGGAATGATGAGTCGACCAACAGCTTTTCTTTGGATTTAAGTGGTTTTATTCTTCGCCACCTTCGCCACCTTCGCCACCTTCGCCACCTTCTTCTTTGGTTTCAGCTTCGGTAGTTTCTTCTGTTGCTTCTCCACTGCTACCAGAGTCAGCAGGGGAAGAAGGGGTATCACCTCCACCGCCACAAGCACCAAGGGAAGTGACTAAACCAAGGGTGATTAATAATTGAACAGCTTTAGAATTCATTAATGGTATCCTCGATTAATTTAATCTTAACTTAAAGCATCTATTTTAAAGACAACTGCCAAAAATGACCAATAAAATTATCTTATAGGTGTGTCAATTGTTGAGATAATTGGGGATACTCTGCACTAAAAATGAATTGTTACGATGATTTTGACCCTTGACAACATTTTAACCCCCGAAGAACTCACACAAGTCCTCCATCATCTCTCCCAAGCTAGTTTTATTGATGGACAAACCACTGCAGGATGGCACGCTAAATTAGTCAAACACAATAGCCAACTCGATAGTAAGAGTCTAGAAGTTAAAGGGTTAGAAAATTTAGTCATCAAGGCCTTAGAACGTAATTTATTATTCAAACTTGCCGTTAACCCTAAACATATCCACTCTTTGCGCTTCAGTCGTTACCAACCAGGAATGTACTACGGGAGTCATACTGATAACGCCTTGATGGGGGGTCAAACATTTCTGAGATCAGATGTCTCTTTTACCTTATTTATCAGTTCCCCTGAGAGTTATCAAGGAGGAGAGTTAGTTATCGAAAAACCAGAAGGGGATTTATTTTATAAACTAGAAGCAGCCTCTATTGTTCTTTACCCTTCTTGTTTCTTACATCGTGTTGAAACCGTTACCCAAGGAACTCGGTTAGTAGTGGTGGGATGGATCGAAAGTTTAATTCGAGATCCGATGCAAAGAGAAATTTTATTCGATATTGACACTGTACGCCGTGCCATTTTTGCCAAAGAAGGTAAATCGACTGAATTTGATCTCTTGGCTAAAACTCATGCTAATTTATTACGTCAGTGGGCTGAATGAAAAAATAAAGGCATAATGGATATTAAAGGAATCAGTAAGGAGGAGTTGTGGACTCTTGTGGGTTGGTGTCTTTGAGCTGTGATGATTTGCCTTTGGAAAACAATGGGGGAGGTCATGTTTCCCGTGTGATTAGGGAAGCTCAGTTACCAGATATTAAAGCATTAACAGAAGTGCTTACCGTTAGCTTTCACCCCACTAAAGGATGGTTATTATTTCTGCAACCTTTATTGAAATTAGGCGTATATGAAGATTTGCGCTCGCGTCTTCGTGGAAGCACTCCCTATTATTGCTGTTTAGTGGCCGTAGAAGTGACAAAAACCGAAACCATCAGCCAAGAAAAGATTGTCGGTACTATTGAGTTAAGTCTGAGAACGGGTTTCAATGGTCATTATCTCTACATTAGTAATTTAGCCGTTCTTGAAAGCCATCGAAGACAAGGAATTGCTCGCGGCTTGTTACACCAATGCGAACAAATTGCGTCAAAATGGGGATATGATACCCTTAATCTTCATGTTTTAGAGCATAATGAGGGGGCTAAACAACTGTATCTCCAAAATGGTTATCAGGTATCGGCCAGAGAACCAACTTGGTCCAGTTGGCTTTTTTCTCGTTCCCCAAGATTATTTTTACAAAAGAAGATCCAAACTCATGTCTAATCATCTTCTTCATCAAAAAATGACTTCAGAAAACCCACAATATATCAATGAGATTCTTCGCTCCTTACAGTCTAAAGAACTATTGGTGATTAATCCCCGTCGTAAAAACGGATTGATTCTTTATAAACCCTATCATGCTGAATTTGCTGGACCTGGGGCGGCGATCGGAGCTAATTTTGATGAGGATGTCATTGATGTTGTGCCTGTGGGTAAACTCTCTTTAACCACTCCCAAAACTGCTCAAGAACGAATCAATAGTTATTTGATTCGTCGACAATGGGTTAAATTAGCGAAACAGATTAGTGATAATGCTATCCCTCAACAAAGAGCGCAAGTGATTCTCAATCAGTTTGAACATTGGTTTGACCTGGAAACAGCTACAAGTTTATCAGATGAAACCTTTGCCTTGTTAGTGGGAGTGCTGCCCCAAACCATGAAAAAAGTTCGCACTCAAAGCGAACTTTTGTAATCAAAAATTAAGTGTTCAGTTGACGGCGTTTGGGGCGAAAGTTTAAAAAGGGACTTAATAATAAAACGCCAGGGAAGAAAAAGAACATCAGAAAGTACATAAATGCTCTCTCGAAGGAACTAGCTACATACCAACGACTATTGAGGTAAAAATAGACGAAACCAGGCATGATCAACAAATAGAGGACACTTAACCCTAAATAGAGTAGGGCAACAATTAAGGTATCTTGAGGAAGTGAAGCGATCGCATCGACAATTTTATCCATAATTACAGTAATCAGTAATGACTAAGCTTTCTGCCTTCTATGGTAGAGGTTTTCTCTGGAACAATAAACCTTTGCCTTTGATCAATTAATCATTAATTTGTCAGTTTGTTAAGCGTTTATGATTTGAACTCCCGTTTAGAGGTAGTTTGAAAACAGTATTCATCAAGGAGTATGGCAATAATGGGACATGGAACTATTGGCAGTTGCGCCAAAACCGCCGAAGGACAAGCAAATGAATCCCCTTTTTCCCGTCTGTTTCTCAAGGAAGAACACGAATACAACACCCACGCCATTGCTTTATTATCGGGGGCCTTGGGTCCGATGCAAGAAGGAGTGCCTAGTGGCAGTAAACCAGCCATTAAAGCAGGGTTTACCTTCTTAGGTCAATTCATCGATCATGACTTAACTGAGTTTCGAGTGGTGGATGAAGCCCTTCGTATCGTTGAAAGAAACCCCACCATTGGAGTCAGACAAAGGGTTGCCCCTGAAGAAAACCCTACCAGTGCCAATGGGAGAACCGGAAGATTGGATCTAGATTCGGTTTATGGACTGTTAGGAAAGGATGATCCTGCCTTATTTGATAATGATGGATTGTTCATTTTAGGGACTCAAACCCGTCGCAATGGTCGCGGACCTCGTGATCTTCGTCGCAATGTGGATTTTGCCGATGGTCGTTTGATTGCAGATCCTCGTAATGATGAAAATAAAATTGTGGTACAGTTGCATATTCTTTTTATGCGTCTTCACAATAAAATTCATCAGGCTAAAGTCGGCTCTCATCCTTTAGAAAGTGATGGTTTCCGCGATACGAAACAGAAGGTTCAACAGGCATATCGACGCATTGTTTTGTTTGATTATCTTCCCCGTATTGTTAAACCCGAAATTATTAGCAACGTTATTAATAGTCTTCGCAATGGCAGCAGTTTCTATCAACAGATGAGTCGTCAGGTTAATCAAGTCCTCGAATCAGAACAGCCGGTAATTGCCATGCCGGTCGAATTTGCTCATGCTGCTTTTCGTCTGGGCCACAGTCAACTGCGGGATCGCTATTTAATCAGGCCTGGTCATTCCCTACGTCTGTTTGAAACCTTCCCCAAAGAAACAACTGATTTAGAGGGAGATTTACGGGGTGGACAAGCTATTACGGAAGAGAGTGAGATTGACTGGAATCTCTTTTTTGGGGCGAATGGGATCGATGGTTTACCCTTAGACACCCTGTTGCCGGCTTCTGTGTTCCGTTTGCCTCGTCCGGCTGTTTCTGAACCTCCTATTTCCTTAGCAGAACGCAATATCTTACGGGGGATTGATTTTGGCTTACCTAGTGGCCAAGAAGTAGCGGTGGCCCTGCGATCGCTCTATGGTCCGATTCCTATGGTTCCCGGCGATCAATTGGGTATCCCTGATGATGTGCTACAAATTGAGCCCAGTTTAGAAATTTTAACCCCGTTATGGTATTACATTCTACGAGAAGCTGAAGTGCTTAACCCCACTCAACCGCAACTAGGAGACGTTGGTGGTTATATCGTCGCAGAAACTATTTTAGGATCGATGGTAGCATCAGGTTTAGATATTGGAGCCGTGGGTGAACCTTGTGATGATTCCCGCAGCATTGGTGAAGTGGGTCAAATTGATTCTATGGTTGATCTACTGGTTTATTTAGGGGAAAGAGATGCCCCCCCTGGATGACTCACTTGGCTACTAAGGTGGCTTCCGTGTTGGAATAACAAGCATTAGCAAATAAAAGACGCAATAATAATCATTGCGTCTTTTGTTTTATCTCTTAGTTCGATATAAGGAATTTTGTCTCCAACTGACTTAACTTAGAAGTCTCAAACCCCTATTATCTCGTTGAAAAAATTATCACTCCGAACCTCGAACTCCGCGCCACCGAACTCAGGTTCTCTTAAAATTCATCACTAAATCCAAACGGGATAAAGCACTTGTCGCTGATTCACGTACATAAGAATCCACTGATTGATCATTGGCAAATGTTGTCAGAACTTCAGCACACTTAGGATCTCCAACAGAAGCGAGGGCGTTAACAATGGCAACTTGCACCGCTACATTACTGGTTGTATTCAAGGACTCCACCAAGATATCAAAAGCAGCCGAACCCATTTCACCCAAGGCCATTACCGATGCAATATGAACCACTGGATTGGGATCATTGATAGCGGCCTTCAATCCCTGCAAACCCGCTTCAGGAAAAGGTATATCGGGATAGTTAACCGCAATCTGTGCTAAGGCTTTAGCAGCACTTCCTCGTACCGTGACATTGTCACTGTGCAGCAACGCTTCAACCACCGATGGAACCGAATCTACCCCAATCACCCCTAATGTTTTAACGGCTGCTCGACGATAAGTGGTATCCTCTTGATCCAAAATACTCATCAAATGAGGAATGGTATTTTCATCGCGGGATTGGGCAATTTCCAACATTGCTTGCTCCCTGAGATGGGGGTTAGGGTGTTTTAGTCTATCAAATAGAGAATCTGTTGTCATAAGATTACCAATCAAAGAAGTGGAAAAAAAATTAATTACTTCAAGTTTTGGGATTTTGCTCGAATCAACCAGTCAGAGTCATTCACTGCAATTTCGTGACCCTCCCTGGAACCAAGTTTTTCTAGTGCCATCAAGGCAGCATATTTTAAAACCCAGTTTTTTTCACCAAGGCAGTTTTCTAGAACAGGAATCGCCTTTGTTTCCCCCAATTCTCCTAAGGCGATCGCTGCGGCGGCCCGTGATTTCTGAAATTGAGGTTGACGATTATGCAAGGCTTCTAGTATTAGATCATAAGCTGGAGCATATTTCAACCAGCCTAATAGTTTAATTACATGAAAATGCGCCCCATAATCCCCTTTTGCTTCTTCGCTATAAGTGTCCAATAGGGCAGAAGGGGCAATGTCTGCATAATGCTCAAGAATGGTTTTAGTCGCTAGATAACATTTGCCAAAATCTGTTTCATATAATGTTCGTACTAAAACCTTTAAATCTGGTGTCTCTTGATATTTATGCACTAAATCTAAATCATGGGGATGATCTCGCAACGTCTGCTCTAAATGGGGTTGAATCATTTCAAAAGTGATTTCCTCGGTGGGAATACCTACTTCTGCCAGCATCCGAATACCCCGTAGACGAAACACCAAAGAAACAGGACATCGGGCTATATTGGGAATTGCCTTGTAGTAATGAGAATCGATTAAATCCTGAATCGATAACCGTCTCGCTAAGACAGTGGGGTGTTGCAACATGGCCACTACTTTCCCCATTTGAGCATAATCTTGGGTAAAGCGACAAACTGAGGTAATCGCAGCACTGGCAATGAGAGGGTCAGAGTTATCTACAAATCGACGAATTCGCTCTAGGGCTGGTTCATAATTTAATTTAGTTAGGGTGTGGATAATAACGCGGTGAGTTTGTCCAGGTTTTTCCAGCAACTGAGCAATATCTTCGAGAAGATTAGCATCAGTTGTCCCAATTTCTCCCACTGCCCAAACTGCATTTTCTACGGTATAGCAGTCGTCATCGTTTAAACAGGTGTGAATCACTTCCAACGCTTGTTTAGCTTCGAGTCTACCTAGGGTTTCTATGGACTTTCGACGTACAATACGATTATCAAGAGTCGAGTCGTTATTTTCTACTGCCCGTATTAAAGCATTGATAGCCCGTTCTGTGGGAAAGTTAATCAAATGAGACGCAGCGATGTAGCGAGAGTCATTTTCTTTGATCTGGTCTTGAGGTGTATCTAAAAGAGCGATCGCTTGGTCTTCTGTCAGATTGAAGAAGTTAAAAAATCGTTTATCCATAAAGTTTATGGCAAAGTGTAGCTAACTTAGGATTATACCTTGATTGTGAGATCAGAAATTAACTAACTTGGTTCAGCAGTTGCCACATCAAATCTTAATATAATAAGCCCTGGAGATATTATATAATCTACTTTTTAGTTGAGGACTGTTGAAAATGAAAAACAGGGGATTATTTAATGGTTTTAACTCAGGAACAAACAGATAACTTACTCTATAAGGTTGCTCAAGAAATTAGCCTTAAAACTTTTAACAGTAATGACGAGACTCTTTTGAAGTCTCTGGTTGAATGTTTGGGAGATACACGGGGAATGACTCGACTTCGGGCTGCACAAACTCTCGGAGAAATTGGTCAACCAGCAACCCCTTTTTTGTTAGATGCTTTAGCCAATCACTCAAATGTCGTTGTCAGAAGGGCTTCAGCTAAAACCTTAACCTTGATTGCTGATCCTCAGACCATTCCTCAATTAGTTCATTCTTTCCTCAATGATGAAGATACGGTGGTTCAAGGGTCATCCGTAGGAGCATTGGCTAGAATGGGAGAAGCAGGAGTTGTTCCTTTACTCGATATTTTAGGTTCTCCAGATATTCCAGAAAGTGCTAAAGGTCATGCCGCTTGGGCATTATCATTTATTGGGGTAAAAGGCAAAAACTATTTGCAACAGGCTATTGATAATGACTCCCCAGTGGTTCGTGCTGCTGTTGTTGGGGCGATCGCCAAAGTTGTCGCGGAAGAACCGGATCAAGATTTATTGGATATCCTAGTTAAGTCTCTCAGTGATTCTGACTCCAATGTGCGCTCTGAAACGGCAGCTGTCTTAGGGAACCTGACTTATAAACCTGCCATTCCTCATCTGGTTGAGTTACTAGATCATCTTGATGATGAAACCAGAAAAGCAGCAGCGTTATCCTTAATGAAGATTGGTGAGCCTCTGGTTTTAGACTCTTTACGAGAGGCTTTAAATACGGAATCAACAACAACAGTTCAACCCATCATCAAACTAGCCATTTCTCAACTTGAACGTATTCACAACGAAACGATATCATAACGATCGACAATTTCTGTTATTACTTGATGCTGCCAATTTCTTCATTGTGCAGCTAACTTTTTTCATCCCTCTATTAAGAAAACAGTCTGAACATCAGACAGAGAATATCGTTAAGTTTTTGGCCATAATTAAGGGAGCTAAACAGAAAGCGTTGACCAGCGATCGCAACAGCAGATGTATTTGGAGTTAAATTTATGTCAGACTTTCCTGATTATAATGATCTCGTTAAGAAAGATTTAGAGAAAATTAGACAACAAGAACAACAAAAATTCTCTCAACGACAACAAGAAATGGAACGCGATCGCCGTTTAGTTGAACGAGAAGAAACATTACAGAGACAGCAGAAGTTACAACGGGAATTGGAACGAGAAAAGGCTCGTTTACGAGCAGAAATTAAACGCAAAAAAGCTATGCAAGCTGAAGAAGAAAGATTGAGAGAGGAAGAAATAAATAGAGAAGAAAGACGCAAACAACGACTTCAATCAGATCAGGAAAAAGTTAGACAACAAGAGTCACAAAAACAATATCCTCCTCGTTCTTATTCTCCTCCTAGTTATTCCCCTTCTCCTCATTCAACCATAGAGGGACAATTACAAGAATTAGATAATCTTATTGGTCTCAATCATTTGAAGGATGAAGTTCGTAAATATATCAATTTTCTCAAAATTCAAAAGTTACGAGAAAAGCAAGGTTTACAGGCTGTTCCTATCACTTTACATTCGGTTTTTTGTGGTTCTCCAGGAACAGGAAAAACAACAGTAGCGAGATTAATGGGACAAATTTATCAACAATTAGGAATTCTTAAAAAAGGTCATTTAATTGAAACGGATCGTTCAGGAATGGTTGCAGGATATGTGGGACAAACTGCCCAAAGAGTCGATGAATTAGTACACTCTGCATTAGATGGGGTTTTATTTATTGATGAAGCTTATACCTTAAAACCGGTTGCTTCTGGTAATGATTTTGGTCAAGAAGCGATTGATCTGTTATTAAAAAGAATGGAGGATTATCGAGATAGATTAGTAGTAATTGTTGCAGGTTATGGTGATGAAATGACTCGATTTATTAATTCAAATCCTGGGTTAAAATCTCGCTTTAGTCGTTATTTCTATTTTGAAGATTATACCCCACAAGAATTACTAGAAATCTTTGAATTTTTTGGCCGTCAACATCATTACACTTTAACGGAAGCAGCAAAGGAAGTATTATTAACACGATTTGATGAATTATATGGCGATCGGGATAAAAGTTTTGGTAATGGTCGATTGGTTAGAAATATGTTTGAGAAAACCATAGAAAAACAAGCTAACCGTTTAGTTAATATTTCTAATGTAACTGCTGATATTATACAGCAAATATTACCTGAAGATATTGTTGAATTAAAAATGAATAGTTGAGAATTAGATTATAAAATTGTAGCATTCAATGGGTGTTGATCCCTAACTAATTATTTTTTCTAATCCTGTTAATTTTCTAGGATGTTATGGGAATACTGATCTTAATGTCTCAATAGTAACACAATCTTCTAGATTGTAATATAACAGTCAGTAATGAGATGTGAGAAGGGATAATATATCAGGAGATAATACTATTATGTCCCTAAGAATAAGTTCTTGTAGGGGTTTAACATTGTGTTTTACCTAGAAAGCTGATTTTCTCACAACTGAAATCTGATTGCTATAGATGCTGATCTTGACATTAACTATTTATTCTCTAGATGAGGTTTTTAATATGTCTTTTGGTAAGGATTACCGTGCAATTGTTGAAGAAGATAGAAAAAAATTAGCTAGTTATTATGCACATCCTGACTCAATAGATAATGAGTTAGAAAGATTGAAAAAAGGAACTGTTCACAATTCTATAAATAATAATTCTAACTCAGTTAATAATTCTAATAACCATAACGAAATAGAAACTATTTTAAAAGATTTAAACGAATTAATTGGACTAAACACACTCAAAGATGAAGTTGGTCAAGCTATCAATTTTCTCAAAATTCAAAACCTAAGAAAACAACAAGGATTATCTGGTATTCCTATCACATTACATTCGGTTTTTTGTGGTTCTCCAGGAACAGGAAAAACAACAGTAGCGAGATTAATGGGAAAAATTTATCAACAATTAGGAATTCTTAAAAAAGGACATTTAATAGAAACTGATCGTTCAGGAATGGTTGCAGGATATGTCGGACACACAGCGAAACAAGTGGATGAAATAGTAGAATCTGCCTTAGATGGAGTATTATTTATTGATGAAG
The DNA here is from genome assembly GCA_051439445.1 of Crocosphaera sp. GTDB lineage: Bacteria > Cyanobacteriota > Cyanobacteriia > Cyanobacteriales > Microcystaceae > Crocosphaera. The sequence goes on from JBFRWG010000059.1 coordinate 39,599, forward strand.
CGTATACCCTAAAACCTGTGGATGCTGGTAGGGATTTTGGTCAAGAAGCGATTGATACCTTACTTAAAAGGATGGAGGATTATCGAGATAGATTAGTGGTTATTGTCGCAGGATATGGGGAAGAAATGAACCGCTTTATTGACTCAAACCCTGGACTAAAATCTCGTTTTACCCGTTATTTTAATTTTGAAGATTATACCCCAGAAGAATTACTAGAAATCTTTGAAGTTTTTTGTCGTCAACATCATTATACTTTAACGGAAGCAGCAAAGGAAGTATTATTAACACAATTTCATAAATTATATGGCGATCGAGATAAAAGTTTTGGTAATGGTAGATTAGTGAGAAATATGTTTGAGAAAACTATAGAAAAACAAGCTAACCGTTTAGTTAATATTCCCAATGTAACTGCTTATACTATGCAGCGAGTATTACCCGAAGATATTGTTGAATTAAAAATGGGATGATAACTATAATCCGTAGGTGGTTAATGCTGATAATAATCTTTAAAGAACCATTATTTTTTGTTTCGCATTACCCACCCATATCAAAATTTTAACACTGTTTCAGTTTTCCTAAATTAATAACAATTTCATCAATAAATCTTCTTAGTTGTGATGGAGGTAAGTCTGATTGATTAACAATGATACTGAACGCTAAAGGGGTATAGTTGGGGGGATTAACATAACCCGATAATGAAGAACTTCCCGATAATGTTCCTGTTTTTCCTTGGATTTTTCCTTCAATTATTGTATCTTTAAACCGATTTTTCAAGGTTCCATTAACACCCCCCACTGTTAAAGAATTACGATAAATATTAGCTTCTGATGTTTGTGTCATTAAGATTAAAAGGTTAACCAAGGTTTCTGGGGTAACTAAGTTATGACGAGATAACCCCGATCCATCTTTTAAGTGATATAAATTACTATCTAATCCTAGGTTTGTAAGTGTTTCTTTTAATTGCTGAATTTTGCTATTTTCTGGGTTTTCCCTACTGAAAAGATTTAGTAAACTTTCTGCGTATAAGTTATTACTTTCTTGATTAGTTTTTGTGATAATATCCTGCAATGAATTTGATTTTATTTCTGTTATTTTAACTAAATCATTCATTCTCCTATTACCATGAATGACTTCTGACTTAATAACTTTTATTCCTTCTTGTTCTAAATAAAATTGTAAGGAATCTAAAAAGTATTTTCCTGGGTTAACTACTGTCATTCCAAAAATATCGGGATCAGAATTAATCGCCAAACTTCCAGTAATCGTTAATAAAGGTTTTTCAAAATTGCGATTAATTGAAACAGTATAGGGGGTATCTTCTCTATTTGTTATCGTTTGATTATTAATTTTCCATTGTTTCGCTGCGATAATATCAGACCATTTTAGTTGTAACTTTTCTCCTATATTTTCAGGAATTAATGTTAAAATAACAGCATTTTCATTAAGAATTAAACGGTTAACTGCTGGGGCATAATAAAATTGTATATCTTCCCATTCCCAAGTGGGATTAATGACTTGATTTTCCAGAGAATTATCTTCAACTATTAAATTATTAATGCGCTGAATTCCTTGACTTTTTAATTGTTTTGCTAGGGTTTCTAATTGTTGACTGGTTAAGGTGGGATCTCCTTGTCCAACGACTTTTAAAACAGTTAGATTAGGAGATAAACCCTGAGCATAGATAGGAGTTTTAATTTGATACTTTGAACCATATTTAATTAAAGCTGCTGCTGTCGTTAATAATTTAACATTAGAAGCAGGAATAAAATATTTTTGGGAATTAAACTCATATAATGTTGTTGGTTTATCTAAGGTTTTAACTAATATTCCCCAATGCGATCGCTTAAGTTTTTCCTGACTTAAAATTTTATCTAGATTATTTTTCAACTCTGCTTTACACAATAATTGTTCTTGTTTATTTTTGGCTGAGTTAAGATTAATTTCACTAGCTTTTAAAGGAAAAGTAACCATCAGTATATAAGAAATAATGAAGCAAAAAAGACTAACTTTTTTAAAACTTTGGCAATAAAAATAAAAAGAATTCATATTATTTTTTGTTTTCAGTTTATGTAATTTCGGCGTAGAGACGTTGGCTAAAACGTCTCTAAAAAAACCTATCTACTTTTATTTAACAATTTGAACAGGCATAACTAAATAAGTCATTTGTAACCCGCCTAAAGGATTAAAAATAACAGGTTGATTCCCTTCATTAAAGTGTATTTTTATTTCTTTAGTGGGTAAGGCTTTTAAGCCATCCATTAAATATTTAACATTAAAAGCAATTTCTCCACTTTCTCCCGTAACCTCAGCCGGCATTGACTCTTTTGCACTGCCTAAATCTTGGGTTTCGACAGATAAAGAAACCTGTCCCTCTTCATGACTAAAACTACATTTAACTAAATTGTTTTTTTGATCCGCTAAAACTGCCACCCGTTCCAAACTACCCAATAAGCGTTTTCTATCTAAACTAATGGTACGACTAAACTCTTTCGGGATTAACATTTGATAGTTAGGATAAGCTCCATCTAATTTACGAACGGTTAAACGTTGCTCTCCCAACTCGAAAACCACCTGGGATTCATCCACTTGTAAAGCGATGGCCTCAGATTGGCCATGACTGCCAATAATCCGCTCCAACTCCCGTAAGGCCCGTGCTGGAATTGTTACCGCAAACCCCTCTAAATTAGGCATGACTGCCGTTGTTTCCCCTTGAGCATCTTCTTCTTCATTTTCGGGGGTTAAGGCGGTTTCTACCACAGATAAACGGTGGCCATCGGTAGCAGCAAACTCTAAACTATCCGTCGTTCCGGTTAAATGGACTCCCGTTAATATTTGTTTGGTTTCGTCATTACTCGCAGCAAATAACGCCCCTTTTAACCCTTCTGTTAACATGACAATAGGTAATTGAAGAGACTCTGCTGCTTCGACGGTGGGTAAGGGGGGGAACTCATCCGCTTCCATCCCCCTGACTTGAAACTTCCCAGAAGCGGATTGTAGGGCAACAATATGACTGTCATCTTCTTCTGTTTCTTCGGCCATGAGGGTAATTTCTCCTTCAGGGAGTCGTGAGACGATGTCGTTGAGGAGTTTAGCTGGTAAGGTCATTTTGCCTTCTTCGCTAACGTTGGCCTGAAAACTGGTTTCAATGCCTAAACTGAGATCAAAAGCGGTGAGAGTGACTCTATTTTGTTCGGCATCAGCTACCACTAAGACGTTGGCTAAAATGGGATGAGTGGGACGAGACGGGACAGCCCGACTGACTAACGATAAGTTACTATTAAGATCGCTTTGACTACAAACGAATTTCATGGGGCGTTGAATAACTGCTTAAATCTAGATCAATGGTATTGTTACTTAAAATTTACCGTTTGTTGCTTAAATCTTTCTTCATGTTTCCTCAATTCTGTGGAAAAATTGTGGAAAAAGTTTCTGGCTTTTCCACAGATGTTTACGAACAGAGAGCGGTTAATCTCTAAAATCGCTAATAATCGGGGGTTCTAGGTGAGTTTGTTCCCTTCATAAAATCTTAAAATTTTCCACAGAAAAAAAAATAGAGAGCAGTACAACACTAACTCTCTAGAGAAAAAAGGGAAAGAATATATCGATATTAAGCCTCTTTCCCCGTGGGTGAATCTACTCAACAATGGGAGGTAATTCCGCAGGATTTTCCACAGGCCCAATGTTTCCGGAGATGGAATTCTTGAATTGAGCGAGGGTTCTTTGAGCCTCCATAAATGTAGCTCCATTCTCAGGCTTTAAGGTTAAAACTACATTTTCGGTAGAAGGATTTTCAGGATCGTAGGAGATATAGATAACTCTTTCTCCGTTAACGATACCAGTACCCATTCTGTCGTTGAATGCTTGGGCTACCCCAGCAGGAGTGGTTTCACCGAAGGAGTAGGCGAGATTGGTTAAGCGCGCACTGACGGTTTGACAACGGCTTTCAGGAGTGTATAAACCTTCGGGATGACTAGAAGGACGATTTGCGGTCCAGGTAATCATTGGCAGTCCGGTTAATTCCCCAAAAGCAACGTATTGAGTAGAGATATCCTCTGACGCATACACACCACCAGCATAAGGATCGTGGGGGTTGAAAGTGCTACCAACGGGCGCAGCTTTCGCAGGGTTAAAGGTGATTTCTACAACTCGTTCCTCAGTGACATAGGTACCATCTGCTTGAGGGATACATTCAAAAACCACTTTCTGCATGGTACGTTCAAAAGCGCGAGGACCAGGATTACTGAGCCAATCAACAGGAGAAGGTGATCCTTCACTAACCATTCTGGTTTCAGGATACTTAAAGTGTTGAGCTTGCGCTTCGGAAACGATTCCTAATACGCCGATAGCGGCTAATGTACCTAAAGCGATAAACTTAGCTGAATTGTTAACCATTTTGACCTCCAAAGAGTGTAAGGAGCAGTGTTTTAATAACAAGCTGCTGTATTGTTTTAGATAGACCATAAACGCCATTCGTTTATGGGATTTTCACTACCTCACACCACACTTTATCGGTCGCTAAATTGTTTCTCTCTGCCTAGCACCTTACTTATTAACATAATTATTCTAGCCCATTAATTCTGTTCAAAGTTAACAATCATAGCATTATTTTACAATTGATTTTTTTATTGCTAATTTTATCAATAAACATCTATATTTTTAAAATTCAATACTAGCTTAAATAGTGAGGAACAATAGTAAAACTTAAGACGAATTTTATAATTAAGGAAAATCACCTTTCTTTCTTGCAAAAAAACGATACAATCTAATCGTAAACTTATCTTGCAGAAAACAATGAAGACAATGTCACAACCGTTAGGGGTTTATCAAGGACAATTTGGCGAGTTTACCATTACCCCAGATGACTTGAGAGGGGTGAAAATTTATCGCAGTGGTTTGGTATTATCTGCTCTTAGTTTTGCTTTGGGGAGTGGCTTAATTTTAGGGAGAGGTGCCACCCCGTTGATCCTTAGTTTACTCACTCCGTTATTTACCTTATTTTGTCTTGGTTTGGGCATTAGCTTAATAACTATTCATATTTACTTGATCCCTCTCCATCGTTTCTTACAAATCTGTTGGGGAATTGGAAGTATATCAGCCATAATTCTATCTTTAACTGCTCAGAAACCTTTAGCATTATTTATTTACGAGAACCCTGTTACTTTATTCGGTCTAGGATTTGTTTTTGTCGCGTTAACGGGGATTTATTTTAAAGAAGCGTTTTGTTTTAATCGGTTAGAAACTAAGGTATTAACTCCCCTAGTTCCCATCCTGTTATTAGGCCATTTATCGAGTATTTTACCCGTAGAAGTTGAACAAGCTTTATTAGGAATTTGGGCTGGATTATTTATTATTTTTGCCCTCAGAAAAATTCTACAACCCTTAACGCCTGACATCGGAGATAAATCAGTCTTTACCTATCTAAAACAACAAAGTTCTCCCTCAGTTTCTTAAGAATTTAACGTTTTAAGTAATGAATAATGAATAATTGATAATTATTCGTTATTCAATTTTTGTCTAACTATTTAGTGTTAAATTGGTTTGTGGTTTGATGAGGAATTAATCATGAATCTAGTCAAAAATTTTTGTCACATATTGATCAGTAAAATTTTCAAAACAAAACAATTACTTTCTTCTAATTTAATTTCTATTAGTTTAGGTTTTTTAATCATTTTTTCTCTTATTTTTAGTACATTTTCGGTTAATGGATTCAGCCAAGAAAATGAAAATTATTCACCGACAAAAATGACTAAAGAGATGTGGGTTTTAGAGAAATTAGATAATTCTGATGTGGAGGATAAAGAAAAGGATTTAATCAACATAATTGAACAGCAAATAAGATTTATAAAAGAACTGAGAAAAATTTATGGTAAAGACTCATTATTCCGAATGGCAATCATTTTATTTATGACAATTGGACCCATTAAAATTATTCCAGTCTTTGTGAAAATAACTCAAAAATCGGACGCAAAAATAAGAATCAAACTAGCCATAAGAGGTTTTGCTTTATCAACCACAGCTATTGTTGCTGTTGCTTTAAGCAGTCAAAATATATTGAATAAGTATAATATTAGTCTGAGTGCTTTACTAGCGACAGCAGGACTCATTTTATCTTTAATTTCAATAAAAATGCTCTTAGCGCAATATGAGACAACGGAAAATCATCAAACTTCTACCCCAGAAAATCCTTTAAACTCGTTAATTTCTCCTCTCACTTTTCCTACCATTTTAACTCCCCAAGGAATTGCTTTTGTGATGATTTCTATGACCATTGCACACCGACTAGATAATAATGTTCATAAGCTTCTGGGTTTAATTATAGCTGTTATGATTCTCAATCTTATGGCCATGTTATACGCCAGAGAAATTTTAAACTTTCTCAAACCGACCTTACTTCAAGTATTCAGTTTGACCTTGAATATTATTCAGTTAGCATTAGGAATTTCTTTTATTTTTTCTGCTATTAATTTACAATTTTTGACAATTTATTATATACTTAATACGTCCTTTTGAGAGAACATTAAAGTATTGGATATTTTAGATCAATCCTAACGAGAAAGAAAACATGAAAAAAATTCTAGGAATGATGCTGTCTCTGGCCTTAGTCGCAGTGCCTTTGGAATCTCTAGCAGAACCTATTTTACAGCGTATTGAGCGCACTGGAACCATTCGTGCTGGTGCTTGGAAAGACGCAAAACCCTTTGGTTATGTTAATACCCCAACTTCTATAAGTTGCTAGAAATAGATTGGGGGAAAAAATACCCATTCTATTTTTCTCCTGACTCGGAGGCTCCAGAAGTGCTGACTCCTTCTTGAATCTGTAGTTTTTGCTCCTATTTTTCAGAATTAACCCTCAATGTATTTACTTGAAACTTGCTTTATAAAATTCTATTTTAGTCAGTACATTTACGGTATCTTTTATAGGTAAATACTAAGTAAACTGAAATCGAGCCAGAAAAAATTTATGAATTGAATTAATTTAACCGTAATAATGAGGTAGAAATCAAAATGTTTGATTGTATTGTCATTGGTGCTGGACCCGGTGGTCTAGTTTGTACAAAAGAACTACTTGAGCAAGGTGTCAATAAAGTTATCTGTTTGGAACAAGCTCCTGATGTCGGTGGAGTTTTTGCCAACACATACGACAACTTAATCTTGACTTCCTCTGCTACTATCAGTATGTTTTCTGATTTCTGGATCGGGGATGGCAATCAGCACAAATTCTGGAGCAAGGAGGAAGCCGTTCAGTATTGGAAAGCTTATGCTAACAATTTTGGTGTCCTTGATCGTATTCGTTTCAATTCCAAAGTTGTGGGGTTGGTTCCACAAAGTAATGAAGGCTGGCAGGTTGAGTTAGAATCTGGAGAGACTTTGCTAACGAAACGGATAGCTTTGGCCATTGGTAACAACACTATTCCTAAGTATCCAGCTTGGAAAGATTTACTAACTAACGTTGAATACTCCCATTCCAAGAATTATCGTAATGCCGACAAATTCGCCAACAAGAATGTTGTAACAGTCGGGGGGGGGGAATCCGGGTCTGATGTAGCACTCGGAGTTTCTAAAGTAGCCAACAAATCCTGGGTAAGTCTTCGTAATACAACGGGTTGGGTCGCTCCTCGTAAAAGGGGAACATCTGCTGCCGATATTTCTACCCATCGCGGCGTTTGGGGTCTTCCCCGTGATTATGGCTCGGCTTTAAGCAAGGCCATTTCTAGAGCGGAATTGCTCCAGAATGATCCAATTCATGATACCGTTGTCGAACTCAATAAAAAGATTAAGGCCAAAAAAGGAGTTTGGGGAGTCTTCGGCACTAAGACCCTTTCTTTACCTAAAGCGATCGTCCACCATGGGTGTGAAGTCGTTGGTGAAATTGTCAAGGTAGAAGATGGCGGAAAAACATTACATACAGCCGACGGACAAACCTTATCAGATGTAGATGAGATTATTTTTTCTACCGGCTACAAAAACTATGTGCCCTTTCTGCCAGACGAACTCAAAGAAACTGATCCCCGCAGTCTTTACAAGCATATGTTCCATCCCCAGTATCGGGACAAGATAGTTTGGATTGGTTGGGCTAGACCTGCTTTCGGCAGTCAGTTTCCCATTATGGAAATGCAGGCGCGTTTGTTTGCCTTGATTTGCAAAGGAGAAAAAAACCTTCCCGAACCCGCAACATTTGAAAGGATTACTTGTCTGGATAAAGCTAGTTATTTAGAGCAGTTCGAGAATAATGCTCATCAAGTAAGAAGCTTGGTGGATTATCACCGCTACATGGATGACATGGCAGCTTTGATTGGTTGTCAACCCCCACTGTGGCAATACTTTTTACCACACCCCCAAATCTGGCTCCGCATTATGTATGGTGCGACTCAGTCCACCCAGTTTCGACTGCGCGGTCCGGGTAGCAAAGAATCCTTAGCACGAGAGTTCTTGCGCAAATTACCAGTGAGTAAACTAACTCATGTCGTTAAGTCAGGTTTAAGAGGGCGTGTTATTTATGCCTTAAAGTCTTTAATTCCGGCGTTCCTGGTTTAACTTAACACAACGTGAGTTTGGGGTTGGAACATTTTTAACGAAAGAATAAGGGTTTCGAGTTAACGATGTGACTCTTAAACCATCGATTTTATGTTCTGTCGAACTCACGTTTTTTAGTGAAGTGACCAGAGGAGGAAGAGGCAACAGAGGGGGAGGGGTTTGCACTCATGATTTTAATGATGGATAATTAAGCGGATTTAATATTATCTATTCATTAAAGGAACATTAACGGTGGAAAAATTTTGGGGATTACTCGAATATAAACCTCAATGGACTTTAACCCTTCGAGGATGGTGTTTTGTCTTGTTTTTGTTACTTTCAATTTTTATCTGTTTTGGCCTTTCCATTCATCCCTTTTTAAGGGTTTCTCAACCAGTAGATGCAGATGTAATGGTGGTAGAAGGATGGGTTCGAGATGAGGTGATCAAAGGAGCGATCGCTGAATTCCAAGCTAAAAATTATCGTCTGATGATCACTACAGGAGATGAATTAGGACGAGGCAAGTATTTAAGTGACTATGACAGCTTTGCTGAGGTGGCTGCTGCAACGGCGATCGCTTTGGGACTGAACTCCGAGCAAGTGGTTGCCGTACCCAGTATTAACGTTCCCATTAATCGTACAGCAGCCAGTGCAGAAGCAGTTAAACAATGGTTAATGACCTCAGATGTAAACGTTAATGCCATTAACCTCTATTCCTATAATGTCCATACCCGTCGTAGTTGGTTAATCTTTAGACGTATTTTAGAACCAGATATCAAAGTAGGAGCCATGGCCTTTCCCTCTGATTATTACGGTCGAGCTTGGTGGCAAACCAGTGAAGGAATCAAGTCTGTGATTGTAGAAACCATGTCCTACATCTATGTCAAGTTTATCTGGCGCAGCCAAGACTCTTCCCTGTATTAGAGCGAGTGAAAGCATTCCAAGTTCCCAATTCTTGAGGGGGACGACTACATAAACATACTCGATCTAACTCACTCAATCCTTGAGCTTCTGTAAAATCGGCTCCTGCGATGCTCTGTAACTGTTCCCAACTAACCTCAGTTAAGTCGGCTCCTCGCAAGTCAACTCCCTGTAACTCTGCACTAATGAGTCGAGCTTGACGCAAGTAAGCTCCTGTGAGAAAGGCTCCTTGAAGGTTAGCCCCACTTAAGGCGGCTCCTTGTAGATTAGCACCGGTTAAATCGGCCCCACTTAAGTAAGCTCCTCTCAAGTTAGCAAAACGGAGATCCGCACCTCTGAGATTGGCTGTATTCAGGAAAACGCCCCCCAAGTTGGCATAAGGACCAACTGCGCCGGAATTGCGGTAGTCATAGCTTTCAGGCCAGACAGTGAGAGAATCGTAGCGTGCTAGTTGCAGTTTAGCGGATTCCAGATTTGCGCCACTGAAATTGCAACCTTGTAACTGAGCGCGGTGTAAATAACTGTCTTGTAGATCAGCATTGGTTAGGTTCGCCCCTTGTAAGTTAGCCCCTCGTAAATCCGCCCCTCGTAAATCCGCCCCCTGTAAGTTGGCTCCTTGAGCATTTATGCCAATTAAGACAGCACCGCTTAAATTCTTTTGGGATAAATCCATTTGACTGAGATCGACCCTTTGTAAATTCTGATTAGCAAGATCCTGGCCCTTGGTCAAAGCTTCTTGTATTTCATCAGGAGAAAGGGGAGCAGAGGTAATGTGAACAGCAAGGGATTTCATGGGAAAATGAGTTAGTAGAGTGACACTTCTTTAATTAAGGATAAAACATAAATGTTGCTGACATCTCCCATGACCATGATGGATTTCTTTCGTAAAAGTGAGGGAATCTGGTTTTCCCAGCGTACCGTTCATCGTTTCGACTCTCTGGCCGATGAGTCAGGGATTTCTAATTTGATTGTTACAGTGTTGGAAAAAGATGATCAAAGGGTCCTCAAAGTTTGTCAGGAACAAGGAGTCGATCCAGCTTTGGTCAGTGGGGGTGCGAGTTTCGCCTGGCAAGATAATTTAGAGGAGAAAGAACCTAATCCTAACTATGCTGCGGTTTTAGTGGACATTCCCCATGCTTCTAATCCACGCTCAGGCAACTTTTTACGAAATAAAGGTTATGTAGAAGGGATTCCCGTGGTCAGTGCGTACCATTTTGCTGAGGATGGAGTCTTGACCATTGAAACCGAATATGAACGCAATCAAGGTCAGGAACGGGCCTGGTTTATCACTGATGATTTTCGCGTCAGGGTAACTAACGTTAAGATGATGAACGGGGTTAATTTGATGGGTTACTGTTCTGAGCGTCGTTGTGTTTCTGCTTCTCGACTATCGGAATTAATAGAACAGCATCGTTCCTATGCAGCAACATGAAATTCGCTTAATCACTCACCTTATCTTAACCTATGGTATTCAACAACGTGAGTGAGGGGTTCGGAGTTGGAACATTTTTAACCATCGATTTTATGTTCTGTCGAACTCACGTTAACTTAGGGCTTTTCGGAAAATCGGGTGTGAAAACTACCGTATTTAAACCAGTATTGTTTCAACGCATGATGAGGGGTGTGCAAACTAGCTTTGGCTTGATAGAGCAGAATTTGTCTGTGATTGCCTAGCCAAACTCGCTTTTTTGGGTCAACAGAAATTAAAGTCCCCCCTAAACTGGTTACGCATTTTTCAAACCGCTCAATAGTGGAATAATCAAGGGTTTCAAACAAAAACAAATTCCCTGAACAGATTAAATGACGGCTACGAATCCACGCCCGCATTTTTTGTTGAGCAAGTGGCGGAAGCATAAAAATTAACCATTATTGCTGATGAGGACACAAGGTTTTTCTTTATATCGCTGGAGTCGAAACTGAAAAATCAGGAAGTTCTTGAGCAAAACTTTGACGTTTTTCAAATCTCAACGCCTCGGTGGCCGTCCCCCAAATCTGTTCATGGGTGTTGATATCTAACCCCCGATCTAAACTAGCGAAAGTGTTCTCGGTTAATTCCACTTCACTAACTAAATAAGTTTGGCAACCATTTCTGGTAATTAAACAATTGTTTCCTTCTACTTTTCCCCGAAACCGATTCCCCTGGGGTTGGAAAATCATGGAACAGTTATAACGGCGTTCAATACAATCAGGGGTAAGGGTTTTGAGAATGTCTCGGTCTCTTCCGGCCCCTGCATAGAGTATGGCTTCTTTGAGTCCATAATTTTCAATATAAACCTGTTCTTCTTGTGGCACGAAGCGATGGACTCCTTGACGATAGGGACTCCACAGATCATAGTCGTAAGCTTGCTCTGAATAAAAGCCAATCCCTCCAAAAAAATCCCAAGGTAAGGGACGGAAGAAAACCCGAATATGAGGGTAATCTTTGGGACTTTCGGCAGCTTGTTTCTGGTTGCTAAAATCTCCCGCAAGCCACTGTGCTAATCTGAGCATTAATTGGTCTTTAGGCATGAGATTTAAGGTAAATTAGGATTGAGATTCAAGAACGCGAGTTTCTGAGGAAAAAGAAGCGGTGACGACTCCTGACCCCTGACTGGTTTTAATCAAAGATACCCGTAGACGAAAATTGGGATTAATAAACCAAATTTTTTCTTCAGCCATAGCCCGATCATAGGGGGTTGTGAGGACAAAGGTGCCATCTTCCGTAATTTGATACTGGCCAACGGCAGGAATGGTTTCTGCATAACCTTGATCTCGCAGTAATCTTCCCGCTTTGGGATTGTCTGGATCTGGGATAGGAACTAAAATGGTCGTCCCTTCAAAAGTATCTTCCTCTTGATCCCAATCGGTTTCTCCTTCCCAACTCATACGAAAAGGATGAGCCGCAGAAGCTGGATCAATTTTGTATGATTGACAGAGTTCAATGACTTCGGGATCTGACTCTTTTAGGGCAATAATATCAATGTCTGAAGTCACTTCTTCAAAGTGCCTAAAAGCTAGATGATGGGCGCTGCGTTGAGAACGCCAACTTCCTAGAGACAGTTCAACAAATTTAGTAATATCCATAACCAGGTTTTCAAAAGTTGACACTCTCTTGACACTCAAGATAGAGCGATTTTTTTCCTTCGCTCTACAAACAAGTACGAGATATCGCAATAACAAAAATTCTTGAGATACAATCAGAGACGACATACTATGCCATCCCTGATTGTATCAGTGAAGTCCCCCAACTAAACTCCGTTATAGTTGGTGCTTCCAACTGAACAAAGACTTAGGAAAGATTAAACAACCTCAGTAATACTGACAATCTTGCCACCAGCACGATGAATGCGTTGAATCTGGGGAGTCATGCGATCGCCTGGCACAATATACTCACTGGTACTAATGCGACGAGGTGCATCAAATTTGGCCCCTTTAACCACGATTTTAAAGGTCTTAGCGGTAGCGTCTGGAGAGATTCCCAAACGTCCTCCCGTACTGGGTAGAACAATTTTGCCACCACTATTGCCAGCGACTTCATCTACCAAACGAGAGCCGGTGAAGGCACTATCAACCCCAGCATAGCCTTGATAGAGGGATAAAGTGCGATTGTAACCCACTTGCTTGCTTCCCAGTTGGCTTTGGGCCCCTTGATAGTAAGGAACAATATTTTCGCCAAATTTCTGCTGATACTCATCGCTATCAATGTAAGAATCGATTTCTGCATCATATCCTTCTTCTATACAAAGACGGATGTGTTGGGACAGTTCAGCTTGATCTTGAGGAGCGCGACCCAATAAATGCTTGAAGTTTAGCTCTACAAAGCGATAAGGGGCGCAAGACTCAAAATAGCGACTACGATAAAAGTCAGACTTAGCCACAGCGCGAACAAATTCTCGGACGGTTAACTCCCCATTACAAAGCTTAGATTCAGCACTAACTAAACGTTCGCTCTCCATAACATGGGGGTTGCCCAAGACTTGTTTGTACACTCCGCGAATAATGAGACCCACCTCATCAATGTTGACAGGGGAAAAAAGTTCCAAAGGGGTATCTAAAATCACACTCATTTACAGTTCTCCTAGTTTATGATTGTTTTGAAAATTAGGGATGATTCCCAGAGAGGATTAAAAGCATTAACGATCAAGGAATTTTTCGGTGCTTCATCCCTAATCATCAATGGTTTAATCCCCTTACGATTCACTCTATTCGTGAATCTGGTTGCCAGTTAGGTACGGATGGGTTTAAACCTCAGTAATACTGGAAATGACACCCCCTTGTTTGTGGATGCGTTGGTATTCTTGGGAGAGTTTATTAAAAGGGACTAAATAAACTTGGTTGCTCCGACGGAATTTGGAGATGCGATTGACCTTTCCTGGAGAACTATAACCAGTAACTTCGATGCGGTAAACTTTTCCTTCATCACTCGCTCCCACACCGTGACGGGTACGAGAACCAACGGGGGTATCTTGGAAGGACCAACCTTCTCCTGCACTACCACCGGAAGGAGGAATCACTGCCAGAGGGGTCTCTTGGATCACATATTTGTTGAGAACGGGTTCTTTTCCTGAAAGACTTCCCTTGAGGTCACTACTAGAGGCTCCCCGTAACATGGCAAACATATGGGTAAAGCCCACCATCGTCTGTCCGGGTTGGGTTTTATAGCCTCGGTAGTAAGGGACAAAATATTCTCCGTAGGCATTTTGATATTCGTCGCTATCGAGGTAGGAATCAATTTCTGCCTCAAATCCTTGGGTATCTAAGATGGTACTATGGGTTCTCATCTCTTCTAACCCATCGGGGGTGCGACCGAGAAAATGCTTAAAATTAAGTTCAATGAACCGATAACGGGGGCAGGTTTCAAAGAAGCGACTGCTATAAACATCAGATTTAGCCACCGCACGCACAAACTCGCGGACACTTAATTCTCCCCGTTTAAATTGGGACTCAGGAATACTAGCCCGCTCGCTCTCCATCACATAGGCATTACCTAAAATTTGACGGTAGACAGCGCGAATAACGGTTTCAGCTTCTTCTGATGAACACCCTGGTATTAGTTCCACAGGTGGTGTCTCTTCAAACAAACTGACTCCTAATTGAGAGGCAGGTCCAAAAACCATTGATTAAGTCTCCTCGTGTTTTTATAGTTTATTTAGCTCTACTTATA
>JBFRWG010000060.1:0-5637 GCA_051439445.1 Crocosphaera sp.
CTAGTTTTTTGTGATTGGATTCGCCAGATTCACGACTTTTTAAAAATCCATTTAATAAAAAATCGCTTTTGATGCCAATTTCTTATTTTTTGTGTTTTGTTTTTTCTTCATGAATAATGCAGGTTAACAAAGATGACTGATTGGGAAGCACTATTTAAAACAGCAGAATTGACGGCTAAACAAGCTCATCAGGGACAACAGTATGGTAACTTTCCTTACCATCATCATCTTCAAGCGGTTGTCAATATTTTGATTGAGTTTGGTGGTACTTTAAATAATCCTAAAACGGCTCCCATTCTGGTAGCTGCTTGGTTACATGATAGCCTTGAAGATACCAGTTTAACTTATAACTTAATCCTTAATCAATTTGGTCAAGAAGTTGCTGATATTGTTGATGCTGTAACTGATGAACCAGGAAAAAATAGAAAAGAACGCAAAGCTTTGACTTATGTTAAAACAAGGAAAAATGAAAAAGCAATTATCCTTAAATTAGCTGATAGAATTGCTAATGTCAGAGCTTCACAACTAGACAATCCTAAAAAGTTGAAAATGTATACTAAAGAACAACAAGACTTTGAACAGGCTTTAAAACCTTATTCAATGAGTCCGCTTTCTCAACAACTTTGGAGAGAATTAGAACATACCTTGACTGCCTTTCACTAAATTTATCTTTATTATGGAGAATCATCGAAATGAACTTACAATCTGATAAGATTAAACAACAAGAAATGATAGAAATAGAGATTCAAGAAGGTCGTAAAAAAGTTTACTACAACATAGCAGATTATCCCCTTTAATTTTTCATTGAAGAGATTAGTCAAGAACAAATCAATGATGAGCTTAACTGGGATACTTTACAACAATCTTCCTTTATCGAATCTTTATTGATGGGTTTACCTGTCCTTAAGATTATCATGGATAGTAATAAGAATATTATCGATGGTAAGCAAAGATTATACACAACGATTAACTTTGTCAATGGTCATTTAAAATTAGAAAACCTAAAAAAAATGTCAAGCTTAAATGGCTTCCACTTCCAAGACTTATTACTATCTAGACAAAGAAAATTCAAGAGGATTACTGCGAGAACAATCGTCATCTCACCGTCATCTGATGTGTCTTATTGGCTAGATTGTAAATTTTAATTATCTGATTGGGCTATCAACTATCTACGAAAGTATTTGATTACTGGTTGGTTTCGTTTTGATTCTGATGAGTTATATAGAACAATTCCATCCCATCCAAACAGCTTTTACGGATTTTATATATCCTTTACTTAAAAATTAATAGAGGTTATTAATTATGTCTAAAACAATAGAAACTAATTTCCAAAATGAGTCTTCACTATGGGACGATGACCATTTTATTTATAACCCTATAGATATTAATATCACTACTAGAAAACTTGAAATTCATAAGCTACTTTCTCGTATTGATAATCAATCATTAAACTCTGCACCCGATTTTCCTTATCGTTATCGTTATTGGAATAATGAAGTTAAAAGTCGTTTGATTGAGTCTATCGTTATTCGTCTTCCTATTGGTCATTTTTATATGGATGGAACAGGAGATGATAAATGGTTTATTATGGATGGACTGCAAAGACTATATGCTCTGAAACAATTCATATCTGATAAAAGTTTAAAATTATCTGGTTTAGAATACTTACATAACTTAGAGGGAAAAACTTTTAATGAAATTGAACGAGGATATCAACGTCGTATAGAAGAAACCCAAGTCACTGTCTATTTAATTGAGAAGGGAACCCCTCCAGATATTAAGTATAATATTGGTAAACGGAATAGCACTGGATTACCTAAATCTTCTCAAGAACTTCGTCAAGCATTAAACCCAGGACAAGGAAATCAATTACTTGGTGAACTAGCAGATACTCAGGAATTTAAACAATTAATTTATCTAAATGATGAACAAAGACAACGAATGGATGATAGAGAATTGAGCTTAGTCTTTCTTTCATTTCTAAACAATAATAATTTTAAAGATTTTCCGACAGTAAATTTATGGTTATCAAAAACTTTAATTCAACTTAATTATTTATCTGATACTGAATTAAAACAATTGAAAAATCGTTGTCAAACTATGTTCAAAAAATACCTAGATGATCCCCAAGTTATTCAATTATTTTCTGAATTATCTGTCAACTCAACTCAATTGAGCAAAATCAAGAAATTAAACAAAATTATTTTTACTTAACATTAAGTGACGATTATGTATTACGGATATCGATGTTACACAAAAGACGATGAACCTATCGGCTGGTTATATACAGCCCATCAAGGTGCAGACTTAAATTATACAGATAATCCTGATTTATTTTATTGGTGTAAGCGTTGGAAAACGAGAAAAGGAGCCGAGAAAAACTTTAATTATTACCAAGAACAATGGCAATTATATCGTCAAAAAAAAGGCGGTTATCTAAAAATAGAAATTATGCCTGAAGTTCCCACACTTGATGAGAATTTTAATCGGACTTCTCAACAACAATGGGATTCTAAAAATGGTAAAATTATTAAAGACTCAAAAGCTAAATATGATAAGAAAAATCCTATTTGGTCATTTCGTCCAACTGTTGAACTGATTGACTGGTTAGAAGAGGAACGATGGGAGAAAGAAAACGATAAACCTGAAACAAATGCTCAATTACTGATTCGTAAACTCAACAAATTAAGAAAATTAGAATCTCAAGGTTATTAATATGTCAATCACAATTTTAAAACAATTTCTTCAAGATAATACTGCGTTATTTAAACATTCCAAGAAAAATTTTAACTACAAATATAAGAGCTTTTATGAATTAGTCTTAGAATTAGGACAGGAAATGAAACCAGCAAGAACATCAAAGGAGTTAACAGGGCAACGTAAAAACTGTTATGGTAATTGTCAGGCTTTGGTTTTTATGGAGCCTGAATTAACTTACTGTGAAGGGTTTGCACTTTCTAATACCATAGATTTGCCTGTCTCTCATGCTTGGTTATTAGATAAATCAGGAACCGTGATAGAAGTAACTTGGGAAGAACCAGGACGAGCTTATCTTGGTATTCCTTTTTCCACTACATTTATTAAGTCAATTCTCAAAGAAAGAGAAGAAAAAAAACGAAGTAATTATCTAAGTTTAATTGAATGTAATTATTTAGAAGATTACTCTTTCTTAAAATATGGATTTCCCCGTGAAGCTTATGCCTTAGAAAAAAAAGAGAATTAAATCATAGCTAATCTTAATTATTATGACTAACCAACCCATAGAAAATCTCAATATTGTAGATACAGATTATGCTGAAATTCTAGCAAATAGTGTTAATCCAGAATTTGAATTACAATTAATTCGTTATGGTATTAACCCAGATGAAGCACGAAAAAGAACTCGATTTATCCAGTGCAGTCTATAAACTTTCTCTGACTTGTGGGAATACTAAACCTATAACCAGGAGAGAACTATGCTTGATATCTTATCTAAAATCCAATCTCAACCAACCACCGAAGATTATCAACAATTAATGTTGGAGTTTTTAAGGGGTATCGTTGAAGGAGTAAGAGAAGAACCAGATCCCTTCAAAGCAGACTGGAAATATCATTGCATTGAAGAAATAGTATTAGAATATGGACAGTTCCTAAAAGGAGGTCAAGCGCAACCAATTGGCATACCTCAACAGTGTTATTATAACTGTTTAAGTATGTTATTCGCTCCTGAAAATCCCGATGATTTAATCTATTGTGAAGGGTATGCTTTGTCTGCTAATACCAAAACTTATCCCCTTCAACACGCTTGGGTTTATATTGAAAATCAAGTCATTGAGGTTACTTGGACTGCTTTAAGTCCCTGTTATTTCGGTATTCCTTTTAATCGTCAATGGATAATAGAAAAGACTAAAGAAAAACAACTTAATCATGATCCTAAACTTAACTTTTTAAATTATGAATCTCCCTCAAGTATTAATATTCTTAAATATGGTTTACCTCCTGAAGCACTTTTATAACGATCGCCTATTTTAAATTATTACTTTGCAGTTAGTTATTTAATCACTTTAAGCATCACTCGCCTACGGCTCTTATTCACTCGCTTCGCCGTGTAAAACATAAAGGTTAATCACACACACAGCAAATCTATTATACCCCTTAAAAAACCCCGTCAAGGGGTGAAATGCACAGCGCATATATCGTTGCTGCGCGTTTATTTATTTGGGGGAAACCCCCACACCCCCATTGCGCTGCCCCATTGACGGGGGCATATCGAAAGAAGAAAGAAATGAGAAAAGGGGTGTGAGAGTGTGCGTTGTGTCGTTGGGGGTTTTGTCCCGTGGCTGTTTTTTCTGTTTCGCGTTCTCCGTCGGGTTGCCCGGCTCCGCTTCCTGGCGTTGTCGCTTCGTTGGCTTCGGCTGGCGGTGGTTCGTTCTTTGGGTTGCGGCCTTCTTCCCGGTCGTTCTCTCGGTGGGTTGCGGTTGTTTGGTTTGGTTCGTCGGTGGGTGCTGAGTCGTTTGCGGCGGCTGCTTGTTCTCGGTTTGGGTTGCCGTTCTGTGCGGTTCGTGCTTGCGGTTCGTGGTGGTGCGTTTCCGTGCCTGTTTTCGTGCGCTCCTTCTCGGTGGTGTCCGGTGCCTTGCCTTGTTTGTTTGCTTCTCTCTAGTTGTGTTGCGGGGGCTTTGGCTCCCGTTTTTTTTTCTGTTGGTGGCCTATCGGCTGCCTTTTTTTTAAAGTTGTTAATGTAAACCTGAATTAAAAATTTATTAAGAGCGATCGCTTGTGATCAGTAATAAAATTTACTATGCGATCGCTTTTAAAATAGTACACTACAACTAAACTACATCAACCGGTGATTACACAGCTTCTTCTTACAGTAAAAACCTATTGAAATCGTTACATATTTTAGATTATTAATTTTTAAATTTTGTAATATGTTTAATTATGTACTAACCATAGAAGTAACAGATATTATTATCACTTGAAAACAGTCGTCCGTGCGCACAAAGTTAATAATAAAAAGCACATCTTATCGTAAAGAGGCGCACCGACTAAGTTAGTAAAAAAATCCTTGCCGTCCGTGTGCCGGCGGAAGCAGTTATAGCAATTATAAGTTGATAGTCAGGCACCCCGACTGGTTTATTAGTTAGGATCATTTTTGTCTTTTTAGCGATCGCCATATAAAAGACGTTCAAGGTGTTAAACCATAAGTTACGATCGCTCACTCGTCGGGCAGGGGTCGAGATCGCTTGCGTAAGACGTTCGCGCCCCCTTCCCCCTGCCACTCCTCGTTCGCACCCACCCTACCCACCCTAGCGCGGTTCCGACGTTTCGGGGGCGGAAAACTGGTTACTGGTTGGTGGTTGTTTTTTTTTGGGCCGCCCCCTTCACTCTCACTCCGGCAGGGGACAGGGGGTTATCTGTTTTCCGGTATGTTTTTAGTTTTCCCTCCCCTGTCCCCTAACCTGCGTTCGCTTCACCGCGTACAGAGGTCCTCACTTGCTTGCTCGTCGGGCGGGGGGGTGCTGGTTGGTGGCCTAGCCTGCATTATTCATGAAGAAAAAACAAAACACAAAAAATAAGAAATTGGCATCAAAAGCGATTTTTTATTAAATGGATTTTTAAAAAGTCGTGAATCTGGCGAATCCAATCACAAAAAACTAG
>JBFRWG010000061.1:0-33386 GCA_051439445.1 Crocosphaera sp.
TAGGGCGGGTGTCTGGTGGGATGGGTTTTGTGTATAAGAGAATGTTTTTTGGATTTATGTTGGGGTATTTTATATTGTTGGAAATTGGTCAACCCTTGTATTTTGATCGTGCTGGGGCCAGTAAATATATGAAAGAAGCGGCCGAGGGAGCTTATTTACAAGAGGATACTGTTTTAATCTCGGTTTGTGTGGGTAATGGTTCAGGGAATGGCATCGCTTGGGGTTGCGATTTAAGTTATGATTATGTCAAGATCAACGCTGAATATACGACGTAGTGTCTGAAGCGATTTTTTGATGATTCGATAAGCTTTGATTTTGGTTGTTTAAGACTTCTACTGTTCCTGCTAGAAGTCTCAACCAGACAAAAATGGTGGCCGTAATTACCATTAGTTTTAAGGGTTTGTATAGCATCAGTAGCACTCCTCAAATTTAACTTGGTTCGAGCTACTTCTATTGGAACAATTTGATTTTATTTGTCACCTCCCCATAACAGATGAAAAGTATTTCATCCTTTTGGGGGATGTTTTAATTGATGACAGATTGACAAATTTGTTCTATATTACGACGATAGACTGTTGTTTGATACTGCTCCCATTCTTCTGTTGACCACTGCATATTATTAAGAGTAGCTGCTTGGATTTGACTCATAAAAGGACGGCGAATATCTTCATATTTTTTGAATTCTTCTGTAATAATTTTGGGATTATCAAGGGCATTATTTTCAATAATGTTCTTAATTAAAGTCGTGACAATTGCAGCATCTTCAAACCCTTGATTTGCTCCTTGGGCAAGAAAAGGTGGCATTCCGTGAGCCGCATCTCCTACTAATATAATACCATCTTTTGTCCATACGGATTGATGATTATTAGAAATATTAGTAGGGTGAATATAATAGGGACGATACATAAGGTTATCAATAGAAGATAATTGAACTAACTCATAGATACTGTTAGGAAACTGTGCTTTTCCTAAAATGTCTAGCATCGATTTCATTAACAACTCTGGGGATTTTTTTTCAATTAACTCTAAGGAAAATTTTCCATTAAAGATAAAACCCATACGGTTATTTTGGTAATTAATAATAATGATTCTTGATTCTAAATCATTGATTTTATCAGATAACTTATTATCAGCAATAGTAACAATTTTATTGCCTTTTAGATACTTTTCTTCTATCGCTGTCACAATCGAATCAGGTACATTCTCAAGAGAAAAACAACTGATTGCTGTCCAACCTGAATATTCAGGTTTGGCCCATTTTTCAAGTTCTGTATTAGCATAGATTTCTTGACGAATTATTGAGTTAATTCCATCAGCACCAATGAGAATTTTACCTTTAAATTTGGTTATTTTTTCTACTTTATCTATTGTTGGTTCTTCTATTTTTTCATTGTTGCTTACTATTTTCTCCATTTTCCAATTTCCCAAGAGATTTGGTTTGCTTTTCCCATTAGAAGAACAAGTAATTTCTAGATAATTTTCTCTTTTTTCTAAACCAATACAACGATTATTTGCCTTAACCATTTCTTGGGGTAATAATTTTCTTAAACTGGTTTGTAAATCATACCAATTAATAGAGAATCTTCCTTCATTATCATTGTTAAACCAGTCATCAAATGATAAAGAGATAGAACGAATAATCTCTCCTTCTAAATTTTTAAAATGCCAAAATTGCGACTTTTTATTACTATTTTTATCGTCATATTTCATTAGATCAATGCTTGCTTCTTTGAGTTTATCATAAGCAAGAGTATCAAGATATTTAATAGATTTTAATCCATTCGGTAAAAGATCAACGACTTGTCCAACTTTGCGAAATTCACGGGTTTGATCAAGGATTAAAATATTATCAATTCCTCGCTTTTTTAATCCCACTGCGATCGCTAAACCTACTGGCCCCGCACCGACAATTAAAATGTCATAAATCTGATGATTGTTGTTTAAGGTTTCACAGTTATTCATGGTTACTAATTAAAAAGGTTATACAGTTATGTCAAACTCAGGTTAAAACATCAGTCCTCATTATAACAGCTTAGAAGACTAGGTTACTATTTTTAATAAGAAATGAGTCACTCAGAATTTAGAATTTAGAATTACTGCTATAATATAAGACTAAGTCGTTAATAATAGATTAGAAATAGTGTAACTTTTTTAAGATGTCTAACAAAAAAATTTTGATTTGGTATCGTAATGATTTGCGAGTTCATGATCATGAACCTTTATATCAAGGAATTAAACAAAATGCGTTAATTGTTCCTTTTTATTGTTTCGATGTGAGACAGTTTCAGACAACATCCTTTGGTTTTCCAAAAACAGGAAACTTTCGAGGTCAATTTTTATTAGAAAGTATTAAAGATTTACGCCATTCTTTGCAAAAATTAGGCAGTGACTTAGTCATTAGAAAAGGTTATCCCGAAAAAATCATCCCTCAATTAGTCAAAGAATTATCAATTGATACAGTGTACTTTCATCAAGAAGTTACCGCAGAAGAAATTAAAGTAGAGAAGGAACTAAAAAAAGCATTAAAACCTTTAAAAATAAAAATAGAAAGCTTTTGGGGTACCACCTTATATCATTATGATGACTTACCCTTTCCCATCAATCAATTACCTGAAGTTTTTACCAGTTTTCGTAAAAAAGTCGAAAAAAATTCTACAATCAATCCGACTTTTCCTTTTCCCAAAAAACTCCCTTCTTTGCCAAATATTGAAGTAGATATGCTTCCTAGTTTAGAAGAATTAGGGTTAGAAAAAACTCAATCTGATCCCAGAACTGTTTTAAAGTTTAGAGGAGGAGAAGCCGAAGGGATTAAACGTTTAAATAACTATTTTTGGGAGAAAAACTGTCTCAAAGACTATAAAGAAACTCGTAATAGAATGCTAGGGTCTAATTATTCTTCTAAATTTTCTCCTTGGTTAGCAAATGGTTGTATTTCTCCTCGTTATATTTATCAAGAAGTGCAATCTTATGAAGAAAAAAGGGTTAAAAATCAATCGACTTATTGGTTAATTTTTGAACTTTTATGGCGTGACTATTTTCGCTTTATTTCTCTCAAACATGGTAATAAAATCTTTTATCCTTCTGGTTTACAAGGAGTAGATATTCCCTGGAAACAAGATCAACAAAGATTTAAACTATGGCAAGAAGGAAAGACAGGTTATCCCTTAGTAGATGCAAATATGAGAGAATTATCTGCCACTGGTTTTATGTCTAATAGAGGGAGACAAAATGTTGCTAGTTTTCTAACTAAAAACTTAGGAATTAACTGGATTATGGGGGCAGAATGGTTTGAATCCCTTTTAATTGATTATGATGTTTGTAGTAATTATGGTAACTGGAATTATACAGCAGGAGTTGGTAATGATGCGAGGGGATTTCGTTATTTTAATATTCCTAAACAGTCAAAAGATTATGATATCAAAGGAGAGTATATCAAACATTGGTTACCAGAATTAAAAGACATTCCAGGGCAGAAAATTCATGAACCCGGAAAATTATCTCAAGAGGAACAAAAACGATATAATGTGATCATAGGAGTGGACTATCCTCGTCCGGTTGTAGACTTTTTTAAATCAGTAAAAAGCAATGAAAAAATCTATAATAATACCATTAGAAAGTAATATTAATTAAACTGAGTTTAATATAAGAAATTAGTTACTTTTGATAAGTATTCAGAATACAGGAGTCAGGAACCAGGGAAATAAAATAGTAGTAAAGAGAAGTATCTATTATTTTATAATCCTATAAACCTTGATAATTCAATATTATGAATTCTGACTACTGACTACTGACTACTGACTCCCCAACACCACCGTAACCTAGTTTCGTCGAACTCACGTTAATTAATATTAGCTGTATCAATAATGAGAGAAGGAAGCACCAACAACTCTCTTAAACGCTCTAAATATTCCACTTCCCAAGACTCCCAAACATGGGGATTTTGACAATGATGAATCCATAAAATCCCCCAAAGTTCTTCTTTAATTAATAAAGGAATGAGCGTTAAAGTTTGAATCATCATTTGTTGAAAAGGGGCGATCCCTTCATCAGATAACTCACTGTCCTCAGACAATTGAATAACTATTAATTCTCCTTGTTGATAACGATGTTGATAAAGGGTAAATAGGGTAATTTTTTCCCATGATAGGGTTTTCACAGAAGGATAACTAGACTTAATCGCTTCTGCCATCAGTTTTCCATTAATATGATGAATACCCACCCGTTCTGAATGAACCATAATTCGCAGTTGGCTGATACAGTCATTCAAGAGAGGTTTCAGGTGAAAATGATTTTGACAGTGACGAATCAGATCATAACGAAGTTGTTCCCATTGCTGTTGTTTAACCAGACGAGATTTTAAATCATTGAAGTCTCGAAAAGTTTGCGCACTGACAAGCAAATGTTTAACTCGTTGGGATAATACTGACCAAAAAATAGGCTTAGTGATATAGTCCGTTGCGCCAACCGCAAAAGCTTTTTCAATAGATGCTTGATCATCAAGTGCTGTAATCATGAGAATAGGAATATAACGATTATCCTGAAGAGAACAGAGTTGCTCACAACAGGCGAACCCATTCATTTCAGGCATAAGCGCATCTAATAAAACCAGATCCGGTGGCTGAGAGCTATAGCATTCAATACACTCTAAACCATTTTTGGCTTCCATAACCCGATAACCCTCTTCCTCCATAGCGATTTTTAAGAGACTTCTCATGGTACGATCATCATCAACAATAAGAATCAGAGGTGCGTCTGGTTTGATGGTAGAACTATTCACAATTTAAGTTAGGGTGACAACGAATGCTCAACAGTTGATTATTTTTGTAGAGCATGGCACACCCGATCATACTCCATTTTGAGCGACAACATTTTCTCTTTAGCCTCCTCAAAAGTCCCCTGATAGGCAATTGTTTCTATTTCTTGACATAGGTTAAATAAATGAGTCGCCCCTAAGCTACCACTGGGCGAGCGCAGCGCATGGGCGGCCTGACGTAAGTTTTCTCTATTTTCCCCCTCGATCGCTCTATTCATGTCATCGATATAGAGGGGAGCATCTTCAAGATACCCCC
Organism: Crocosphaera sp.; assembly: GCA_051439445.1. Taxonomy (GTDB): domain Bacteria; phylum Cyanobacteriota; class Cyanobacteriia; order Cyanobacteriales; family Microcystaceae; genus Crocosphaera. The sequence continues at coordinate 5,070 of JBFRWG010000061.1, forward strand.
TGATAATCCCATTGAGTCGCTTTCCTGCGATTTGCTCTAACTCCTGAAAAATTTGGGGATCAATGGCTAAAGACCCTAATTGACCTTGACAGCGACTTAATGCTTGTTGGAGTGCCTCAATACGAATTGGTTTAGAGATATAATCATCCATCCCTGCTGTTAAACATTTTTCATGATCGCCAGGCATAGATTCTGCCGTCATAGCAATAATTCGCGGTTGTTGGTGGGAGTCGAAGGTTTGACGAATGTGACGAGTGGTAGTCAGTCCATCCATTTCTGGCATCCGTACATCCATTAAAATCACATCATAGGAGCAATGTTTGAGGGTGGTTAAGACTTCTTGGCCATCACTAACCATGTCCGCCCAATAACCCAGTTTATCTAGGAGTAAACGAATGACTTCTTGATTAACGATCACATCTTCAGCCACTAAAATGCGTAAGGGTAGTTGTTGAGCGAGTAATGGCTCTTCTGATAATTGTTCTGACTGTGATGGGGTAATTCTGATGGGTTGCCCTGCAAAAATCTGCATTAAACTGTGGTAAAGTTGGGACTGTTGTACCGGTTTGAGCAAAATGGCCGCAAATTCATCGCGAGCCTCTTCACAGGCCATTTCTGATTGAGTAATGGAACTGAGCATCACCAAAGGTAATTCAGCACAGTGAGGTTCTTGACGAATGCGACGAGCTAAGTCTAAACCATCCATTTGCGGCATATTCGTATCTAAAAGAGCCACATCAAACTCAATTCCTCGTTGTAGCCATTCTAGGGCTTTTTCTCCAGAATCTACCGCACAGGTAAACATACCCCAAGATTGTGCTTGGTTGGTCAATATTTTCTGATTGGTCAGATTATCGTCAATAATCAACATTCTTTTGCCCATTAAGAAGCTTTCTCCTTCTTCGGAGTTGACGGGGCAACAACTCGGACCTGCTTTCGCTGTAAGGGTGAAGTTAAACGTTGAGCCTTTGCCTTCGATACTATGAACCCACATATTTCCCCCCATTAACTCGCATAATCGTTTACTAATCACCAATCCCAGTCCAGTTCCTCCATAGTTTCGAGTGGTAGACGCATCGACTTGACTAAAGGCTTGAAATAGGCGATCACTACGTTCTGGGGGAATACCAATGCCAGTATCTTTAACGGCAAACCGCAGTTCATACAACCCCCCTTCTGTCTCTTCTTCTGATTGAATGGGGGTTGCGCTGATATAAATCACCACTTCTCCTGCATGGGTAAATTTAACCGCATTGCCAATGAGATTGGCTAGAATTTGTTTAAGTCGGGTAATGTCGCCAATGATGGTACTAGGGGTATTGGGTTCCACTAAATAGGCCAGTTCTAGATTCTTTTCCGACGCTTGAGAGACGAATAAGCGCAACACTTCCTCAACGCAAGGCCTTAGCTCAAAGCTTTGTTCTTCTAATTCAATTTTTTGGGCTTCAATTTTGGAAAAATCCAGAATATTGTTGATCATGCTCAAAAGATTGTCTCCACTGTCCCGAATAATTTTGACAAACTCTGCTTGCTGCTCGTTTAATTGAGTATCTTCTAAGAGTAATGCTGTCATTCCCATCACAGCATTTAATGGGGTACGAATTTCGTGACCAATACAGGCCAGAAACTCATTTTTAGCTTGATCGAGTTCTTTTCGGTTTTCTTCTGTGGCTTTAATTGCTTGTTCTCTCGCTTTGTCTTGAACGCTTTGACTATTCAAGTCTTGAAGGGATTGCAGTTGTTGGGTTAATGTGGTGATTAATATTTCTAATTGGTCAATTTCATCCCACTGATTCAAAGAAAGACGTTCTTCTTCGGGAAGCACTTCTTGGGTTTTTTTCAATAAGTCTCCGATGGGCAGTTGCACCTCCCGTTTGAACATGATAAACATGATCACAATTAAGATACCACTAACCATCAGTGAGGCTACTAAAATTTTACCCGCTGACTCTAGATTACTTTGTTGGGTTGATTGTACAGTATAGCCAAGACGGACTTCTCCTAAGTCTGAAGATTCCCCTTTAACAATGACAGATTCACGTATTTCTCTATAATTAGGATTATGCTTGGCTAACTGGGTTAAAATCTCTGGGAGCTCTTGGGTTTGCTTATTCCCTTCTTCGGTTGATGGTAAGTAGGAAACTTCGTTAGTAAGAGTGGGGTCTTTCTTGTTGACAAAGCTGCTAGTAACTTGTCCTTGGCCATTGAGAATGATTCCGTAGACCACATCTTGACCGACACTAGATTCTCTAATCAATCTTTTTAAGGTAAGTTCATCCAGTTTGATTTCTGGTTGTTGGGAGATGAAGCGTATCTGTTTGCCTAAATCTTCTATTCTAGTGTTTAACTGTTCAATTCGTTGATAGTATCGCCAACGGATTTGAATAACCCCAAACAGTAATTGAGCTAAGAGCAGGCCTATACTCGTCAGTCCAAGATATCGAAGGGCAATTTTATTGGGTTTTAGGTTGCTCAAACTCATGAATTTAACCACGGTGCATAACTTAGTTCTGTTTTTGATTCTTTTCTGCTTCGAGAAGCACTAATTAAGTCAAAAATGTTACATAGAGACGATTATTAAGGATTCTTTCTAAAAAGTCATAATCACTCTATTTTATCAAGGGTTATTGGTTTTTACTTCATATTTTTTTACATTGAGATCAAAAAGGGGGTTAAATTAACTAGGGATGCTTGTCTCTAAAGTCCCTTATCTTTTCTGAAAGTGCGATGATTCGATCTTAGAAATCCTGTGATTTTGGTCATTGCTTGACTGTGAGGAGAAACACCTGTCTCTGGTTTTCCTTTAGCGGAACTTGGCCTATACATCTGAACGAAACAAGATTAGAATCCTAACTAAAAAAGGGTTTTCTCGATTATTGTCTAATATATGTGTCACGTAAGGTCTTGTTTGATTTTAGCGATCGCAATATAATAAAAACGCAGGTGCGATCGCCTCAAAACACTCTTCAAATAAGCTTCAAAGAGATTGTCCCCAGTCAAGCGACTTCAACAATCCCCTCGCAGTCCCTCTAGCTAAGGTTTTTGTAGATTTTTCAATCCGAAAGTTCCGATTTAGCTATCCGACGGGAAGCACCGCACTCTCCCGATAGGGAGCGTCGGGATGAAAGTCGGGTCAATTATCGGGCGGGAAGGGGGCTGAAATATACCTCAGCTAATGTTCTTCTATTAAAAATTTTGTTATGAAGTCAACGCCATAATCTTCGATTTGGCGTGGGTAGTTCACTACAGACCACAGTCCCTGATCAATGGCAACCGAGAAAATAAGTAAACCAAGGTTTGTGTTAAAATTAGGGGACTAGATGGACTGTATTGGTAATTCTCACGGCAAGCCTCGTTAGGAAGACCACTTTCGGATTGTCCTTTAGAGTGAGACGATGGCCATCTCCCGTCACCATCCTCCATTAGACGGCAAGAGTATCAACATTTCAGCCAAGTTTATGACATCACGCTCCTTATCGGCTAATTCGCAAGGGATAGAAGAGGCCAAAAAAGTCTTAGCTTCGAGGGGTTGGACTCAGGAATATTTGGCTTCAGAAGTAGGCCTATCAAGTCGCCAAAGTGTCTGGAAATTTTTGTCAGGCCGTCCTGTGTCTCGCCAGATTTTTAAAGAACTCTGTTTTACCCTCAACTTAGACTGGAAAGCTGTGGTGGATCTCCCTGGCAATCAAGGGTCATCGGTTTCTAGTTTCAAGTTAAAGCCCAGCAGTTCCGACGTACCGCAATTGGTTTCCGTCATGCGCTCTCAGGTCAAAGAAACCATAGAAAACCAGTGCAGCACCCTAGTCTCCCCCTTTCAAGTTACCCAACCTTTGTTAGAGAAAATATATACAAAAACTCGATTTTCCCTCGAACTTAGTGATCAACGCTGGTTAGACCCCTCGGATTTGGAAGACTCTTTGAAGATGACTCAGGGTTTTCGTCTTTCCTCCCTCAATTCTAACACAATTGTCGATTTAGACGGATTAGAGCAACAGCAGAAGTTAGTTATTTTAGGAAAACCAGGAGCCGGGAAAACAACTTTTTTGCAATATATTGCTTTGCAATGTAATCAAGGAAAATACCGACGTAATTACATTCCTTGTTTTATTCAATTAAGAACCGAATGGGTTCAAGAAGACGAAGAACCTTTTGATTTGTTAAACTATATGATAACTTATGGGAAAAATTATGGACTATCTCAGCAACAAGTTGTAATACTATTAGAAAAAGGAAAGTTTCTTTGTTTATTAGATGGATTGGATGAAGTTCCTCTAAAAATAAGAGAAGGGTTATGTAAGAATATTCAATGGTTTGCTAAAAAATATTATCAAAACTTGTTAATTATTACCTCTAGAAGTTCAGCACAACAATTTCATTTTAGGGGTTTTACCTATGTAGAAATGGCAGATTTTGATAAAAAAAGTATTGAGTTATTTGCTCAAAAGTGGTTTAGAGCAACCAGTAAAAATAAAAGAACAGGGGAGGAAAAAGCAAAGGATTTTTTAGAGCAAATAAATGCTCCCAAAAATCAAGCCATTCGAGAATTAGCAGTCACGCCTATTTTGCTGAATCTTTTATGTTCTGTCTTTCAACAAAAAGCTCAATTCCCTCGTCAACCGGCAAAATTATATCAAGTAGGATTAGATATTTTATTGCAACGTTGGGATCGCTCAAAAGGGATTGAAAGGGATGATTTTTATTATAATTTATCTATTGTTGATAAACGAAAATTATTATCTAAAATTGCAGCAGAAACCTTCTCCCAAGAACGTTATTTTTTTGATAGTCGTGAAGTTCAAGAGATTATTGAAGATTATCTATGTACTGATTGTGATTTCCAGGAAGATAAGGAAACCCTTTGGTTAACCACTGAATCGGTTTTAAAATCCATTGAAATACAACATGGGATTTTAGTAGAAAGGGCAAAAGGTGTCTATTCTTTTTCTCATTTAACTTTCCAAGAATATTTTACAGCACGTCACATTATTGCTAATCAGGGAAATGATTTAGAGATTAATTTAGAAGAATTAGTAACAAAAATGCTTAATCAAAGTTGGCGGGATGTCATTTTATTAACTATCAATTTGTTACCAAATGCTGATGTTTTTCTGCAAAAGATGAAACAGTTTATTGATGCTCTATCCCAAGGAAATCAAAAGTTACAAACCTGTTTAAAATGCCTCAATGAAAAGGTAAAGAATTTAACATTATCCTCTCACCAAACAGCCGCAAGAGCTTTCTATTTTACATTACTCAATAATCGAGATTTCAACTTAGCTTTATCCTTAGATAATCAGTTTGCTTATCATAGTAAACTCAGTGCCGAAATACAGCTTGATTCAATTTTAGCCCGTGCTTTTCTCGACAGCTTAACGATTGTTAAAAATCCTGATTTTAAAAGCTTTCTAAATTTATGCTTTACGTTAGAATTTAAAAATAAAGACCCAAAAGAAAGTCAATTTTTCCATGAACTAAGTCAGTTAAAACGGCAACTTCCTTGTCCCGAACAGGAAGAAAGTTATATTATAAATTGGTGGAAAACTCAAGGAAAGGAATGGGTTGAGCAATTTCGTAATCTACTAATTAAGTATCGTCAGATTGGCTATGATTGGCAATTAAACGATCAGGAGAGGAATCTCTGGAATTCCTATTACCAAGGTAATGTTTTTTTAGTCGAATGTTTACAAAGTGAGGGGAATATTAGTAAACAAATTAAGAAAGAAATCACAGAAAGTCTATTATTACCACCTAAAAAGTAGGGATAATTCATGAATTACCCCTACAAATATTATCGACCTAACTCACCACAGAAGGTTGAGGAGTAGGGAAGAAAAGTTGTCGAACTTGTTCAGCGATTTGGGGACTACTTAACCCCAACTCAGCTTTAGATTCATCAGGTTTAGCATGATCCACTAATTTATCAGGAACCCCAAAACGTTTGATAGGCACAACCACATCATGATCCAGGAGAGCTTCAGCAACCGCCGAACCAAAACCGCCCATTAAACAGCCTTCTTCTAAGGTAACAACCTTACCAATACGCTGGGCTAATGGCACAATTAACTCTGTATCTAGAGGTTTCACAAAACGGGCATTAATAACCGTTGCCTCGATACCATGTTCTTTGAGAAGTTCTGCCACCTGTAAAGACTGATATACCATGGTTCCGTAAGCGATGAGTAGAATGTCATCCCCATTACGCAAAATTTCTCCTTTGCCAATGGGAAGCGGTTCCCATCCTTCTTCCATCAAAGGAACACCCACACCACTACCACGAGGGTAACGCATGGCAATGGGCCCATCAGTATAATTAACCCCTGTTACCACCATTTGTTGTAACTCAGCCTCATCTTTAGGGGCCATAATGGTTAAATTCGGGATACAGCGTAGATAAGCGATGTCATATAATCCCTGGTGAGTCGGTCCATCGGCCCCCACAATACCAGCGCGATCTAAACAGAAGAAAACGGGCAGGTTTTGAATACCAACATCGTGTAACACCTGATCATAGGCCCGTTGTAAGAAAGTGGAATAGATGGCCACCACTGGCCGCATTCCCTCACAAGCTAAACCGGCTGATAAGGTAACAGCGTGTTGTTCTGCAATCCCCACATCAATATACTGTTTGGGAAGTTTCGCCTGAAGTTTATCTAAACCGGTTCCTGTGGCCATAGCGGCAGTGATGCCAATAATTTTGGGATTATTTTTCGCTAAAGTGGTTAAGGTATGGGCGAAAACCTTGGAATAACTGGGGGGTTTGGGTTTACTCGAAGGAATGGACTTCCCTGTGGCTAAATTAAAGGGACTTTGAGCATGATAACCAACCTGATCCTGTTCGGCCAGTTCATAGCCTTTCCCTTTGACGGTAGCTACATGAATAAACACCGGACCTGGGGTTTTATGCGCTTGTTTGAAGGTGGTAATTAACTCTTCCAAGTTGTGGCCATCAATGGGACCAAAATATTTAAACCCTAATTCTTCAATGACTGCCCCAACTTTCGGCATAGCTAACCGTTTCATCCCTTCTTTAACCCGTTCCATCTCTGGGGTAAGGGACTCTCCGAAGAAGGGTAGATGTTTAAATTGTTCTTCGAGGTTATCCGAGAGAAACTGAACCGGATCACTGAGACGCACTTTATTGAGATAACGAGAAATGGCCCCAACATTGGGAGAAATGGACATTTCGTTATCGTTGAGAATCACCATTAAGTTAGTATGGGGCAAATGGCCAGCATGGTTAATAGCTTCTAAGGCCATACCCCCAGTTAAGGCACCATCCCCAATAATAGACACCACCTTATAGTCTTCTCCTTTGGCATCTCTGGCCAACGCCATTCCTAGCCCGGCAGAAATGCTGGTTGAGGCGTGACCAGCACCAAAATGGTCAAATTTGCTCTCGCAGCGTTTGAGATACCCTGCAATACCATCTTTTTGCCGTAGGGTATGAAAACGATGGTAACGTCCGGTTAACATTTTATGGGGATAGGCTTGATGGCCTACATCCCAGATGACTTTATCTCGATCAAGATCAAGGGTTTGATAGAGGGCAACAGTTAATTCTACGACCCCTAACCCAGGTCCGAGATGCCCTCCACTCGCAGCAATGGTCTGTAAGTGCTTTTCTCGAATTTGACGGGCAACATCTTCTAGTTGTCGAATTGATAAACCATGTAGTTGGTTAGGATGAGTAATATCACTTAAATTCATAATGGTTTGCTTTCTACCATCTTGATTTGATTATTATATTGTAAACCTGTGAGCAGCATTAGGGGGTTTTTACTTAGGCTGCGGGTAAAGATTTCTGAGGGTTAATGGGGGTCACTTCATTGACTTTGGGTTGATCAATTTCTAACAATAAGTTACGAATTAAACGGGTAACTAATTTTTGCATTAATCCTTCAGCAATTTTTTGTCCCATCTGTTGGGTTTCAGGTTTTCCTAACAGTTTCATTACTAAGGGAACGATCTGCATAGGATCAAAACCAGGAGTCTTTTGTAAGATTTCTAAAATGTTTTTTAAATGTTCCATGCTCTCATTTTTGTCTTGTAATTCTTGGGGGGTTTCTTGAACCGCTAATCCTATTTGTTCTCGTACCATACTCGACATATTGAACCAAGTGCGACGGCTAAACATATCTAAGGCATTAATAATCTCATTGACTAATCGTTCTCTGATAAATTCTCCCCTGGAAGAAAAGAGAAAATCACTGGCTTGATCCATCACTTTATCAATATCATAATCTTGAGAGTCTTTGGCATTTCTCATCAGATTTTCTAGGCGATTCCAGCGAAAACTACCCTCTTTAAAGAGTAAATCTTTCAAAGAAGCTCGTAATTCTGGAGAGGGATCAGTTAAGAGCCGTTTTGCTACATAAGGATAGGCTTTACTTAATACTTTGAAATTAGGATCGATGCCGATCGCAATTCCTTCTAATGTTACCATTGAACGCAAAATTAAAGCATAATAGGCAGGAACTTTAAAGGGAAATTCATACATCATTTCTGACATTTGATCCGTAATACTCTTAAAGTTCATCTCAGCAACACTAGACCCTAAAGCATTACCAAAAACCTCCGACAAAGCGGGAATAATCGGCGTTAAATCCGTTTCAGGTTTAAGAAAATCTAACTTAACGTAATCATAAGCTAAAGAGTCAAAATCTCGATTAACTAAATGAACAACCGCTTCAATTAATCCATATCTTTGATAAGGTTTAATCCGACTCATCATGCCAAAATCAAGATAGGCTAATCTTCCATCTTTCATGGCTAATAAGTTACCAGGATGGGGATCAGCATGAAAGAAACCATGTTCTAATAGTTGACGTAACGAACAATTAACACCTACTTCTACTAAGTGTGTGGCTTGAATTCCTTGTGCTTGAATTTCTTGAATATTGGTTAATTTAGTTCCCTCAACCCACTCCATTGTTAACACTCTTCTACCAGTATATTCCCAATAAATTTTAGGAATATAAATTTCGGGTAAATGACCATAAAGTTCTGCAAATTCTTCTGCATTACGACCTTCTTGTATATAATTTATTTCTTCAAAAATACGCCCGGCTAATTCATCGGTAATCGCCACTAAATCTGAACGAATAAAGGAAAAGGTTTTTTTCGCCCAATCGGAAAGGTTACGCAATATATAAATATCTAAAGTAATTCGTTTAATTAAGTCAGGACGCTGCACCTTAACCGCTACTTTTTCCCCAGTTTTTAATTTCCCTTTATAAACTTGTCCTAAGGAAGCAGCAGCGATGGGTTTTTCTGATAATTCTGCATAAATAGATTGAGGACTTTGTCCTAATTCTTCTTCGATAAATTGATAAGCAACTTCATTAGGAAAAGAAGGTAATTGATCTTGTAAAGTGGTTAATTCATCAAGATAAACAGGGGGAACTAAATCAGGCCGAGTCGATAAAGCTTGTCCTACTTTAATGTAAGTTGGCCCTAATTCTGTTAGCATTTCTCTGAGGTGAATCGCCCGCTTTCTTTCTTCTTTGGGGTTTTTGCCTCTAACCTTATCCCACCATAACCCCAAGGCAAAACGAGAGAATAAGAGGAAAACACTGAGAAGACGACCAAGAACTGTGAGAAGTCTTTGGCTATAATACTGATTGATTATATCGGGATGATATTGCCAACTTTCTGGTGATGTGTCACTAATCGGCCCTAAATCTTCTGTATGAGTTTGTGGAATGTGACGAGGTTGCACATCAATAGTAATGGTATCAGCCGTGGTAGTCTCCGGGGAAAGTGTTGATTGAGGCATAGCCATGATTGCAAATGAGTGAAAAAAGTCCTTTTGTAAAATATTGTAACAAGTTCTGGCAATTTTGTTCGCCATATTCTATGCAGTTAGACGAAGATGGATTAGGAAGGGCTTTCAACCATAATAAAAATCAAAATCCTTCAAAGCCAATAATCTTTCTTTATTTAAACGATAATGATAGCCTAATCTTCGTTGAAATTGTTGCCAGGCATTTTTTTTAACCGTCGAAGAAGCATCAATATGACGTGCAATATGATTCAGTTGATCCCATTCATGGGTTTTTAGCGGTTGCCAACCCACTTGAAATGCAGCTAACCCAATGGTAATGCCTTCTCCTGAGTGAATACCATTAAGTTCTAAATATTTACCGATTTTTCCCCAGTTTTCTAAAAATTTCTCACCTTGATTATCTTGGTTAGAAATCATTAATAAGGCTTCTCCAAAGTAACTAACTTCTGCTAAATTAATGTTCAATTTATTAGCAATTTTATTGACAATTACTAAGCGATCTGGACGATTTTTTTTGGTATGTTCAATTAAATTTTTGTAAACCCCTTGCACTCCGATAAAAGTTGTTATTTCTGTGGGTAAGTCTTCTTCAATTCGAGTATCCGCATCCATAAAGATAGCAATGTCAAATAGGGATAAAGCATGAGCGATCGCAAATCTTTTATCATTATAACAATGGAGAATTCCTTGTTGTTTTTGATAATAGCTAATCACATTTTTACAATCTTTAAAATCTTGAGGATAATCGTTTCCTATAATAATTTTGATACCTGGGGCATACTTTTGTAGATCATTAGCCAACTGTTTAGCCATGATACGATAAGGCCGACTAAAAGCTAAAGTACAAAAACAAAAATTATTAGTTTGGTCAGTCATTTCATGGATAGATTGATAGGAGAACAATGATTAAAATACCATACTTATGCTATGGTATGATCTCATGAGTTAAAACTTTACTTTATGCGATGACCAAGTCTTCTTCTATTATTCTGGATGCAAAACAGTTATCAAAAAGTTTTGGTGGATTAAAAGCAGTCAATGATGCTCATATACAGGTCAAACAAGGGAGCATTACAGGGTTAATTGGTCCTAATGGTGCTGGAAAAACCACTTTATTCAACCTTTTATCTAATTTTATTCGTCCTGACCAAGGAGAAGTCATTTTTGATGGGGAAGCCATTCAACATCTATCCCCTCACCAAATTGCTTTACAAGGCTGTATTCGTACCTTCCAAGTCGCGCGGGTGTTGTCTCGTCTAACTGTACTGGAAAATATGTTACTGGCGACACAAAAACAAACAGGAGAAAATTTACTACAATTGTGCCTCAAACAAGGACAGGTTAAACAAGAAGAACGAGATAACCGAGAAAAAGCCCTATCTATTTTAGAATCAGTGGGATTAATCGAAAAACGTCATGATTATGCTGGGGCCTTATCAGGGGGACAACGTAAACTATTAGAAATGGCGAGAACCTTGATGAGTCGGCCTAAATTGATTTTACTTGATGAACCAGCCGCCGGGGTAAATCCCACCCTCATTGGACAAATTTGTGAACACATCGTTACCTGGAATAAGCAAGGGATTTCTTTTTTAATTATTGAACACAATATGGATATGATTATGTCCTTATGCGACCATATTTGGGTATTAGCCGAAGGCACTAACTTGGCTAATGGAACCCCAGAAGCAATCCAGCAAAATGAGACAGTGCTTGAAGCCTATTTAGGCGAATAGTCCCTAGTGCTAGAGTTTTTGTCCTGGAGATAACTGGCAGTATAACCCTAAGGTCTGTCTGCAAACCTCTAGAATATCAAAAATGAGTTAATTTCCTCCCCTGCTTCCTCTGCCTCCTCTGCCTCCCCTGCTTCCCTCCTAATAACAAGGGCTAATGCTTTGACATACTCTCCCGTTAACCGCTACGCAGTGTAACGGGAGATTCTTAAATTCACATTTAAGATTTCCTGTTTCACAGATTCTTGACTAGGCATTAACGCCCCCGTCAGACCATCTCCACAGGCGTTTTCAGATACGCTATGCCCTAGCGCATTGTTTTCTATACCACGATTTCTGATAACTTGTGCTGCTGCCACATCTCTGTGGGTTTTATACCCACATTCAGGACAATTATGTTCTCTAACATCAAGGGTTTTCTTGCCATTATGAAAACCACAATTAGGACATATTTGAGATGTAAAATTCTTGTCAACCTCAGCGACAAAAACATCTCGCTTCCAGCCTACCCATTTGAGAATGGTTATAAATTGTCCAAAGGCAGCATCAAGACAATGCTTAGACAACATCCCTCTACCCCATGACCGAAAATCAATATCCTCAACAAATATTGATTGTCCTTGGTTACAAAGATGGTGAGCTAACTTAAAATGCCAATCTTTTCTAGTATCAGAAATTCGTTGATGTAGTCTCGCTATTTTTTGGTTTAACTTGTATCTATTATTAGATCCTTTCTTCTTATTCCTTAATCGACGTTGCAGCAACTTCCGCTTGCGTTGCAGTTGGTTTAAGAAGCGAGGTCTATCGACAAGTTCACCATCAGAAGTTGCTAAGAACTTATCTAAGCCCAAGTCAATTCCTAACGGGTGTCCATGATTTTGGACATCAGGAATACTAACATCAAATTGCATTGAGAGCATTATGAAATAACCACTAGCTCTCCTAACAATACGAGCCTGTTTTAACTCAAAACCTAATGGTATTTCTCTAGACTTCCTAAATTTTATCCATCCTAATTGTGGTAACTTAATTTGATTACCTTTAAGACAATTTTTAAGCATCTGGGGATATACATAAGAACGCATCCTGTACTTATTTTTAAAGCGAGGAAAACCTAACTTCTTAGACTGCATATCAGCAAAAGCTCTGTCCAAAATTCTTAAGACTTGCTGTAGAACTTGAGCGTTAACTGATGCGAGAATATCGTTAGTCTTCTTGGCTGTGGTGAGTGCTTTGGCTTGCTTATGATAATTAGGATAAGGGACATCAGGAGGGATAATATATTCCTGAACTAATGAACAAGCATTTACAGGTGATTTTCTAGAGTTTGACCAATCCTTACGCTCTCTCAAAGCATAATTCCAGACGGAACGGCAAACATTTAAGGTGTGTTCAATTACCTCAATTTGCTGTTTATCTGGAATTAGCTTGTACTCGTAAGTTAAGGTAAGCATTCTTTCGACCTCTGTATCATGCTTTCCTTATTTTAGGTTAATCTACAAAAACTGACAACTTGTGTAAGCTGTCTCCCGTTGGTCGGTTTCTTTATTGGTCGCAATTCATCTCACCGTTAACCTCATCCATCGGTGTAACGGGAGTCCTCTTGCGACATTCAAGATAGCCTTGATCCCTAATCTCAAATGTAAGAATCTTAATTCTATTTTTAGGTAGGGAGTTCTGCTAACATTCTGTTAAGATGCTAAAAACTGTTAGCTCTAGATGGATTATTTCTCAAGAGTGATAGATTAATTTAATTAAATCGGGTAATTAAACAATGTTTAAACAATTATTATGGAAAGGATGTCTGAGTATAGTAATCTCAGCAGGTTGTTTAGCCGGACTTCCTGCTTATAGTCAGCCAGGAGAGGCGATCGCTTCAGACCCTACTTATACTGTAGCCTCTAATGATATTTCCAGCCAAGAATTAGAACAATTTGCCAAAGCTGTTGCGACATTACGCAAAATTGATGAAGCAACTCAGACAAAAATGATGGAAGCTGTTCAAGCAGCCGGAATGACTCCTGAAGAATTTATGGAAATCAGCAAAAATAAAGAAAACATCGACGAGATTCCCGCCGACAAACAACTACAGTTTCAAAAAGCCTTAGATCAAGTTAGAAAACTATATGAAGAAGATCGCCAGCAAAAACGACAAGCTGTTAAAGATGAAGGGTTAGAAATATCACGGTTTAATGAAATTGGGAAAATGGTACAAAGCGATCGCAGCTTACAAAAAAAAGTGGTTGAAATATTATCCGGTCAGGAAGGATAATATTTCACTGGGGCAGAGTGTAAGGCTGCCTAGAGGTTCGAGTTTGTTGCCTTGTCCAATAGATTCGGAGCTACAGAAAGCCCACGACTTTAGCGTAGCGTAGTCGTGGGAACCTTACTTGAGCGAAGGCAGAGAAAATAGCTAAATCTGGATTTTCTCTGCCCATCCTCATCAATAAGCTTTCCCTGCTTCTCTCCATTGCCTATAATATTTTAACTCATACTATTTATTCTTCCTATGTTTAATTGGTTTCGTCGTAAAACGAATAAGACTGAGGCACAAGAAGTTACAAAATCCAACGAACAAGCAACCTCTCCTCAAACAGAGACTGCCAACGAAGAAGCAAATAAAACCCCAGATGATTATCTGAGTTGGGCTAAAAGTGCTTATAAAAATATTCAACAGCGTCAAACAACAACAACAGAAACCCTGCAAGAAACCGTTAAAGATGATCAAACAATAACTGAGGCTGAACCTGAGATCCCAGAAACCTCTGAACCATCAGCAACCTCGCAAGAGTCAACTCCTGCCTGGATGCAAAAATCCGATCGCCTAGAAGTTCTCAAAGAAACGGCCATCGAAACGGAAACCGTTGAAGACACCACCGGTTTAACCTTTGATGAAGAATTTGTTTGGTCAGCCAAAGTATTAGCCGCCCAAGGGCGCGCCCCTGACGATGTTTCTCAAGACGAGATTAACTGGTTAAAACGGCTGCGTCAAGGATTAGGAAAAAGTCGTCGTGGGTTAGTTAATCAGTTAAAATCCATTGTTGGTCAAGGACCTCTTAATGAAGATGCGGTTATGGAAATCGAAGCCCTATTGCTGCAAGCAGATACGGGTATAGAAGCGACAGATTATATTATCTCTACCTTACAAAATCAACTCCTCGAAGAAGCATTACCCCCAGAACAAGCCCTGGAGTATCTTAAAACCATTTTAAGGGAGATTTTAGACCGTCCCCTCCAAAAAGTTGTTAACCCAGGCTTTGCCCCAGAAAAAGAGGTTTTAAATATTTGGTTACTAACAGGGGTCAATGGTGCAGGAAAAACCACCACCATCGGTAAATTAGCCCATTTAGCTCAACAATCTGGCTACAATTGTATTATCGCTGCGGCCGACACTTTCCGCGCTGCTGCTGTTGAACAAGTTAAGGTGTGGGGTGAAAGAACGAATACCCCTGTTATTGCCAACCCTGGTCAAAATACTGATCCCGCAGCCGTTGTCTTTGACGGTATTTCCGCAGCCCAAGCTCGTAATGTTGATTTATTATTAGTTGATACCGCCGGACGGCTACAAAATAAAAAGAATTTGATGGCAGAATTAGCAAAAATTCGGCGTATTATTGATAAAAAAGCAGCTAACGCTCAGGTAGAATCTTTGTTAGTTTTAGATGCAACCTTAGGACAAAATGGGTTGCGTCAAGCAGAGGTTTTTTCAGAAGCTGCTAATTTGAGCGGTGTGGTTTTAACCAAGTTAGACGGTACGGCTAAAGGGGGTGTAGCTTTAGCCGTGGCCCAACAGTTAAATTTACCCATTCGTTTTATTGGGGTAGGAGAAGGAATTGAAGATTTAAGACCTTTTTCAAGCTATGAATTTGTAGAAGCATTACTTAATGAATAAGCTCAATTAAGTCTTACCTTTGATAATTTGCCATTAGCTTTTGTCCGCTATTAACTATCATCAATATCAATAAAATAATCGCTGACAATCCAGAAGTAATGGCAATGGGTAAGGTATCTAAATGACGCATGGTAATGGCAATTAACGCCCAGATAAAAACCCCACAATAAACTTTATCTTTTCTGTTTATAATAATTAAACTACCAAGAAGAGTAGCGACCATAATCATGATCATTGTCCAAACAATATCAGATAGGCCAAAACCATTCCATTTTATCCAGGATAAGGCTAAAGCAAAATTAACAATTGTTGCTACTGTAATCCAACCTAAATAAACACTAATGGGGAAATTAATGAACCATCTTTGTTTTTTTGATAGGGAAATTAAGGAAATATCTAGTTTTAAATAGAGTAATATTAAAGGTATTAAAATGGCTAACATTGCCACTGTAGAAAGCACAAAAAAGCGAGATAAAAATAAAAAGACCCAAATGATTTGAGCAAGACTACTGATGACTAAATAGTAACCCATTTTTTCTAAGTAAGGGTTTCCTCTATTTGGGGGTAAAACTTGATAAATTCCTAAACTAATTAACCCCAAATAAATAACTCCCCAAATCGCAAAAGCATAACTCGCAGGAGTAATTAAAACATCTTCAAAAAAAGTATTAGAAATCTCTCCAATAGTTAAACCATTAATAGGCGCAATATTGGCCAATACATTGGTAAAAAAGGCAGCTAAAATGGCTAATAAGTTAGCCCAGGGTTTAATTAACTTCTGCTCTAATGACATATCATTACTGATTGCTATATCACAACAAAAAAAGAAGCCAAGAATAAGTCTAAAATCCCCAAAATTCACAACTCAAAAGTAAAAAATTTTACCTCTTCTCTCAGTACGAGGATTCAAAAAGCGAGTGCGTAATTTGTCGTCGCACGGTGAGTCAACTGTTGTCTTGGTGGTTCCCGTCGAGGAGCAAGTGGCGAACCCGTTCATGCTAATGTAAGACGCACTCAAGACAATGTTTTTTTCTTGTTTTTCTTCTTCATAAATGAAGAGGCCTTCAACCCAACTTTCGGGCTAAGTTTTTACTTTTGCTTTTTGCCTTTTTACTTTTTACTTTGCTCGAAAGGACGCAGTAAACATCTGGGGATTTTCAACATTGATCAGATAACGACTTTATTGACCTTGATTTTGCTGAGATTTAATGGCTTCTTGGATAAATTTAATGGTTTCTTGGGAAGGAATTAACTGTATTTGTTTGAGCATCTCATCGTCTTTTGCTTGTAATAAACCGATGACACTTTCTAAGGGAATCACTTGAATTTTTATGGTCGCAGCATTTTCGGGCTGCTCTTTTTTCATTTGGTCAGCAATCCTTTGAATATCTGCCTTTTCAAAAAAGAAGGGAATCATTTTTTGATTGTTTTGTTGCATGATTGCAAAACTATTTTCAGTAGCCCCCTGGAAGGTAAATAGGGGAACCCCTCCTTGATATTCTTGACCATTACCATTTAAGACTTGTTTTGCCGACTCTACAGCACTTTGCATGGGGATATAAACCAAATTAAACGACTGTGTATCCGTACTATTGGCCAAAGCAAAACGATACATTTCCCCTAGGGGAAGCGGCTGTACTTTAAATTGATTACCAATGTCTGGTTGATTCGCTTTGAGGCCATCAAGATATTTTTTCGCATCTTGCTGACTTATAAAGACTGGTGTTACGTTCTGGTTCTCTTGTGGGGTAGCCACCAATGGATCACCTTCCTCTGTCGTAATACCAAAAACAATGACAGGTTGTAAAACTTTGATCACATCTTCTTGCGGTAATGCCAGAGCTTTAGGGATTTGACCCAACCAAGATGTTAGAACCGTACTGCTTAATAAGCCTACAGTGACACCCCAACGGATTAATGATTTCATAAAACTAACCTCACAATCTATTTAAGGATATGTATAACTGAATTTGTTTATGGAGTTTATGACACTCCTCTCAACAAATTTAAAATAACTCCCCCACCTTATCAGATTTAATTAAAAGTGGCTGCATTGGTGTTGAGCGGAAATATATCTAGTCTAGGTAGACTGATTTGCTTTACCCTAGGTTCCTTAAAGGAATTAGGAATGTAGAATTGAGAATTTATTTTTTCTTCTCATTTTCTGTCTTTTTCTCGGCTTTTTCTTCTGCTTCATGGGCTTCTAAAAGGTCAAGGACTTTTTTACGAATGGTTTGATGGCGTTCTACCCCTTCGTACGCAAAGCGGTTAAAGTTATTGCGGACGATTTCTGCTTCAATATATTTGACCCGATCGCTGGTATCTGGGTGAGTGGATAACCAAGCAGGAGGACGGTTTTCGTGTTCATCATCCATCACGACCATGAGGTTACGCATTCCATCAGCAGCGTAACCTGTAGCGGCTAATAATCTTGTTCCGAAAACGTCTGCTTGTTCTTCCATCCCTCGACTGTAGCTTAACACGGCTAAGTTACCAGCCAATCCTCCCACATAAGGGATATATTGAGCCACACTACCAGTTAAGGCCCCTTGGGTCATCTGTTGGAAACCATGAGAGAGAACGGAATGGGCTAATTCATGGGCTAATAATCCTGCGATTTCTGCTTCTGAGGCAGTTTTGGCGATCGCCCCGGCATTAATAAAGATTTTTCCTCCGGGCAGGGCAAAGGCGTTAAGATTCTTGTCCATGACGACATAAAATTCATATTCAAATTCATCTCTTCCGGCTACTTTGGCTAATTTTTGTCCTATTTCATTGATATATTCTGTTACTTCGGGATCTTCAATTAAGGTGAGACGATTTTTAAATCCTTCGGCATAACTTTCCCCAATAGCTGATTCTCCTTGTAATAAAAGATAGCTAGTTTGCAGGGTGGAAAGAGGGGCAAAAACATTCCCCATTAAGGCTGCACCGACCCCTCCCATGATGGCATTTCCAACCATATTCCAGGTCATTTGTCCTTGGAGATCACTTTGGTAACGTTCTAAGTTTATATCGGCTAATTGTTTAAATTCATCCCGTAAAAAATGCTCTTGATTAAAAATAGCAAATTGACGGGCAGTTAAGGAGGCTGCTAACCAATTTTCTGCTTGTTCATCTGCTTCTATTTTTGCTTTGACTAAGGGGGCTTCGTTAGGATATAAGTTAACGGCATTTTCTAATACGTTTCGGGCTTCTTCGTGACGCTCATCTTCTCTTAAAATTTCGGCATATTTGAGATGTCCTGGAATAAATTCGGGGTAGTCTTCAGATAATAATTTTAAAGGAGCAATTCGTTTACTTTCATACACTTCACTTTCCGTTAAACTTTCTTGGTATAATCGCCAGTAAACCCCTCCTCCTGGTAATAAGTATTGGGGGTCATAAAGTGCTTGTGCTAAGAGTTCACGGTTTAACTCTTCTTCATTTCCAAAGGGTTCTTTTACGTCTCGATAAAATCTTTCTGCTAATAATGTATCACCACATCGATAAAAATAATCAGCTTTTGCTAGGGTTGGATAGTTATTAATTTCAGCTTGAGAAATGGTGAATTTTTCTTCTTTTTTTTCGGTTTGTTGATCTTCTTCTATCTCTGAATCTTCAGGCTTTTCTAATGATAAGGCAGCAGCACCATTTTCAGTATTTTCGATCTCATTTTCAGCAATTTCTACAGGAGGTGCAAGGGGATGTTGAACTTGAGGAGGGGACATTTCACAACTGTTAGAAGTCTCACTAGATGTTGTTTCATTTTCTTCTGGTTTTGGGGTTTCTGTGGTTTCTGTCGTGGGGGTTTCTAATTTTTTAGATTCAGGGGTTTCTTGTTTCGTTTGTGCAGGGTTTAACTGAAAAGAAGTATTATTGTTTTCTTGAGTAATACTATTAGATAGGAATAAGGTCTTATGGTTAAAATTTATTTCTGTCTCCCTCTGATCCTTAAAACTTCTACTTGGGAACGAAGATAGGTCTTGAGATAGGGTTAATGTGGGATAAAAAATTCCTGCTAATATTAGGGATAAGTACCAGTTAAGTTTCATAGAATAACCTTTGATATATATAAGCGATCGTAAATTGTTCCTCTATGTTATAAACAATTTACGAAAGGGTATTCAATTTTATCAAAAATTTAAGTTTTGTTAATGATTGTCTGACTTTTTTCTCATCCACCTCTGTGTGTTAAAAAATATTACATTGTTATACTGGGGGTTAACTCTCCTTAACCCCTACTAATTAAAGAGGCGATCGTGACATCCAACCTAAATTAATTTTAACTTGATCAACAGCACTTTTCACACTTCCCATAGTTGCAGAAATTTTATAAGCTTTTTTCCGATCTTTGGGATTAGGCTCAATTCTGATAATATTACCATGCCAAATTTCACTACTGCATAACCAATCTAATTGAGCTAATTGAGATACTTTAGAGCTATCAAAATAATGATTTTCTTGATCATAAATGAAATAAAGTAAACGCCCCAATACCTCTAAGCCTACACTACGCCCTAATATACAAGTTTCTTTAAATTTTTCCACTTGTTCAACAGTTAAGTCTTGGGCTTCTGTCTCAAAAATATATTTGCTTTGTTCACATTTTGAGAAAAATTGATTTAAGGCAGCAACTAAAGCATTAGACGATGTTTCAACGTTCCAGTTTTCTAGGTGGGCCTTGGTATCATTAGCAAAGGCACAACTAACCATTTTTGCAATATAATTCCTAGTATAAATCAACTTGTTTTTTGTCGCAGCAGATTTTTTAATTGTTTCTGTTTTATCTTTAAACATTGGTACATTTTCTTGAACCGTTTTCATAATACCAATATATCCTTCAAATTCACCAAAAGATAATAACAAAGACTGATCTAATGCCTTACTTTGCGCCATATCACGAAAGTCCATTTGACATTGCTTAAAGTCTTTTTCCAATACTAAAGTAATAGGAAAATCGTTATCTCCAATTAATTCACCATCTGAACTTTCTATGAGTTCATGAATCGCTCTTTTCCGATGTTGTCCATCAGTAATATCTAATTTCACGCCACGGGGAATCACGACTATACAAAGTTCTCTTGCTAAGTCAATCAATTCAATTCTATCAGGAGAAATATTGGCAGTCAGAGTGCCAAGAATCCAGGGTTTATTCTTTTGAATACGTTTGACAATATATTGTTTAACTTCTTCTGCGTGGCCTTGTACTTCGGGACGATTTTTACCAGAATCAGGATCATTATTTTCAGAATGTTTTGCCTGTAATAAAGTAGGTAAATCATGAGCAGGTACATTAATTTGGATCATGTCCCTTTTTCCTTGACGAAACCGTAACCCTAAGTAACATTTTTCTCGGTAAAACTTAGATAAATATGATTCTAAAGCCTGATTAAGAGATTGACTAAGTTCTTTATGGTCGGAAATAGAGTCAAACATATATGATAGTAATCTAGATTGTCAGGAAAATACTTACTCTTCTATCATAATCACAGACCAAACTATTAAGAATCCAGTAAACTACTGACTTTTGGGTATGAAAAATATACAGAGAACCCTCTTCCCCCCTCGCACTGTTACGGAATTAGTTGAAGCGATACAAAAGTTAACGACAGAAATTCAGGAATTATACTGTGCTGATGACATTCCCTTTATCATTGGATATTCTGGGGGAAAAGATAGTACAGCCGTGTTACAGTTAGTGTGGAGTGCGATCGCAGCATTACCTCTTAAAAAGCGTCATAAGACCATCCATGTTATCACCACAGATACCCTAGTTGAAAATCCCATTGTTTCGGCTTGGGTGAAAAAATCCTCCAGACAACTAACAGCAGCAGCGAAACAACAACAAATGCCTGTAGAGTCTCATTTACTGTACCCTTTAACAGAAGCTACTTTTTGGGTGTGTTTAATGGGTAAAGGTTATCCTGCGCCCAGGCCTGGATTTCGTTGGTGTACTGATCGCATGAAAATTCAACCCGTGAATTATTTTATTCGTAATATGATTAGGGCGCACGGTGAAACGATTGTCATTTTGGGGACTCGTAAGGCCGAGAGTATTAAACGGGCAGAGACAATGAAAAAACATGAAGCAGGAAGATTAAGAGAGCGTCTTAGCCCTAACACTCATTTACCGAATTCCCTTGTTTATAGCCCTATTGAAGACTGGCAAACAGATGAAGTTTGGTTATACCTGATGCAATGGGACAATCCTTGGGGGGGAAATAATAAAGATTTATTTACTTTATATCGAGGGGCAACTGCTGATAATGAATGTCCTTTAGTGGTTGATACGTCTACTCGTAGTTGTGGTGATTCTCGTTTAGGGTGTTGGGTTTGTACAATGGTCAATAAAGATAAATCTATGGAAGCAATGATCCAAAATGATGAGGAAAAGGAATGGTTGAAACCTTTATTGGATATTCGTAATGAATTAGATATACAAAATGATCGCAGTAGAAGAGACTTTAGACGAATTTATGGAAAAGTAGAATTATTTGGCTCTGATAAAATTGAACCTATCCCTGGACCCTATACAAAATATTGGCGAGAACATTGGTTAAGACGGGTATTAGAAGCACAAGTTAAGGTGAGAAAAAATGCACCAGAAGACATGAAAGATATCACTTTAATTACGCAAGAAGAACTCAGCGAAATTAGACGGATCTGGTTAGAAGAAAAACACGAATTTGATGATAGTTTACCTCGCATTTATGAGGAAGTGACAGGAGAACCTTTTATTGATAGTCGTCCAGGAGTCGGTCATAGTTTGTTAGGTAGTGATGAATGGGATATTTTATCCGATATTTGTGAAGAGGATACAATGCACTTAGAATTGATGGCTAAACTATTAGATACAGAAAGACAATTTTCTACAAAGTCTCGTCGTGTGGGTATCTATAGTGAATTGGAAAAATGTTTTGATACCAGTTCTCGTTCCCAAGAAGATGCAATTAACAATGCACATACTAAACGTAATCTCAAAAATGCTATGACCAAAGAAGATGTTGACATCTTCCAAGTTAAAGAAGAACTCAAAAAAGTCTTAGATTCTCAAGAAGAGTCTTGGCAAAAAAATACTCCTTCTAAGGAAGATATTCATCAAGTTAAAAAAGAACTCAAGAAAACATTAAATTCCGAAGAAGAACATCCCAATAAACAACTATCATGGGGAAAACTTAAATTTGGTCAACCTAAAGATAACAGAGAAAGTTAGAAACAGCTATGATGAATTATGCCTTAAATCTCGATTTTATGGGTCAACTGACAGACGAAATCTTTTATCAACTTTGTCGTCATAACCCTGATATAAAATTTGAACGCAATACGAAAGGAGAAATCATTATTATGTCTCCCACAGGAGGAGAAACAGGAAATATTAATGCTGAACTTCTCATTGAATTTGGTTTCTGGAACCGACAATATAAACTAGGAAAATTGTTTGATTCTTCTACTTGCTTTAAACTTCCTAATGGGTCCAACCGTTCCCCAGATATTGCTTGGATAAAACAAGAGAGATGGGACACTTTAACCCCAGAAGAAAAAGAAAAATTTCCTCCTATTTATCCTGACTTTGTGTTAGAGTTACTGTCTCCTAGTGACTCTCTTAAAGACACTGAAACTAAAATGCAGGAATATCAAGATAATGGGGTCAAACTTGGATGGTTAATTAACAGAAAAAAGAAACAAGTTGAGATTTATCGTCTTAACCAAACCAAAGAGATTTTAACTTCTCCTCAAACTCTTTCTGGTGAAAACATTTTACCCAAGTTTACCCTTAACTTACAAATTATTTGGTAATGTCATAGTTGACGGTTTTTCCCAGTTGATAAGTAGTCAAGGAACTTTGATGAATATCTGCTTCTAAACTAGCATTTAATTCATTTAAAGAAAGAATCAAGTTATTCCACTGTTTGACTAATCATCTTAATTGATTAACTTCATTTTATCTGGTGGTATTATCAGGAACTTTGGGTGAGGGTTTTATAATAAATTCCAATTTTGCTTAATTTTCTTAATACTCGCTAATGTTGCTGTGAAACATCATTAACTTGTTCTATGGTTCTCAGTAATAATTCTAGAATAGAGTTATGCTATAGTTAATAGTATCATAAAAGTAATAGATAATTTTATTGGTTTACTTATGTTGTTTACTGAGTTGGTCTTAGAAAATTTTGGTCCTTATGCTGGCAAAAATATTATTAATCTACATACAGAAAAAGATAAGAAAACTCGTCCTATTATACTCATTGGGGGAATGAATGGAGGAGGAAAAACAACCCTCCTGGATGCGATCCGTCTCGCATTATATGGACAACGCGCACAATGTTCTACCCGTAATAATCTCAGTTATAGTGACTTTTTAATTCAAGCAATTAACAATCAAACACCATTAGGAGGAGAAACACGCATAGAATTAGCATTTGAACATTTTATCGATGATCAATGGAAAGAAATACGCATTGTTAGACGCTGGGATAAACAACCAAAAGATGGTAAAGATATTTTAGGTATTCTTGAAGAAGATTGGCCAGATAAAGCATTAGCTGAAACTTGGGATGAATACATCGAAACTTTGTTACCTTTGGGAATTTCTAATCTCTTTTTATTTGATGGTGAACAAGTTAAAGAATTAGCTGAACAAGAAACTCCTCCTGTCACTGTTATTAAGTCTATACAGTCTTTATTAGGATTAGAATTAGTGGAAAGATTAGCGGTTGATTTAGAGGTTTTAGTTAATCGTAAACAGAAAAAATTAGTCACTAAATCTCAACGAAAAACCATAGAAGAAATTGAAGAAAAGTTAAATCATTATAAGCAAGAATTAGAAAAAGCTAACCAAGATAAGTCATCCATAGATCATCAACTAAGATGTGCTAATCAGAAAGTTAAAGAAGCATCAGAACGGTTTAGAATAGAAGGGGGTAAAATATCAGCAGAAAGTAGTACCCTTAGCAATAAAATTGATGAATTAAAAGAGAAATTACAGCAGCAACGAAACGAGTTGGTAACATTAGCAGCAACCAGTTTACCCTTAGCTTTAATTACTCCCTTACTTAACGATGCAAAACAACAAGGAGAAATCGAAGTTAAGCAACAACAAGCTATCCTGGCCAAAACTGTCTTAGAACAACGAGATAAAAAGTTACTTGATTATTTACAAACCCTAGAACTGACTCAAGAAAAATTGCAGAAAATTCAAACATTTTTAGCAGAAGAATATGAACCGATTAAACAAAATTCTCAGAACAATCTTCCTCATAGTTTAGGAATAACAGAAGATGAATTAAATCAACTGAATGCTTTACTCGATCATAAATTACTTTTAGAACTAGATACTGCTAAAAAACAAATAGAAATTTTACAAAAATTAGAAATTGACTTAGATAACAACGATAGAAAATTACAAGTTGCTGCTTCTCCAGAAGACTATCAAAAACTTAGTGATGAACTCACTAATGCACAAAAAGAAGCTGCTAAATGTCAAACAGAATATAACTCTGCAGAAAAGCGGATTAGAGAAGCAGAAAAAGCAGTACAAATGACTATAAAAGATTTGAAAAGTTATACTGATGAAGCATTAGAAAAACAAAATAACGAACACATCATTAAATCGGCTGCTAAAGTTCAAAATACGCTACAATTATTTAAAGAACGATTAACCCTAAAAAAACTCAATAAATTAGAAGTGGAAGTCACCGAATGTTTCCGTTATTTACTCCATAAGTCGGATCTGGTTCATCGGGTAGCTATTGATACTCATAACTTTCTTTTATCCCTTTATGATCCCCAAGGTGAAACCGTTCCCAAACATCGCTTATCCGCAGGAGAAAAACAACTCTTATCCATCGCATTTTTATGGGGTTTAGCAAGAGTATCAGGCCGTAACTTACCTATCGCTATCGATACTCCTTTAGGAAGACTCGACTCTTCCCACCGTAATAACTTAGTTGAACGTTATTTTCCTACTGCTTCCCATCAAGTTATTCTCCTTTCTACTGATACGGAAATACGACAAAACGAGTTGCAACAACTTCAACAGCAAGAGTCCATTGCTCACACTTATCTGCTAGAATATAATCCTGATGAACGCAAGACTACTGTTCACTGCAATCGCTATTTTTGGTAGTCCTTTTTTCATTGAAACTTGAAAAAAATCGAAAATTTTTGCCCCAAAGCTTGCAGAAACCCTCGATTTATGATAAATTTATTCATGATCGGAATATTTTTAATTTTTTAGACTTTTTATTATATTTCCATTATGAAGCTTATATTTTCATTTTTACACAAATTTTCCCCATTAGCAACCCCCTTTTCTTTAACCGTTCCAAACCTAGGGTAGGTTAGACGGCTATATATTTAGGCAATAACCAAAAGATAAAAATCCGTCGTCACCCACTATTTTAATCAGGTGGGAAAAATTGAGAAAGAGGGAAGAAGCGTTAAAATACCGATGAGATTTGCCCACCCTAGGTTGAATGATTATGGAATCACCGATTAAACAAATACGTTTATCCCAAACAGCAAAAGAGCAACTAATTAAATTAAAAAGATATACTAAAATAGAACAGTGGAATATCTTATGTCGTTGGGGTTTTTGTCGTTCTTTAGCTGAACCCAGTATTCCTTCTCCTGTACCTATTATCCTCGATAGTAACGTAGAAATGACCTGGAGAGTATTTGGAGGAGAGATGGGAGATTTATTATTAATCGCCTTAAAACAACGCTGTTACAAAGATGGTTTAGGAACGGACCAAGAAACTTTAATTACACAATTTAGACTACATTTACATAGAGGAATTGGTTATTTAGCAGGAGATTTCAAAATAAAAAAAATTGAAAATTTAATTGAAATGACTGTTAAATAAAAGCCCAAATAATACCTGATTATATTAGGATTTTCAAGTACACAGAATAATATAGAAATATATACGTACGTATTGATAACTATTAAATTTTTGACTAAATATCCGTAAAAATACAGTACCAATTCTTTTATTTGAATGGTACTATTAAAGTGTCCAATTAATTACTGGAGACATATCAATATGGCTTCTTTAGTGACACTAAAAGCTACAGCATATTTGTGTATGTCTGTAGCCAACTTCTTACTTTTCTTATGGACTATTAAAAGTTCATAACTGAATTTTATAATTTAGAATCTAAGATTTTTTGAAGTCTTTTATAGTGTACTTCAAAAAATTTTTCTATCGATTCCTCATCCCTTGTACTTTTGATAAAATCAGCTAGTTCAGAGAGGGAAATTAGTCCTTAAAAAATCTAAAATCACTTAATTGTGATGATCAAGAATTAAAAAATCATCAACAATTGATTTTTATGAATTTTAATTTTATCGGTAAAGATATCAGCAAGCAGTAAAATTGACATTAGATTTTACTTCCTGATTTCTTTCAATGTTTTCCTCCTATAAAAAAAAATATTTAGCTATCTTTATGATTTTTTATGTATTAAATCTGTTAACAACAAGTCTATGTTAATAAAGTTTTCATGTTAAAAGGAACGGTAAAACCACTTAATTTTAAAATTTTTTATGATTTATGATTTACGTATATGTACAGAATAATACATTTGAACTTTATTTAGGGTTAATAGCCCTCTTGTCTCCTGCAACTAACTCATTACACAAAAATATGCTACAATGGCCATTTTGGAGTATACTGTGTTTTAGGAGAAAATTGCTTATATGTCTCGTTATAGAGGACCTCGCTTGAGAGTCGTACGAAGACTAGGAGAACTGCCAGGGTTAAGTCGAAAAACCCCCCGTCGGGCCTATCCTCCAGGTCAACACGGTCAAGGCCGCCGTAAACGGTCAGAATATGCTATCCGACTCGAAGAAAAGCAAAAATTACTGTATAA
Source organism: Crocosphaera sp. (assembly GCA_051439445.1). Taxonomy (GTDB): domain Bacteria; phylum Cyanobacteriota; class Cyanobacteriia; order Cyanobacteriales; family Microcystaceae; genus Crocosphaera. The sequence continues at coordinate 32,335 of JBFRWG010000061.1, forward strand.
CTACGGTGTTACTGAAAAGCAGTTAGTTCGCTATATGAAAAAAGCCCGTCGTGCCACCGGTTCTACGGGACAAAAATTATTAGAACTGCTAGAAATGCGTTTAGATAACACCGTGTTCCGTTTAGGGATGGCAGGAACTATCCCAGGGTCCCGTCAACTGGTTAATCATGGTCATGTCATGGTCAATGGTCGTGTCGTTAATATAGCCAGTTATCAATGTCGTCCTGGGGATGTCATTTCTGTGAGAAATAAAGACAACTCTCGCCGTTTGGTAGAAACCAATATGCAGTATCCAGGGTTAGCTAACCTTCCTGATCATTTAGAATTTGATAAAAATACCTTAGTTGGTAAAGTCAATGATGTTATTAAACGGGAATGGGTAGCATTGCAAATTAATGAACTACTGGTGGTTGAATATTATTCTCGGAAAGTATAGTTTATGTGGGGCAACTATGATAGTTGTCCTATTTACTTAAATTAAAAAAGAATTATTACAATAGAATAACAATCATTGCATTTTCTCTATGATTTTGACGAAACTCCTATAATCAACGTTAGATTACTTACTGTGACTATTGATTCAGAGATAAAGTTTATCCTTTTAATTGATTAGGGTGTTAAATCATGGTACTGAAAAGTTTAGAAAATGCAACCAGTGAGATGATAACAGAAACAGGGCAAGATTCTCTAATTTTAGCTAACGAAATTCAACAACATGGAGTTGTATTTGTTTTAAAAGAACCTGAATTAGAAATTATACAAGTAAGCGATAATACAGACAGGTTTTTTAACATTCCTGGGCAAGAATTGATGAATAAAAATATTGCTCAACTATTCGATAAATCAGCATTAGAAACCATTGAAAATCATTGTCAGAGGAAACAGATCGAACTTTATAATCCTTTGCAAATAACTCTTAATTTACAAGATAAACCCCAAGTATTTGAAGCAGTCTTAAGAAGAAAATCAGAGGGATTAATCTTAGAGTTAGAACCTTCTTATGAGGCTTATGATAACGCAAGTTTATCATTTTATCAATTATTTCGTTCTTC
>JBFRWG010000062.1:0-22044 GCA_051439445.1 Crocosphaera sp.
CTCTTAGTGACGGAAACATCTTAGAGGCTCCATCTTCCATAAAGAAAGCGAAAACCAAGCTAGGAAAGATACAGTGGAGAAACAGGAATAAAGTGCTAGGCAACCGTCGTTCTAGAATATCTGCATCGAAAAATGCGGTTAAGTATTACCAGAAACTAAGAAAAAAACACAAAAGAATCAGCAACATTCGAGAAGATTTTCTGCAAAAAACCACCACCTTATTAGCTAAAACTTATCAAAATATTCTCGTAGAAGACTTAAACGTTAAAGGGATGATGGCTAACCACAAATTATCCGAGGCCTTATCTAGTTTAGGATTATATCGTTTTCGAGAATTGTTGAGTTATAAACAAGAATGTTTTGGTTTTTTATTAACCATAGTAGATAGGTGGTTCCCCAGTTCAAAAACTTGTTCAGTCTGCGGAAATATACAAGATATGCCCTTATGTGAAAGGGTTTATCATTGTCAAAATTGTGGCCAAGTTATGGACAGGGATCTTAATGCGTCTATTAATCTTGAAAGTTGGCCAAACAATGCCGATGGCTTATCGGTGAACGCCTGTGGACAAGAAGGAGCCGTCTCCCTTGGTTGAAGCAGGAATTGAACAACAAGCCTGTCTAGGTTTGTCTAGGTTTCATGAAGCAGATAGAACCTATAGTGATTGTTCGTCAGGGAACTCAAAAATCTTATGACTGTTACCAACTTGATATTGATGGACCATCTAAGATTATCTATTCCCCCCATAAATCCTTTCCAGGAGGGGCGAGGGTGTGGATCGAAGTTGAACCTGATGTGGTGATTATGCCTCATGATTTTTTTACGGTTTTATAGTTTTCTTTTTCATCTTGATCAAACTTTTCAATTACTTGATCAATTAAGTTTTTATTGGTTGTTATTATGCCTAATTCTTGATCTTTTCCCTTTGGACCAGAAGTTAGAAAGTTATGACTACCAATCATAACAAATTTCTCATCACAGACTAAATATTTCTCATGAGTTCCCATTCCTATAAGATATAAGGAAAATCGATTAGGATATTGTTGTGTTAATTCTTTTATTTTGAATAACTCCTTATTAAATTCATTTTCTTGGCCTTTTTTTATACCTTCAATTTGCTCTGATTTTCCAAAACCAATATCAATTATTCCTTGGGGATATTGGTCTAAAAATTCTTTCCAAATATCAAGCAACTCATAGTTATTATAACTAATACCATAACCAAGCCAAGGACAAACGAAAATCAATCTTTTGCTTGCTTCTTTGCAAGCTTTAATTAAATATTCTCTGCTTTCTTTTCTATTAATAACTAACTGTATTTTAAAATCACTATTACTTCTACTGACAGCATTTTTGATTTCTTTTTGATAGTCACTAAGTATTAGTTTATATTCTGAATTATAATTAAAAGTATTCAGCTTGTTTTGAAGCTCATCTAACAGTTCATGACATGATTTAATTGTAATTTGCTTATTGATTATTTTTTCTGTAAATCTTTCTATTATTTCCAGTCTCTTCTCAAAGTTAAATAGTTTATTTTCTATATTATTAATCCTCAGTTCTAGTTCTTCTTCTTTTTTACTACTAACAATATTAATATTGAGTGAAAGTTCCAAAGTCATCTTATTTTTCTTGGTATATTCTATAAGTTCTATCATTTGCAAACACTTCTTATACAAATCAATGTCATTATTTTCTAGAGCAATGTCAGCAGCTTTGTTTAAATCTTCTTTTGCTCGTTTATCTTCTAAATTGTTGCGAATTATAGCTCGATTAAAATAACTTATCGCTAATATATCCAAGTCAGGATTTAACTTGATAACCTTATTAACATTCAATAAACTTTGTTTGTAATTATTCAACCTGAAATAAGCAAGAGCCAAATTATTATAAATGGCATAATCATTAGTTTTACTAATTAATTCGAGATAATTGATCGCTTTTTGATCTTCGTTGATAAATAAATAACATCTCGCCAATCGTTCATAGATATGTTCAATGCTGATTCCTAAAATTATGCGACAATTGGGAAAAGCTTTGAGACTCAATTCACCGTATTGAATAGCTTTTTCATATTTTTTTTCTTCTAAAAATATATCGGCTAAACAAAAATACAGATCCGCTAGATCAAAATCACTCAAATCAATATCAGAAGAAATATTGCAATTCAAATCAAGTGCTTGAGTTAAATGATATTTGGCTTGAGAAATTTTTTTCAATTGATGATAAATAATTCCTATGATTTTATGAAAGATTGCATTATTAGGTCTAATTGAAAGTGCTGCTTTTAAATTTTCAACAGCCTTTTCATACTGTGGAAGTTTTATATAACAGTAAGAACGATGATACAGTATATATTCGTCTTGAGGCTTAATTTTCAAATATTGATCATAATCTTTGATGGCATTTGAATAGTCTTCCAATTTTTGATAAGCTGCTGCCCTATTATTGACGGCACGAAGATACTCAGGGTCAATCTGAAGCGTTTTCGTATAACTTTCTATTGCTTTTTCCCACTCATCTGATTCCAGATAAAAATTACCTTGATTATAATAAGCTTCTTTATGATGACGGTTTAAAGTAATAGCGTTATCATATAAAGTCTTTATTCTTCTATATAAAGGATCTTCTCTTCTATTTTTTTGGGGAAGTTGTTTATAATCTTTCTCTAGGAGTATGTTAGCTGAATTCATATAAGGTTTAAAATAGTTGGGATCTAATGACATTGCTTGATCAAAACTTTCTAAGGCTGCTCTAAAGTCTCCTTGTAAAGCTTGTTGGTTACCACATTCGTTATAACTCTGGGCATTCATTATCTATCAATACTCTAAAGATTTTTAAAATGTAACGATAAAGAAAGTCTAACAAATTGAAGGGAGAAATAGCTTGAGACTCAGAAACCTAGTTATAATTAAAGAACATTCGAGCTAAATATGTAAAAATCATAAACTTATTGTCTATGTCTAGTGAAATAGAAAGAGAAATACTTTAAGCAGTACAAAAACGACGTAACTTTGCTATCATCTCCCACCCCGACGCAGGAAAAACCACCCTCACCGAAAAATTGTTACTCTATGGAGGAGCAATCCATCAAGCCGGTGCCGTCAAAGCCAGACGAGATCAACGTAAAGCCACCTCTGACTGGATGGAAATGGAAAAACAAAGAGGGATTTCTATCACCTCCACCGTCCTGCAATTTGAGTATCGTAACTTCCAAATCAACCTCTTAGATACCCCTGGACACCAAGACTTTAGTGAAGATACCTATCGTACCCTAGCTGCTGCTGATAATGCCGTCATGTTGATTGACGCAGCCAAAGGATTAGAACCCCAAACTCGGAAACTCTTTGAAGTGTGTCGCCTCAGGGGACTGCCCATCTTTACCTTCGTTAATAAAATGGATCGTCCCGGACGCGAACCCTTAGAATTATTAGATGAAATTGAACAAGAACTGGGATTGAAAACCTATGCAGTAAACTGGCCCATTGGCATGGGCGATCGCTTCAAAGGGGTTTACAGTCGTCGTCAAAAGGCAATACATCTATTTGAACGTCGCTCCCACGGCTCCCAACAGGCTCAAGAAGATATAATTAAGCTCGGCGACCCCAAAATTGAAGACTATCTCGAACAAGAGCTTTATTATCAATTTAAAGAAGACTTAGAAATTTTAGAAGAATTAGGAGATGACCTGGACTTAGAGGAAGTTCATACAGGGAAAATGACCCCGATCTTTTTTGGTTCGGCTATGACCAACTTTGGTGTGGAACTCTTCTTAGAAGCCTTCTTAGAATATGCCCTTAAACCAGAAGGTCGTAACTCATCCGTAGGGGTAGTTGACCCAACTGCTCCTGAATTTAGTGGGTTTGTCTTCAAACTACAAGCCAATATGGACCCCAAACACCGAGATCGCGTAGCCTTTGTACGAGTCTGTACCGGGAAATTTGAGAAAGATATGACCGTCAGCCATGCCAGAACAGGAAAAACCGTCCGTTTATCCCGTCCTCAGAAACTTTTTGCTCAAGATCGAGCTTCTATCGAAGAAGCCTATGGAGGAGATGTGATCGGCTTAAATAACCCTGGGGTGTTTGCCATTGGGGACACCATTTATAACGGCAAAAAATTGGAATATGAAGGTATTCCTTGTTTTTCTCCTGAAATGTTTTCCTACATTAAAAATCCCAACCCCTCCAAATTTAAACAGTTTCAAAAAGGAATTAAAGAATTGAGGGAAGAAGGAGCAATACAAATTATGTATTCTACTGATGACTTCAAACGAGACCCTATTTTAGCAGCCGTGGGACAATTACAATTTGAAGTCGTCCAGTTTCGCATGTTGAGTGAATATGGAGTAGAAACCAGCTTAGAACCCTTACCTTATAGTTTAGCTCGGTGGGTAAAAGGAGGCTGGACAGCCTTAGAAAAAGCAGGGCGTATTTTTAACACCATTACCGTCAAAGATAACTGGGGTCGTCCCGTTTTACTGTTTAAAAATGAATGGGGACTGCAACAGGTAAACGTTGATCATCCAGAATTAAAATTGGATGCGATCGCCCCAGTCGGTTCTGGTATTGAACCCGATTGAAATGTAGAATTGAGAATTGAGAATTATAACAGCAGTGAAGTCTAAATTCTTAATTATAAAGAGCAGGTACTTATTATGATAACTACTGAAAATCAAGCCTTATCGGTAACAAAAATAGCCCAAAAAACCAGAGAAGCAGCCCGAACATTAGGGGGACTGTCCAACGAGGAGCGTAATCAGGCAATAGAAGCGATCGCCCAAGCATTAGAAAACGCTTCAGAAGAAATTATTCAAGCCAATGAAATTGATTGTAAAAGAGCAGAAAAAGAAGGAATCCCTACCCCTTTATACAACCGTTTAAAATTAGGAAAAACCAAACTTGAAGGAACCATAAAAGGGATCAGAGATGTAATTAATTTACCCGATCCTATTGGGTATATTTCCCTTCATCGAGAATTAGATGAAAATTTAATCTTAAAGCGAGTCAGTTGTCCTTTGGGGGTATTAGGTATCATTTTTGAAGCTCGTCCTGAAGCCCTAATTCAAATTACCAGTTTAGCGATAAAGTCAGGAAATGGAGTCATTTTGAAAGGGGGAAAAGAAGCCATAAACTCTTGTCAAACCTTAGTGAAAATTATTCAACAAGCTCTAAGCAAGACCAAAGTTAATCCCGATACAGTGCAATTATTAACCACCCGTGAAGAAATTAGAACCTTATTAGATTTAGAGGAATATATCGACTTAATTATTCCCAGAGGTTCCAATGAGTTTGTTAGATTTATTCAGCAAAATACGAACATCCCTGTTCTAGGTCATGCCGATGGAATTTGCCATTTATATATTGATAAAACAGCCAAATTAGAAAAAGCAATTTCTATCATAGTAGATGCCAAAACCCAATATCCTGCTGCTTGTAACGCCATCGAAACCTTATTAATTCATCAAGATATAGCAGCCGAGTTTTTACCTCAAATTGCCGAGGGATTAAAGGAGCATAACGTCCAATTAAAAGGGGATAAGTTAACGCAAAATCATATAGAGATTGAAGCAGCAACCGAAGAAGACTGGAAAACAGAATACAGTGATTTGATCTTATCCATTAAGATTGTCGAATCCTTAGAAGAAGCCATTAATCACATCAATTTTTATGGTTCAAAACATACAGATGGAATTATCACTGAAGATAAAAAGAGTGCAGAAATATTTATGAATCAAGTAGACGCTGCGGGGGTCTATCATAACTGTTCAACACGCTTTGCCGATGGATTTCGCTACGGTTTCGGTGCAGAAGTGGGCATTAGTACCCAAAAAATGCCCCCCAGAGGACCTGTAGGATTAGACGGATTAGTGACCTATAAATACCAAATAACAGGAAACGGCCAGATTGCAGCTAGCTATACCGGCGACAATGCTAAACCCTTCACCCACAAAAATTTGGGATAGATTCAGAGAAATCCCTGAACCCATCGCGTCAAGTTCCTCAAAAATGTTAGGATTGCGACAGAAAGAGAAACGCGATAAGAGAAAAGGAACCAACGCTACATGCAAGAGTTTGACAAGTCAATATCGTTCGACGGAAGAGATATTCGGCTAAAGCTAGGATTGTTAGCCCCCCAAGCTGACGGGGCAGTCTTGATTCAATCAGGAGATACGGCAGTTTTGGTGACAGCAACAACAACAAAAGGTAGAGAAGGCATCGACTTTTTACCCTTGACCGTAGATTATGAAGAAAGACTGTATGCCGCAGGCCGCATTCCAGGAGGCTTTTTAAGACGGGAAGGCCGCCCTCCAGAAAGGGCAATCCTCATTAGTCGCCTAATCGATCGCCCCCTACGTCCCCTATTTCCCAACTGGTTACGCAATGATATTCAAATCATTGCCACCACCCTCTCCATGGACGAAGAAGTTCCCCCAGACGTTCTGGCAGTAACAGGGGCTTCCATAGCCGTTATTCAAGCCAATATTCCCTTTTATGGACCCATGGCAGCCGTTAGAGTTGGCTTAGTGGGAGACGACTTTATTATTAACCCCACCTATCGAGAAGTAGAAAATGGGGATCTCGATCTCGTCGTGGCCGGTAGTCCCGAGGGGGTAGTGATGGTAGAAGCAGCAGCCAATCAACTTCCTGAACAAGACATTATCGAAGCCATTGATTTCGGCTACGAAGCCGTCCGAGACTTGATCGGGGCTCAAGAAGAAATTATGGAAGAATTGGGGATGACCTTGGCCAAAGCCGAACCTCCAAGTATTGATGAAGCCCTAGAAAAATTTATCAGCGATCGTGCAGCCGACTCCATCAAACAGGTATTAGTCCAATACGATCTCGGCAAAGCAGGGCGAGATGACGCTCTCGATAACATTAAAGAAACAGCCGTCGAAGCAGCGATCACAGAATTACCAGAAGACAACCCTATCAAAATAGCCAGCACTGAAGATCCCAAGGCCATCGGCAACCTGTACAAAACCTTAACCAAAAAATTGATGCGCTCCCAAATCATCGAGGAAGGAGTGCGCGTCGATGGGCGCAAGCTCGATGAAGTCCGCCCTATTTCCTGTCGCGTGGGTTTATTACCCCCAAGGGTACACGGTAGCGCACTGTTTACGAGAGGACTGACCCAAGTATTTTCCTTAGCTACTTTAGGAACCCCAGGAGATGCCCAAGACCTTGGGGACGATCTGCACCCTGAAGACGAAAAACGCTACCTTCATCATTATAATTTCCCTCCCTTCTCGGTGGGAGAAACCAAACCCCTCCGCTCTCCTGGCCGCCGAGAAATTGGTCATGGGGCTTTAGCTGAACGAGCCATCGTTCCCGTGTTACCTCTCCAAGAAGACTTTCCCTACGTGGTGAGAGTAGTTTCGGAAGTGGTCTCCTCCAATGGGTCCACTTCCATGGGATCGGTGTGTGGTTCCACCTTAGCCTTGATGGATGCAGGAGTTCCCATCACCAAACCAGTGAGTGGGGCAGCGATGGGATTGATTCGAGAAGGGAAAGAAGTCCGTATTCTGACTGATATTCAAGGGATTGAAGACTTTTTGGGGGATATGGACTTTAAAGTGGCAGGAACCGATAGTGGCATCACTGCCTTACAAATGGATATGAAAATTACTGGACTCTCGATGACTGTGGTGGCCCAAGCCATTGAACAGGCCCTACCAGCCCGTTTACATATCCTAGAAAAAATGCTGGCCACCATCCCTCAACACCGTCCAACCCTTTCTCCCTTTGCTCCGCGTTTATTAACCATGAAGATCGATCCTGACATGATTGGTCTGATTATTGGGCCAGGGGGTAAAACCATTAAAGGGATCACAGAACAAACTGGCTCGAAAATTGATATTGCTGACGATGGAACCGTTACCATTGCTGCGATTCAAGCCAAGAAAGCCGAAAAAGCTAGAGACATCATCTTCAACATGACCCGCAAACTCAACGAAGGGGAAGTTTATTTAGGTCGTGTCACCCGTATTATCCCCATTGGAGCTTTTGTGGAAATCTTTCCCGGTAAGGAAGGCATGATCCATATTTCCCAGTTGGCTGATAGGCGCGTGGGCAAAGTAGAAGACGAAGTGGCTATCGGAGATGAAGTAGTGGTCAAAGTTCGTGAAATCGATGGGAAAGGCCGTATTAACTTCACTCGTTTGGGTATTCATCCTGACGCTGCGGCAGCAGTGCGCAAAGTGGTTTAGCGGTTGAGGCAGTAGGGAGAATACCTAGGTTGACCTAGATACGAATGCGATAATGAATCATTAACCTACCAAAAACTAGATGGGGTTCCGTGCTAAAACCAATCTAGTTTTCTCATCGCAAGTAACTGCATGGCAAAGTTGAGTAAACAGGAATGGCAAGTGCTTTACCAGTTTTGGGGATGAGGAGCGAGGTTTTTACTAATCTTCAAGAGATTAGTGGGGGGAAAGCTTCACCCCAAGGGGTATGGGGTGCTACCGGCGCACTTTTTTAGGAGAATATTTAAGTTCGTTTTGACTAAAAAAGTTGAAATCAGCAATTTTTTCACATACCTAGATTTACCTAGGTTTAGTGTACCCCAACCCTTTGCTGAATCACTAAAATAGAAACCTAGGCTAACCTAGGTTTTTGTTTTTTGTCGTTGGGGTAATCTGTAATGATATTTCGGGGTTTGATCGTTAGCATGGTTTTAATGGTGTCTCCTGTGTTGGCCCTCAACATGGGGGATAATACGACCTTATTCAATAAATCCCCTCGTTTACTGGATGTCGTCACCACCGTAAGTCGCATTCGCATCGAAGGAGCAACTTATTATTTCACCCTTGAACTACCCCCAGATATAGATGAATCTTTACAACAATTAACTATTCAACAAACCCAAGGGTTAGACACCATTGATTTTTATTTGGATGATACCATTGCTTTTGAAGGAAAACCCCTGCACAGAGACAACTCTTTAACCCTAGCAAGGGTGAAACGGAATCTGGATAATAATCAAATTTCGGTTATTTTTGACCCACCCATTCCGCCAGGAAAAACCTTTACCGTTGCCTTGAAACCCAAAAGTAATCCCAACATGAGTGGTTATTATCAATTTGCCGTTACCGCTTATCCTGCAGGGAAAAATGCTCAAGGATTATATCTCGGACTAGGAAGATTATTCTTTGAGCAAAAAGGCGATCGCTTTCCTTGAAGGTTTACAACCAAACAATAAACCCAAAAGAATTAATCCCCCAGTGGTTTTCGGTTCCTGGACTGACGGCACTAAAAAAACATTCTCTTGAATATTAGACAGATTGCTATTACGACGAATAATCGTTGATAGACTCACCGCTTGAAGATCAGGAGCAAGAATCATCAGATGTTCTAAATCATTGAGATAGAAAAAGCGATCGCCGTCTCTGCTGCGAGTAAATTGGTCAACTACGATTGTACTAAAAGTTTCCCCTAATAAACCCCCATTAACCGCTTGTTCTGCTAAACCCCCTATCCAGAGATCCACGACGTTGAGATTGTTCTCGTAAACAGTGGCCAAAGTATTAGCTAAAGTAACATCACCCCCAGTTAGTTCAAGAAATGAGTTATATACAGGGAGTTGTAATGCTAGGCGAACGGTATTGATATCTGGGATACCATGATCCCTTCCTCGCTGCATATTCAGAGAAGCTAAATCAAACCCCCCGGCCCCTGGTGGTCCGAAGAGGAAGTTACGCACATCATCTACCAACAAAGTATCAACGGCTTGAGCTTCTTGAGAGGCTAAACCCATGAATAAAGTGTTAACCCCATCTTCTAGCACTTCTTGAGGGTTAAAAAAACTATCCCGTAAAGATAAAGACTCTACCACCTTCCCATTATTATTAACTCGGAGGAGATCAGGGGACAGCATGGTATGACCAAAGCGAAAAGCAGCCGTAGAAAATTCTGTCGAGACACTGGCATTGACTGTGTCATCATAGCCATTATAGTCTTCTAATGCCTCATCCCCTACAATAAGAGGCAACCATTCGTTGTAGGTGATCATTTGCATTTGTGCGCCTACCACTTTACGGGCTGACTCAAAGATAAAGTCTCCTTCGTTATCGACTCCATTATTCCCATCAGCGATCGCTGCGTCTCGTTTAGCTATTAAAGCAACTTCTCCATTATCAAGACGGTTTTTCAGGTCATCAGCAATGCGGTTATGTTCCCTCATGAATAAAGAGTGACTTGCTAAAAGTCCCACCTGTTCATTGGCCCGCACATCTCCAGATACAAAGAAGTCTGAACTGTTAGGATTGCCCCCAGTATCGTTAGGTAAACCTATTGTATTGAACATCAACAACTTTTCCCCATTGACTGCAGTTTCAGCAATTAGTTTTCCTCTCCCATCGTTGGTACGAAGGGCTACAGTTCGACTGGCATCAGATCCATAAATATTAGAAGCGTCGATGTAAGCGGTAATCTCATTAAACTGTTGACGAACACTATTAGTATCGGTATGGAACTCTGAACGGTTAAGATCAATGACCTGATTTCCCCTAGCAGAGGGGTCAAAAAATTGATCTCCTGTGGGTACTGGAATATTAAATGCTTCACTCTCACCAATGGGAGTGAGATCAAGATCATGGTCAACAAACTGTCCCCACTGCCAAACCCAATCACTGAGTCTTGATGAGTTAAGTACAGAACCAGATTGAGCAGACATAGCCTTACTAATGGCACGAACACTAGGTAAACTGCTGGGATTCCCCCCTCTGGGTTGAGAGATACTATCCTCATAAGCTGGCTCGGCAAGACGGAGCAGATCAATACCAGCTTCTCCCCAGGTGGGATGAGCAAGGTTGTTGTTACTGCCATTTATGGAGCGAAAACTCCCTGCATTTGCTGGTAATGACCATGCACAACTAAGTAGAGTGGCACCTGTGAGGATCAGACTCCATTGAGACACAACAGAAGAAATTAAATTTTTTTGATTCATGTTTGTTAATGAAGAAAAGGGGGATCAGTGTTTGGGAATCTAAATTACAAGATTTCCAAACTGTAGCACTACCCATTATGATTAGGACATTGATGCAATTGTAAAACCTTGTAAGATGGGCAGTGCATCGGACTACAATAATGTGATAACCTTTTTTTGTACTGCTATCTATCGTTTAAATCCACAACAGATTAACAACTAAGATTTTAAAATTTACTCTCTCAGTATGCCCAAAAATTTTGGTAAATTTTCACACATTTGTGAATCACCACGACAACCGCTTCTACATGGGGCTACAGCTAGTGCCACAGCTATTGCTCCTCCCATAATAACCATGAGATATAGTGTCAAAAACCTAACTAATCATTAAGATGATCATGGTAAATATAGAAAAGTCGGCTAAACTTCTTCCAATAATAACCGCCGAAAGCTACAGCGATCGCTCCCACAATTAAAAGTCTCTTTGATACCAATATAATTTTATTTTACTTTCTACTTGTGCTTGTTGACCCAACTCACCCCAAACCTATCTTAATCCTTTCATTGAGACTATTATCAATCCAATTATTATTAAAAATACTTTCGTAAATCAGGTTATGAACTTTTAACATTTCCTGATCTTTAATGACTAAACCTGATAGAACAAGTTCCCTGGTTAACTCATCATCTCTCATGGAAGGGTTGGCTTTATTTAAGATACTTTGATATCGCTTTAATAATTGTTTAGCATCTAGAGAACTTTGTAAAATACGATCACGAATGGTTTTTAAATGTTCAGGTTCATCTTGAGATTCCCACTGTTTTAAAATTTGCGATCGCACCAATTCAGCTACCCATATATTTTCCTGTTTTGCAGGAATTTCAGTTTGAGACTTATGGATTAATTTACAAATTTTTTGGGTTAAAAAAGGTTGGCCATTTGTCCAATATAAGACGGCTTTTAAAACAGCTTGAGGATGACTTACTTTAGCTTTTAATCCTTGTAATAAAGGTTGGGCTTCATGAAACTGAAACCCTTGTAAGGGAATCGCTTGGCCAATATTAAAAGGTGTTCTTTTTTTATCTTCTAAGAGCTGAGAAGGACTCGCTACCCCTAATAAAGCAAAAGTTAATCTTTGATAGTCAGGATAATCAGCCCTTTTATTGTAACAACTTCTCAGCAAAATAAAGAAGTCATCCATCGGAAACTCTAAGCTGAGAATACTATCAATTTCATCAATAAAAATCACAATATTTTTATCAATATTAGGGAAAATAATTTGCTGAATAAATTCACCTAAACGCTGTACAGGAGATAAAAAATCATGTTGTTGTAACCACTGACGAAAATCAACTTTCCCTAATAATTCTAAACCACTTATCAACATATAAATAAATCCTGAGTACCATTGTTCTATGGTGAGTTTTCGATTACCAATTTCTGATAAATCAACAGCAACACAAGCATAATTTTCAGCTTGTAATCGTTTCATTATTTGAACACGCAAACTAGATTTTCCCATTTGTCTTGCATTTAAAATATAACAAAACTCTCCTGATTTTAGGGCTTTATAGAGATAACGATCAGCCGAACGAACGACGTAAGTGGGTGAATCGATAGGTAAACTTCCCCCTACTTGATAATCATAGGTTTTGGAGTTTTCATCGCTTCTCAATAGGGCATTTTCTAGCATTAATTCTGCTTGAGTCGCTTTGAGAATATCTAAAGTTTCTGTTAGTTCTTGAGTTCTTTCAGATACTTTTTGCTCTAGAGTGGTATTATACTCAAATAATTGATCTTTTGCTTGTTGTAAATCAATATTCTTTTGAGCTAATTCTTGAGTAAAATGAAGTCGTTCAGCTTCTGCTTTTTTTCTTTGAGTAATATCTTGAAAAGCAGCAATAACATAAGAAATATTGCCCTTTTCATCATAAATAGGTCGAGCCGAAATTTCTAAAGGAATCCGTTGCTTATGATGACGAATTTCAATATCAGATACCGTTGGACTGTCTCCTTGTAAAGCTCGATATATGGGTAACTTTTCCAGAGGATATTTCTGCCCTGTTTCTAAACAATAAGGCTGATAAATCTTAATTAGTTCTTCATAAGAAAGATTATTTAAAACATCGGTCCCAAAAATTGCTTTCGCTTTATCATTCGCATAATAAGGAGATTGATTTTGAGCATTAATAACAAAAATACCAACAGGAACAGCAGCCAAAAATTGGGTTAACTGTTTTTGGTTTGTTCGTAAGGCTTCTTCGACTTTTTGGCGTTTATCAATCTCTAATTTAAGCTCATTTAACGTTTTTTCTTGAGCCTGTATCGCTGCTTTTTTTTGAGCAAAAGCTTTTTTGATTTGTTGAACATGATTTAAAGTTTTTGTCGTCGTTATTTCTAAATCTTTAAAATTAATAGGTTTAGTTAAAAAATCAAAAGCCCCCCGATTCATTGCCGCTCGTATATTATCAATATCTCCATAAGCAGAAATAATAATTGCTTTAATAATCGGATCAATTTCATGAAGTTTAGTTAATAGAGTTAGTCCATCCATCTCTGGCATATAAATATCTGTTAAAACAATATCAATATCCCCGTACAGTTTAACTTTTTCTAAGGCTTCTCTTCCATTATGAGCAAAAACAAATTCCAGTTGCTTTTGTCTAAGTTTTTTTCTAAATTTTTGTCTCATGAGTCGCTCTAAATCTAATTCGTCATCAACGACTAAAATTTTAGGAATTACCATATTAAGCAATTGGTTCTTACAGTAAGTTAGTTATTTTTTCCTTAAGGGTATCAAATTCAATAGGTTTGGTTAAATAATCATCAGCCCCGTATTTAAATGCCGTTTGATAATTATGATCATCGCCATAAGCTGTGATCATAAAAACCCTAAGACCAGGATACTCTTCTTTAATAATTCTCAGAAGTTCCAAACCATTCATCCCAGGCATATTAATATCTGCCAAAATCAAAATTAGATGATTATTTTCTTCCTTAAGGGAACTCAAAGCATCTTCAGCAGAAAAAGCAAAAGAAAAGTCTATTTTTTTCTGTCTAATTTCTTTTCTAAACTTTTGTTTAAACAAAAGTTTAATATCCTGTTCATCGTCCACAACCATTATATTCATGGTTACATCTGGTATTGATCTAAAAAACCTATTTTCTAATTTTAAAACAATTTACCCCAATTAAATTAACGAAAGGGGATCAGACCCTGGTAGGATAGAGGCTGACAGCTAGTATAAAAATATAATTAACATGACACAAACAGACGGCATTGCGCCCCATGGCGGTCAACTAATTAATCGTATAGCAACTGTAGCCGAAAAAGAAGAATTTTTAGCTCAAGGAGACAAATTACCGAGAATAACCCTAGATGAACGGGCAACTTCTGATTTAGTTATGATTGCTATTGGAGGGTTTAGTCCCCTCAAAGGCTTTATGGAAAGGGCCGACTATGAAACCGTTGTCGAAGAAATGCACTTAAGTAATGGAGTACCTTGGTCTATTCCCGTAACCCTATCGGTTGGCGAAGAAATAGCCGACTCTCTCAAAGAAGGAAACTGGATCCGATTAGACGATCCCCAGGGGAACTTTATTGGAGTCTTAGAACTCACCCAGAAATATCACTATAATAAAACCCACGAAGCTGTCAATGTTTATAAAACAGACGAAAGTAAACATCCAGGGGTTAAAGTGGTCTATGATCAAGGAGCGGTTAACCTAGCAGGTCCGGTTTGGCTACTGAAAAGAGATGAACATCCCTTATTCCCAAACTATCAAATTGATCCGGCAGAGTCTCGAAAATTATTTAGTGAAAGAGGCTGGTCAACGGTTGTCGGTTTCCAAACCCGTAACCCTATCCACCGGGCCCATGAGTATATTCAAAAATGCGCCCTAGAAGTAGTAGACGGATTATTTTTACATCCCTTAGTCGGTGCGACCAAAAGCGACGATATCCCTGCCGATGTCAGGATGCGCTGTTATGAAATCATGATGGACAATTATTTTCCCCAAGATCGGGTCATATTAGCCATCAATCCCTCAGCCATGCGTTATGCAGGTCCTAGAGAAGCCATTTTCCATGCCATCGTCCGTAAAAATTATGGCTGCACCCATTTTATCGTAGGACGGGATCATGCCGGAGTAGGAGACTATTATGGAACCTACGATGCTCAACACATCTTTGAGGAGTTTGATCCTGAAGCTTTAGGGATCGTTCCCATGAAATTTGAACACGCCTTCTACTGTAAACGAAGCGGACAAATGGCCACCTCGAAAACCAGTCCCAGTGGGCCCGAAGAAAGGATTCATTTATCAGGCACTAAAGTCCGAGAAATGTTACGACGGGGAGAAATGCCACCCCCACAGTTTTCTCGTCCTGAAGTTGCGGCTGAATTAATTAAAGCGATGCAAAGTTAGGTTGTTTTAGGGGGGGGTGCAGACAAATATACAATTTAGCTGTAGAGATGAGGGACTACGAATACGACAGACCTCTGGAACGGGGGACCAAGCTTATCGCCCAGATATAAGACGAAATAGAGGAGGACGTAAGAAATCCACTATTGGGCGATCTGTTGGGGAAGAAGCCCACGCTGTACCGATAGGTCAACGTGTGGTAGTTCACGAGGCAATTGTTTCTTAATTCTTCATTTCCCTGCCCCTTGGCTCCCCAATGAACTTGAGATTTTTTTAGGGGTTTCCTGTAAACAGCCAATTTATAATAGAATGGATGGAGGCTGAACATTAGAGTAAGCTTAGCAGCGCAATCTTCCCAACAGAGCAAAAAGAAACCATGAAATGGGATCGACGCACTTTTTTACAGACCTTACTCACCTGGGGGGTCGCTCAAGAAAGCCTAAAATGGCTAGATCAAAATCATCAACTGCAAAAATACTATCAAACCCTAGCAGATCCCACTCACCGCAAACTTGCTTTATTGGTGGGCATTAACGATTATAACCAAAAGTTCGCTCTCAAAGGCTGTTTAACAGATGTTGAACGTCAAAAAGACTTATTGATTCATCGCTTTGGATTTCAAGGGCAAGATATTCTTACCTTGACTGATAAACAAGCAACCCGTCAAGGGATCGAAACTGCTTTTATAGAACATCTAGTAAAGCAAGCCAAACCAGGAGATGTGGTGATCTTTCACTTCAGTGGGTATGGAAACTACGTCCAGATTTCCCCGAACGTTGACCCCACCATCACCAAAGGTCAACGCCGGGGAATTATGACAAAAGGTGGCATCACACTTAACCAAGGAAAAAGCAACACAGATAATATTCTCGAAGAAACATTACATCTGTTGGGGCGATCGCTGAAGACAGATAAAGTCACCATGGTACTCGATACCAGTTACCACAGTAAGGGTCAAAAAGTACAAGGAAATCTTCGGGTTCGCTCCTTTCCTTACATGAGGGATCAGATAGACCCTGAAGAATTGGCTTTTCAGTCCCAACTCAAACAAAACCTTTCCCAAAAACAGACAACAGCCAGTCCTGGGATCATTCTCACCGCAGCCAGTGCCAACCAAGTAGCAACAGAAATTAAAGGCAATGGTTTCAGTGCAGGACTGTTTACCTATGCTTTAACGCAATATCTCTGGGCTACTGCACCAGCGATAAGCGTCACGACTATCCTCAATAAAACTAAAGAGCAAATCCTTCCTCTGATGGGAGAAAAGCAAGAACCACAACAAGAAAATAGTCCGAAACAACCCCTATTTACCTATTATCTACTGCCAACTGTGTCTGATGGGGCAGAAGCATTTATTAGTACCGTTGAAGATGGCACCACAGCCACGATCACCTTAACGGGGCTTTCGTCCAATATTTTACGGCATTATGCGCTTAACTCTCTTTTCTCTTGTGTGGACAGTCATGACTCTTCTTTCAACCCCTCCCTGCAATTAAAATCTCACACAGGACTTAAAGGGAAAGTGCGTCAGCTTTTGCGAGAAAAAACCTCCCCTCAACCCCTACAAGTAGGACAATTATTACAAGAGTCCCTACGCTGTTTATCTCCCAACCCAGGGTTGACGGTGGCCCTCGATCCCAAATTACAACGGATTGAAAGAGTCGATGCCACCAGTGCCTTTTCTGCCATTCAAACCGTGGCTGATGTGGTCAGTGAAGGGGAACAACCTGTGGATTGCATTTTAGGGTTGTCCGTTTCCCCTTCCCAACCAGAAGACACGGGATTACGTTATTCCTTGTTTCTCCCAGGAGGAGTGGAACTCCCGAATACCGTGGGAAAATCAGGAGAAGCCATTAAATCAGCCGTTGAACGGTTACGCCCCACCTTAGATAAACTACTAGGCATCAAGTTATGGGGGTTAACCCTCAATGAACATTCCTCTCGACTGCCTTTGTCGGTTACCCTTGAAGGACTAGCCGAAGATCCCTATATCATTGAACAACGACAAACAACCCGAAGCCAAACCATAACCTCACCATCGGAAACGAAAAACAAAACAACAGAAAAGCCTAGACCCACAGAACTACCTAAAGTGGCGCGAGGAACTCGTTTGCGCTATCGTTTACAAAATCAAGGAGAACAACCCCTTTATTATCTAATGGTAGGGATCAACAGTAGTGGCACAGCCATTGCTTATCTTCCGGCTGATGAGGAAAACGCAGAAAACAACTCCAGCCATCAACCCTTGATTGAACCAGGCAGAGAACAGGTTGTTCCTACTGCTGCCACTGGAGTGACTTGGACAACTTCTAGCATTGAAGGATGGGAACAAATTATAGTGATCACAGCGATCGCACCGTTTGAGAGAACTAGAGAAGCCCTAACAAAAATAAGAGAATTTAAACCAGAAAAAGAACAAATTATCAGTTTAGAAAATCCTTTAAACATAGCCCGCTCCCTTTTACAAGACTTAACCGTAGCCAGCCAAAAAATTAACAATCTAACTGAACCCACTGCTGAAACCTATAGTCTTGATGTTAAGGCTTGGTCGAGCTTAAGTTTTATTTATCAAGTCATCTAGCACTTCACCATGACTCCAGCCAAGGATGAGGGGAATTGATCTAGGAGTCTGCTTGAGGGGGGTTTTTTCTTTTGAACTCAGTTTAGAATAAGGATAAAGAGGATGGGAATGACGAGAAAATCAGGGGTTCAAGCCCCGCCGTAAAGGACGCACAGTCCAAACAACTTATACTATAATAAAGCAAGCTAGAGCGTCAAGTAAGAGCTAAATACCGCATTGGGACACAGCTTGGTACACATTTCCGAATACCTCCCTAGTTCGGACTATCTGTCAACCTAATTGGTTAGGTGCTGTTGGACAGGACATTTTAGTTGTGTTGCTCAAAAGGACCATTACAAGTTGGCTGGTTCTTGGGATTATATCCATTGAAAAACCAGCACTTTGTCAAGCCGTTCTATCAGCTCACCGACCCGTCTGAGGTTTCTTCAGACATAAGGACGGAGCAAGAAGGACGGGGTTTCAAACCCAAAATTTTCGATGAACAATTTGCCTCAAACTACGCAACGTCGGCTTCAAAAAATTCCCCAAGTTCCCAGTGTTTGGGAGGGCGATCGCCGTTCTGTAGGTGGGCTGAGAGGCAGAGTAGCCGGTAACCCTGAACAAGAAGAGTGTATTATTTGGGTGGATGGTTCCCAAGGGGTGGTCAGAGCCATGGATGTTGTTGCTTCTGATCTGGGGCCAGAAGCGGTAGTCAGGACCTTACTGCGTGCGATGGAAACACCTCATAGTCCGGCACAGCCGGCTCGACCTCAAAAAATTGTTGTGCGTAACCGAGAATTACAATTTTTTCTCAGGGGAGCCTTACAGAGTTTGGATATTACTATCGATTATGTCCCAGATTTACCCTTAATTGACCAACTGTTCCGTAGTTTTCAGGGAGTGGAAGAGAGCCGTCCCCCTGCATTGCCTGGCCATTATGAAGGGTTATTAATGGCAACGGCTAAGGAGGTGGCTAAAACGGCCCCCTGGGACATTTTGGCTGATTATGACATTATCTCTGTTGAGTTTCAGCGTTGGGGAGTCGACACCATCTATGTCTGTGTGATGGGGATGGCAGGGGAGGAATACGGACTCATCCTCTATCGTTCTTTGGAGTCTCTCAAAAAGTTCCGTGAAGCGGCCTTACAAGAAAAGTCAACTCATCAGCTTGAGCAAGCTTTTCTGTCACAAGATTGCTGGTTTTTGAATTTTGAATTTGCTGAGGACATGGAAGAGGAGTTGGAGGATTATGATTATGAGGAGTATGAAAATGATGAGGGAGAGTTGACCTTACCTCGATATGGGAGTATTCATCCCTACGAGGGTATTCGCCCCTTTCTCGATGAAGAAGAAGCGAAAATTGTTTACTACAGCATCCAAGCGTTTTTACGGTTTGTCAACCGTAATCAACAGGATTTAAGTGAGGAGGTTATCGACAAAATCTCTAGATATCATCGCTTTACGGATATGTCAGAGGGAGGGAAACCTCAGATGATTAACCTCAAGGTCTCTACCCTTCCGGAACTGAGTGCAGCGTTATTAGAAGGACTAGAAGCGGAGGAAGATGAAGAAGATCGGGTGAAATTTCCCCTAGGAGATGATCTCATTCCTGATAATGCTTTCTTAAGTTTAGGGATGATTCCCTGGAGTACCCTCGAACAATTACAAAATAACCCTAAAACCTATTATCCGTCTCAGCAAGCAACCCCTCAAGGGGAAGGAATGCCGGTGGTTTTGGTACAAACCTCTCGTCCCAAAGCCAAAGAGATGATTGAAATACTCCAAGAAGCTGGGAACCTCCAAGGGGTCTGTTTTAACCCAGGAGAAGACCCTTGGGAAGAGTTAATGTATGATTTGGGAATTTTACAAACAGGGGATAACTCTCTCTTTATTTTTGGTGAGTTTATGCAGGATGATCCTGAACATCAACAGGCGCGCCATAAATGGGATCAACGTTGCCAGCAAACCGGAGGCTACTGCGGTTTAATTGTGGCTATGGGAGTGACGGGAAGCTCTAGGGGCAATCCAACCCTAAAGGATATGTTAGCTGTCTTTGAAGCCCAATATCTTGACCCAAAAGCTTTAGCCATGGGGATCTTACGTTTGATGCCTGATGCGGATTTTGAGTAATTCTATCCTTGGCAAATTCTGAAGGATTAGATGATATAATAAAATATTTGTTATAATAGTTTTGGTAATATCAACTATAATTAGTGGAGGAAAACTCAAGCACTGTGTTCACTACCGTTAAACCAACATCATTCCCAGCACCGTATCAACTGCCTCAAGATTTGTTTAAAGCGATTAATCAGCTTAAACGGGAGTTAAAGGCTGTTATCCTAGCACATTATTATCAAGATCCCGACATCCAGGATATTGCTGACTTTATTGGTGATTCTCTGGCACTTTCTCAACAAGCAGCTAAAACGGAAAAAGAGGTCATTGTTTTTGCGGGAGTTCACTTTATGGCAGAAACAGCTAAAATCTTGAATCCTGATAAGTTGGTGTTGTTACCAGATTTAGGGGCAGGATGTTCTTTAGCGGATAGTTGTCCTCCTCAAGAATTTGCCCAGTTTAAGGCACAATATCCCGATGCTCTTGTGGTATCGTACATTAATTGTACGGCCGAGATCAAGGCCATGAGTGATATTATTTGCACCAGTTCTAATGCGGTGAAAATTGTCAATCAATTACCTGAGGATCGTCCCATTATTTTTGCCCCTGATCGCAATTTAGGACGCTATGTTGCTCAGGAAACGGGACGGGATTTGATTTTATGGCAAGGCAGTTGTATTGTCCATGAAACCTTTTCTGAGAAGAAGATTGTTCAGTTACAAATTGAACATCCTTTAGCGGAAGTGATTGCTCATCCTGAGTGTGAAGAAAACGTGTTACGTCATGCGAGTTATATTGGTTCGACCACTGCTTTATTAAAGTATGCGAACCAAAGCGATCGCCAGACATTTATTGTAGCAACGGAACCGGGAATTATTCATCAAATGGAAAAAGAAGCTCCTCAGAAGCGTTTTATTCCTGCGCCGGCGGTGAATAATTGTAATTGTAATGAATGTCCTTATATGCGTTTGAATACGTTGGAAAAGTTGTATTTAGCGATGAAGTCGAGACAACCAGAAATTACGATGGATGAATCAACTCGTCAAGCAGCTTTAAAACCTATTCAAAGAATGTTGGAAATGTCAAGTTGAATGTAGAATTTAGAATGTAGAATTTAGAATTTAATTTTATTCTACATTCTTAATCTTAATAGGGAATTGCCGTTATAATGAGAGAATTATTTTCGTTGTTAAAAATGAGTTGATCAATAACATAAGTATTGCTTTGGGAAACAGACATAATTCCATCTAATTTGCGTTTACTTATTCCAGATAAAATGATTTCAGCTTTTCCATCTTGAGCATCGATTATTTTAAACTGGGTTAAAGCTATTTGCCAAGTTTGTACGGTGTTGGGGTCAAAATCATCGTCTTCACCTCTTATAACCAATTCTCCAGTATGAAGAAGTTGAAATTTTTGGCCAAATTCTATTTTTTTTATATTAGTAATTGCTATTTTTTTAGACCTTCCACTTCTTTGTAAAGTTATCTCTGACTGTTGTGGCTCAAAGCTTATCATTTGTCCCGACATTTCATCATTACTATTGAGTGTAACTGTTGCATCATAGGGTAATGCTACAGGTACGGTGTTGTTTTGTGCTTTAGTTAGTTTAACTTCATGGGAGGGTAAGGAAAAACTATTTTTGGGGATAAAATAAAGTCCTAAAGGGACAGTTAGAGACGCAAGAGTAATTATTTTAATTGAAAGTTTTATCATGACTTAATTAGGATAATTGAACGAAGTCAGAAGTTATTTTTATAAGGAGTATTTGTGAGTGAATACCAAAACTTTTCGCTTTAGACGACCAGGTTGTAGTCTAAAGTTATTATTTTTTAATTATAGTTATGATAAACAGGATTAGCAAGGAGTGGTTTATGTATGTCTGGTAGTCAACCTTCATCTAATAATAGACAAATTTTAGTAACTTTTGCCAGTATATTAGGGTTACTAGGAATCTTCATTTATTTTACAGGATGGATCTATCGTTTGGCTTATTTTGGCTATTTTCAATTAGAATTA